>QZKW01000079.1 GCA_003599885.1 Desulfobacteraceae bacterium | reverse complement strand
CAAGATATGTTGGACTGGAGAATAAACATGACATCAAAGCGGTGGCTGTGCCTCTTTTTTAGCGGTGTTGTATGGATGGCACAATCCGTATTTGCAGCACCCGAGTTACCAGGTGACAAAACCGGCAATCCATCCCCATCCTTTTATAAGGCAAAGAAACAAGGCTGGTACTGGTATCAGAAAGACCCGGAAAAAAACCAGCGGAAGGAATCAAAAAGAAAATTGCCCAAGCTGGAGGATTATACGACGGAGCAATTGTGGGACATGCATCCGGACGATTTTCAGGAGCTGCTGAACAATTTTATGAAAAAGGCGGTTCAGGCCCCGGATGAAAAGAACGTCATGGATTACCTCATTGTACAGGATATCGCCCGCCGCAAATCTTTGGCGTTTGCCAGTGTCATGTCTTATGTGGACCAGAAAAACCAGGAACTTGGCACCCAGAGCGTTTATCCTGTCACCGCTCCCGGCCAGTCGGCGCTTGTCTCCATGAGGGTGCGGGAGCAGGAAGAGACCATCGCCAGCGGGCGGGAACAATTTGCGTTGATCATGTTCACTCGCCAGGGTTGTGATTTTTGTGAATCCCAGAAATCCATTCTGGATTTTTTCATCAATAAATATGCCTGGCCGGTCAGGACAGTCGATATTGACGCCTATCCGGATATGGGAGCCAGGTTTGACGTGACCATGACGCCGACCCTCATCATGGTGGACAAACAATCCGGAAAATCCATGCCCATCTCCGTGGGGGTGATTTCCATGTCGGATCTGGCCCTGAAACTCTATCGATCAATTCGGTACATGAGGGGAGAGATTACCCCTCAACAATGGTTTATGCACGATTTTGAAAAAGGCAAAAGCAATGATCCGCTCAAATACACTTCGCAGATTCAGTAATCATATCAATCCTCAGAATGTCAGCCTGTTACTATTTGTCCTGCTGGTAATGATTATTGCAGTGGCTGGAAAATCCTCTGCCTGGGACGAGTCGGCATACAATGCCGGAAAAACCCTCGGGGCTGAGATGGATGCCAAGCTCGGAAGCACGGACGCCATCAAGAAGCGAATGTCAAATCCCATGACTTCAGAAGAAACATCCATGCACACCCTGAATGATCAGAAGACATTCGGCAGCCAGATATCCGCGCCGTCTTCCAAATCCTTCCTGGATGTGCTTATCCAGCCGTCCGGCACCGGGGACATCACCAGCCTTTTTATCCGCCAGGACACCAACTTTGACGGAAAGCCGGATTATACTTACCGGGTGTCTTCTCCCTTGTCGGGTATATGTTCCAATGGATTTATTTCTGCAAATCCGGGCACATGGAATCAGAAACGGTTTTATACCTGGAAGGCGGACACAAACGGAAAGCTGTCCGCAAGCGAAGCTCCATCCATGATGTCTCTTGCCGGGTGCTACTGCATCAATTCAAGCTGCGGGTCCAACCTGGTCTGGAACAATATCGGCCTGGTACTTCGTGATCTCGGCGGAGGCATGGCCAGCGCTATCCAACAGCGAAAGCCATTTTCCATAACCAATGTGAATGTCCTTGAAACGGAAATCCGATATTACGGCCAGGCATCCAATCAAATGGGAAACCTTGCCGGTATTCCATCATCCGGGGTATCAAACCCTGAGCAATATTATCAGAACGGGACCGGAACCCTGCCGGGTAAAGAGGAAGCATTAAAGCAGTCTCGTGATCCCGGCAGCATGTATTCTCAGATCAATGTATTGAATAATAACGTCGGCAATCAGTATGAAACCAGAACCTGTTTCATCAAACGGCAGGTACACCTTGTGCCTCAAACGGAAATTATCGGTTATGACGTGAGCTTTTATATCGGATATGACGCCAACGGGGACACAAAGGAATGTTTTTGGGCTGCTGTTTCCGGTGACTGCAAGGATGTATGGGCACTTAACTCGGGATGGGACTCGTGTAAATCTTTAAATGTCAATAATCTGGGCGCTATCGTCCATGGCATCACCGCTGCCGGGGCATGTATTCCTTATACGGACCCGGTTTCCGGGCAAACCGGGTGCTTTTCTACGCCGGGGACCGTTAATATCCGGTCATATCAATTTATCCAACAGACGAGCAGTGGCAATTCTCCGGGGTGTTACGGATCTTCAGATGACTCAACCCATCAATACTGGCATGTAAAAGCGTATGTCGTGGATGATCCCAATTCCTGGAAACAAACCGTTCAGGGAAAACTGATTATCGGCGTCAAAGACTATCCCCAAATGACCCAAACCGGCGATTGCGGCAGTATGGATTTGACCGGTTGCCAAAGTATAGATGAAAAAATCTGCGATCATAATAACAGCGGATGCGTTTACACTTTCCAGAATTATCACGCCACCGGTCTGCTTCCAATTGGCAGTTGCTTTAACCAGACCTCGCCCAATACCGGAGCAACATGGACGTTTTGCGCGGATGGCGCCAGAATTACTTATCAATCCGGCGCAAACAGGGGAAACCTGGAATCGGGAAGAGATGTCTGGTGGAATATTCATCGGACTTATACCTGTGAAGCCGGGAGACTCTATGATTTTACCAATATGCGGCGGCGAACGGCCAATATACAAAACACCTTGAACACAGGAACGAGCAGACTTTCTTATCAGGATTTAAACCCGGTTACCGGAAGAACCACTCCTTACGCAACATCTCTGCCGCCAAGGGAGGATGTGTCCCGTTGCGAACAATCCTGCCAGGTTAAAATCCCGGTCCAGGATACCCAGGCATCACTGTCCGGGACCACGGATGATTATCGCACCACGGTCAACAGTTATGAGTTCGCCATCAGAAAATGCGTCAACAATGTCTGCCTGACAGAAAGGGGAGAGATTTTAATTCAGAACTGCGGGTGCACCAACTATTTTAACCAGGCGGCCAGCACCCTTCAGGTGGCTCATGACGCCGGACGGGATATGATTTGCAGCAGGGAATAGGGATGACTGTTTATGATGATATATGTCGACTAAAAAAGGATGTTTACTTTCAAAAGGGATATCAAATGGAAGAACATTTAACCGTCGCTAAATTGTGCCAAAAGTCCAAATACGCCCGGCTGTCTGTTTACGGCATTGATCATAAGGGAAGAAGACAAATTGCACCCTTGCAAATTAGGAGAAGCGTCGCCTCTATTCAAATCGAGAGTAAGGATCAAAATTTATGAAAAACAAGGATGACGATTTTTGGAAAAAGATAGACAGAAGATGATTGGAAAGGATATATTGACCGTCGAGGAAGCAGCCCGGTATCTGCGGAAAAGCCCAAGCTGGGTGTATAAAAACGCAGGCAGGCTGGGTGGCAGGAAGCTCGGAGGTTCTTTATTTTTTCCAGCAAAGGAGGATCTCTATGAGCATTTATTCAGTCAAGGAAAAGGGGTGGAGGTACGACTTCACCATCAACGGAAACAGGTACACGGAAGCCTGGTTCAAAACCAAAACCGAGGCGAAGCAAGCCGAGGCAAAGAAAAGAGAGGAGGTAAAGAACCCGAAACCACAGGAGAAAACCCCAACCGACATGGCATTCTTGGATTTAGTTAATCTCAGGCTCGATTATGTAAAAGCGTATAATTCAGAAAGGCACTACACAGATCATACGTATCTTGCCCGCAGATGGGTTAGCAAGTGGGGCAAACTGAAATGTTCTGAGATTACATCTGATATAGTCCAGGATTATCTCATCCAGCGATCGCGAAAAACATCTGCTTACACCGCCAACAAGGAATTGAGATATTTACGAGCCCTGTTTAATTTCGGCGTTCATCCCAAGCGGGGGTGGATTCCAAGAAATCCCACAAATGTTATTACTTTTTTTCCTGTTGAGAAAAAAGTCAAATACGTCCCGCCGAAAGAGAATGTGCTGAAAGTTATTCAGCAGGCCAATCCTGACACCCAGGATTATTTGTGGACCATTGCTTTGACAATGGGCAGGATGTCAGAAGTCAATCGCCTTAAATGGGATGATGTTGATTTGAAAAATCGCTTCATCATTCTATACACGCGGAAAAAAAAAGGCGGGCATCTAACTCCACGGAAGATTCCAATGCCAGACCGGTTATTCAAATTGCTTCAGAGTCGTTATGCAAATCGCGACAAGGATAAACCCTGGATCTTCTGGCATAGATATTGGGACAGGAAAAAGCAGGAGTGGATTGAAGCCCCATTTAAGGACCGGAAGAAAATAATGACCACTCTCTGCCGGAATGCAGGGGTGCGTTATTTCCGGTATCATGCACTACGGCATTTTGGTGCGTCATTGTTGGATAGCGCCAATGTTCCGATTGGCTCCATCCAGCGCATTCTGGGTCATGAAAACCGGACTACCACTGAAATATATCTTCACTCCATTGGCAATTCAGAACTTGAGGCAATGAAAGTGTTGGACCTTGAGATTGGTGAAAAAAGTCTCACACAAAGTCTCACACGAAATAAAAAAGGGTTAACGACATAAGCCGTAAACCCTTTATTTTTATGGCGCGCCTGGCACGACTCGAACGTGCGACCTACGGATTAGAAGTCCGTTGCTCTATCCAGCTGAGCTACAGGCGCATGTTTTTTAAAAAATTCGAATAACATGGTTTGTTTTTTTTGTCCATATCAAATATGGTATAAATATTTATTAAAAAATCACTGACACCTTTTGAGCAACGATATGGTTGATATTATAATGGATGACCCAAAGAAAAAACCTGCTGATCCGGATGGGCGGGAACGAATCGACAACAGGAAAAAAAATAAAAAAAAGGCTATAAATAATTTAACGGCGGACCAGCCGGGCAAAAAGCCAAGATTAGACAGCGGTAAAAGTCTCGTTGGTTATGATCCATTACAGCGATATCTATCTGAAATAAATCAATATCGACTTTTATCTCGGGAAGAGGAAATCGAACTTGGCAGGAGAATTACCGAAGACGGCGATTCGGACGCCGCATTTGTAATGGCTACGTCCAATTTGCGCCTGGTGGTCAAGATTGCTCTGGAATTTCAGCGCATATGGATGCAGAACCTGCTGGATTTGATTCAGGAGGGCAATATCGGCCTGATGCATGCGGTGCAGAAATTTGATCCGTATAAAAATGTTAAATTTTCCTATTATGCGTCTTTCTGGATAAAAGCCTATATTCTGAAGTTTATCATGGATAACTGGCGTCTGGTGAAAATCGGCACCACCCAGGGCCAGCGGAAGCTCTTTTTCAAGCTCAAAAAAGAAAAACAGCAGCTGATTGATGAGGGGTTTGTACCGCACACCAAGTTGCTTTCCGAACGGCTGGGGGTTTCTGAAAAAGAAGTCATGGAAATGGATCAGCGGCTGGATGGCTGGGACGTCTCTCTGGATGCGCCGCTCAAAGAGGATTCGGATACGGAGCGAAGCGAGTTTTTAAGCTCTGGGGAAACGTCCATCGAGAACCAGATGGCCAAAAAACAGATCGAGTCCCTGCTGCAGGAGAATGTGGCGGTGTTCAGAACCCAGCTGGCGGAAAGGGAACTGGAAATTTTTGATATGCGTATTTTTACCGACACCCCTTTGACATTGCAGGATATCGGTGACAAATACAATATCTCAAGGGAACGGGTGCGTCAGCTTGAAAAAAGTATTATCAAAAAGATGAAAACGTTTTTTAAGGATCAGATACCGGACTTTGATCTATATGAATAATGACCGCATAAACAGTCTTATGTGTTCGAAAATAAATATTTTTGCATAGGTTTGAGTGGGATACACGATAATGAAAAGAAAAAACTGGTCGGCGGTTGCTGTTTTGACAGGGTGTGTTTTTTTGTCAGGGGGCTGCGGCTTCATGCAGAAACATCCGGTTTCACCGGATGATGATTTATATATGGAAGATCAGAAAACTTTCCAGCAGCCGGTTGCGGCGGATGACAGCCAGGCCAACAGTTATTTTCTGTTTCTGGAGTCTCAGGTTTTAAAGAATCAGGGCCGATTTGACGAATCCATTGATCTTATGAAAAAAGCCATCGAAAGAGAACCGGACTCGTTTTATTTGAAGATGGAACTGGCCGTACTGTATCTCCACAAAAAGGACAATGAAAATGCGTTAAAGATTGTGGAGGAAATTCTGGAAAAAAATCCAAATTCCGTCGATGCACTGGTGATGGCCGCCACCATCAAAAAGATCCTGGATAAAAATGCAGATGTAAAAGAACTTTATGAACGGGTGCTGGTCAATGATCCCAACCGGAAAAACGTGTATCAGATACTCGGTAAAATATATTTTACAGAAGGAAAAATGGACGATGCGTTTCGCATCTACACGGAGATGATTAAACGCTTTCCGGATGAGTATGTGGGGTATTATTACCTTGGAGAAATTTATGGGGTCCAGGGTAAATATGACAAGGCGGAAGCGTCTTTTTTAAAAACCCTTAAACTTGCCCCGACGCTGGTCGAAAGCCGGCTGGAACTGGTGAAGCTGTACCGGTTGACCCGGCAAAAGGAAAAAGAGATCGCAATGTATCAGGAGATATATGAACGATATCCGGAAAACGTCACGGTCGCCATAGAACTGGGCCTTTTATACCGTCCAAAGAAACCTGCGGCGGCAGAATCGATATTTAAGGGACTGGGCGAAAAGAGTCTCAATGACGCCAGTGTCATTGGAACGGTATTGCAATATCTGGTGCTGCAGAAGCGAATTGATGACGCGATTATTGTCCTTGAAGGCATGTCGCAGGGCGCGCCGGAGAGCTCTGAAATTGCCTACGCTGCCGGTATTGTTTATCATGAAAAAGGTAACATCGGCCTGGCGCTGCAGAACTTCGGATCCGTATCGCCTAACTCCCGGTTTTATCAAAACGCGGTGGTTCACATAGCAGTTATTTTATATGCCGACAAGAAATTCGATGAAGGCATTGAAGTGCTGGAGGCGGCCATGCTGGAACTCGCTGATACGGATAAGGTCGCTGTTATTCCGTATCTGAGCAGTTTCTACAAAGAAAAGGGCCGCCTGGCGGATGCCATTGCGCTCATTCAGGAAGGGCTTGAAATCAATCCGGAAAGCATCGACCTTTTGTTGGAGCTGGGCGTTATTTATGATAAACAGGGTAAAACCGATCAGGCAGCGGAGTTGATGAACGCCGTAATCGCCTTAGACGCCGAGAACGCCGATGCATTGAATTACCTCGGGTATACCTATGCAGACAAAGGCATCCGTCTCGATGAGGCGGAAGCAATGATTCGGAAAGCCCTGGCGAAGAAACCGGACAACGGGTATATCCTGGACAGTCTTGGCTGGGTATATTACCAAAAGGGGCTTTTTGACCAGGCGTTGGCCGAACTTTTGAAGGCGGTTGCGTTAATACCCGATGATCCGGTGATTCTGGAGCATCTGGGAGATACGTATATGAAAATGAATCAATCCGATAAGGCCCTTGAATATTACCAGCGGGCGCTTTTGGCCAAACCAGAAAACACCGCTGAATTGAAGGAAAAAATTCAATCGCTGAAGTTGCCTAAAAAGGGGACTTTGTAACTTTGACCCGCTTAAAAAGGCGTCTTGCCTTTCTGATACTCATCCTGCTGTTGCCTGCCTGTCATAAAATGGTTCAAAGAGACCCGGGGTTTGCGTTTCCTGAGTCTCCTCCGGAGGCGCATCGCATTTTGTCCATCATCAAAGCCAGAAATGATGCGGCCCGTTCTTTCAAAGGGATCGGTAAAATATCGGTGTGGGATCAAAGCGGTTCCCGGACGTCGCGTGCGGCATGGGCGGGTTCCATCGATGGCAGGCTTCGCATTGAATTTCTGGCCTTGCCCGGCCAGTCGGCGGCGAAATTCATCTATGACGGGGAAAATTATTATTTTTTGTCCCAGGTGGATCAGCAATTATATCAAAAATCCTGTTCAGACCCGGATTTGACACAGGTCTCGGGCGTGCCCATCCGCGTCAGCGAGGTGATCGAATTCCTTTCCGGAGGCATCCCGATTTATAACCATGACTCAGTGGTTCTGGAACCTTTAGCCTCCCATGAAGGGTATGTCCTGATTTTTAAAAAAAGATGGCTGGGAGTGGTTCAAAAGATTTATCTCGACCCCTCCCGGTCAATTGTAGAAAAAGTTGAAATACATAAATGGTGGAAGAAAGAGTATCAGGCTGAATTTGCGCAGGTTCGGCCGGTGGATGGGCATCAGATTCCTTTTGACCTGACTATTTCAAACGGCAAAAGCCAGGGATTCCGGGTCATCAGTGACCGGTTTTGGGCGGATATCACCGTAAGTCCATCCATGTTTTCGTTTGGACCGGCCGAGTGATGGGTAGGCCCATGGAGCAGGACAATCATCGGGTCCCGTTAGAAAAATTGCGCGGTATGCTGGACAACCGGGAAACGAAAACATTGTCCGTGCTGGCGGTGAAAAGCGTTGAGGGAAAGCGCCGGCGTTCTGAAGAACTTCTGGGCAGTGATTACCGGCAGAATTTTGCCGTGGATGTGGACCGTATTCTCCACTCCATGGCTTATACCCGTTATTTTGACAAAACCCAGGTTTTTTATCTTATCAAAAACGACCATATCACCCATCGCATGCTTCATGTGCAGCTGGTTTCCAAAGTCGCCAGAACCATCGGCCGGTTTCTTGATTTAAACGAAGACCTGATTGAGGCCATTGCCATCGGTCACGATATTGGTCATCCCCCATTTGGTCATGACGGGGAAAGAATCTTATCGGATATATGCAGCCGCCACGGCATCGGTCAGTTCCATCACAATATCCAGAGCGTGCATTTTTTGGATAAGGTGGAACGGCAGGGCCGGGGATGGAATTTATGCCTTCAGACCCTGGACGGGATTTTATGCCATGACGGTGAGGTGCATAATCAGCGGATTGAACCTGTCCGGGACAAAGGGTTTGTGGACCATGAATCTGAAATTAGACGGAAAATATCCGGAGACCATGTGAAATTAACCCCCATGTCCCTGGAGGGTTGCGTCGTCCGGTTTTCCGATACGGTGAGCTATATCGGCAGGGATATCGAAGACGCCATCCGGCTGAATCTGATCCGGCGCAGCGATCTGCCTGAAAAGAGCGTGGCCTGTCTGGGGGATACCAATGGCCGGATCGTCTATTCGCTGGTGACCGATATTATTCTGAACAGCTATCAAAAACCGTTCATCTCTTTCAGCCCTGAAATCTCTGAAGCCTTAAGTCTACTGAAAAAATTCAATTATGAACGCATCTACATGAACCCAGTCATCAAAAAGGATCTGGGCCGCATCAAGATTCTGTATCAGATCATGTATGACCGGTTCCTGGCTGATATTGCGTCCCAAAACCACGCCTCTCCTATTTTTAAAAGCGCAATTGACGGGATGTCTGAAGCCTATATGGACGCCCATTGTCCGGAGGAGATTGTCAGGGATTTTATTGCCGGCATGACCGATCAGTATTTTATCAGACACTCACCCGAAGGGATGCGGCCGGAGTTTCAAAATATCTGACGGGTGGCGATGGATGTACGAAGAACGATCATACCGGCATTTTATTAAAAAAGACCACCTGATATCCTTCCAAACCACCGTCAAGGAAACGGATTTGTGGATTTGTGCGGAAAGATTGCTTGCAGATGAAGCCAAAGAAGTGGTGCTGACAGTCAGGGGATACCTTGAGTCTTATATAAAGGTGTATCCGCAGTTTTTAAGAACACTGGTTCCTTGGCGCATTGCCGGGCCTGCGCCCCTGATTGTAAAGGAAATGTCGGAGGCGGGCACCCTTGCCGGTGTCGGACCCATGGCCGCGGTGGCCGGGGCGCTTGCGGAGGCTGTCGGCAGGGGCCTGATGGCGTATTCGGATGAAGTCATTGTGGAAAACGGGGGGGATATTTTTGTCAAACTGAACCGTCCCTTTACCTGTGCGGTTGCTGCTGGCAAATCGCCTTTAAGTATGCGCTTCGGAATGCGGCTGGATTCGACGCAAGCGCCCATCAGCGTGTGCACTTCATCGGCAACGGTCGGCCATTCGCTGAGTTTTGGGAAGGCTGATGCCGTTTGTGTCGTCTCGTCATCATGCGCTGTGGCGGACGCTGCCGCCACAGCCATTTGCAACCGGGTGGGCTCTGAAAATGAAATTCAGCAGGCAATCAACGCCGGGAAATTAATTGACGGCGTTTCGGCCATTGTTGTGATCGTCAAAGACAAAGTGGGACTCTGGGGCAACACGGAACTGGTGCCGTTATGAGAGAGGCAGGGTGCGGATGCGTCCGGTCCCTGTGTTTTTTCCGGAAAAAACGGTTGAGTTTTTTTATTAAAAAAGCAAATATACCGATGAACCGAGCAACATGCTGCAATTTTATAAATTTTTAATCATTAGCCACTGTTTCCGCCCTTCCAACTTCGGGCATACGAGTATTCGTCCGCTGGTTTTCATAGGGTCAATCAAGCAATTGAGGGGTTTCATATGAGAAAGGTAAAATTCGCGTTTTGGGTGATCCTTGCTGGTCTGATCGGGCTTATTGTTTCGCAGAACCTGCCGTTTTTTCTGGAACCGAAGCATCTTCTGGCCGATTTTTATTTCGCCAAGTATCAGACCCCCGAATTGCCGATGGCGCTGTATTTCCTGGCTCTTTTTTTTGCGGGTTTGCTGATCAGTTATGCCAGCGGTTTGTCTGAAAAATTTATCGCAAAAAGAACCATCCGTAAGTTAAACGTTGAACTCGCTGCCGGAAAAAAGAAACTTTCCGAATTGGAAGGAAATATCGCATCCCTGAAATCCGAAGCGGCCCGCCGTGAACCGGAGGTGCCCGTCATCCAGACGGATTTGTCTGAATCAACCCCGTTATAACCTGTGAATGTCCCAAACGGTAAAGCTTCAGCAAATATTTCACATAACATCTTTTCATTAATGATTCCGGTTAGAAAATATTCCTGTCCATGACCCAGCTCAAAATCACTCCGATGATGCAACAATATCTGGCGATCAAGGAACAGTACCTGGACTATATACTGTTCTACCGGATGGGAGATTTCTATGAAATGTTTCTGGAAGACGCCGTCACTGCATCCCGGGAACTGGAAATCACCTTAACCGCCAGAAATAAAAAAGATGACGCCGCCATTCCCATGTGCGGGTTCCCTGTCAAAGCAGCCGACGTATATATCGCACGGTTGATTGACAAAGGCTATAAAGTCGCCATCTGTGAACAGACGGAAGACGCGGCATTGGCAAAAGGCCTTGTCAGGCGTGATGTGGTGCGGGTCATCACCCCTGGGATGATCGTCAGTGAATCGCTGCTGGATGAAAAATCCAATAATTTCGTTCTTGCCGTGTCCCGCCATAAAGATGGTTTCGGGCTTTCCTGTCTGGATTTGTCAACCGGCACTTTCCGGGTGGCCCAGTCAAAATCAGCGGATGCGATAGTTGAAGAAGCGCGTAAGATATCGCCCAATGAAATTTTGTTGCCGGAATCTTTAAAGGAAGACGGTTTTTTTTTATCCCTCAAGGAATCCCTTTCCAGCTCAGCCACCACCTTTCTTTCCGACCGTGTGTTTACCCTTCGTGAAGCCCGAAATCGGTTGCTGGAGCAGTTTAATACCCGTAGCCTGGAAGGGTTCGGGTGTGAGAAGCTCCACGCCGGTGTGTGCGCTGCCGGTGCACTGATTTTTTATGTTCAGGAAACGCAAAAACAGACCGTTTCCCACCTGACTGGCCTTGAAACATACGCATTGGATCATTCCCTGTTAATTGACGAAGTGAGTTTCAATAATCTGGAGTTGACAAAAAATTTGAGAACCGGCGCACGTTATGGGACGCTGATTGACGTGATGGATGCCACCGTCACCGCTCTGGGGGGAAGACTTCTCAAAAAATGGCTGCGTTATCCGTTGGTGAAAAGGGATGACATCGCGGCAAGACTGGATGCAGTGGATGAGGCAAAGAAGCAGGTCGCCGTTCGTAAGGCTATCCGGGAAAGCTTAAAATCCGTGGCGGACATGGAGCGATTGACCGGCAGGATTTCCATGGGATATTCGACGGCCAGAGATTTGAACGCCTTAAAAGATTCCATTTTTGTTTTGCCGGAAATCATTCGTCAACTGCAAAATTTCTCGTCCGGTTTGTTTCAATGGGATGCATCCCTTGTGGAACCGCTTCAGGATGCGGCCCGGTTGATCGATCGGGCGATTGTGGATGATCCGCCGCCGACAGTGAACGAAGGGGGAATGATCAGAAAAGGGTATCATCCGGAGCTTGATGAACTGATTCAAATATCGAAAGACGGCAAGGGCTGGCTGGCGGAACTGGAAGCCAGAGAGCGGGTCGCCACGGGCATCAACTCCTTGAAAGTACGATACAACAGGGTGTTCGGCTATTATATCGAAGTTTCAAAAGCCAGCGCAAAGTCAGCGCCGCCGCATTATGTGCGTAAACAGACCCTGGTCAATGCGGAACGGTATATCACCGATGATCTAAAAACATTTGAAACGAAAGTTCTTGGTGCAGAAGAAAAGCGATGCGCATTGGAATACGACCTGTTTTGCGAGCTTCGAACCCATGTGATCAAGAATAACGCCCCCCTTATGAACGCCGCTCAATTCATTGCAAACTTGGATTGTCTGTTAAGCCATGCGGAGGTTGCTGATCTGAATGGGTATGTCCGTCCGGAAATAAATATTGATGGGGTTATTCATATTGAAGACGGGCGGCATCCGGTGGTTGAAAAGCTGCTGGAGGGGAACCGTTATGTCCCCAATACAATTCATATGGACAATCGCGACCATCAGGTGCTCATTATCACCGGGCCGAACATGGCCGGGAAGTCCACGGTTCTGCGTCAGGTGGCCCTGATTGTCCTCATGGCCCAGATGGGCTCGTTTGTTCCTGCTGTTTACGCTTCGCTTGCCATTACCGACAGGATTTTCACCCGGGTCGGCGCCCTGGACAATCTGTCTCAGGGCCAGAGCACATTCATGGTGGAAATGGAGGAGACTGCGAATATTTTAAATAATTCATCTCCTGACAGCCTAGTGGTGATGGATGAAATCGGCAGGGGAACGAGCACGTTTGACGGGCTTAGCATTGCCTGGGCTGTGGCTGAATTTCTGCATGATTTGCGGGGCGCCGGAGTGAAAACCCTTTTCGCCACCCATTATCATGAATTAACCGATCTTGCGACGATCAAATCCCGGGTTAAAAATTTTAATATCGCGGTTAAAGAATGGAATGACGAAATTATCTTTCTTCATAAACTTGTTGAAGGCGGCACCAATCGGAGCTATGGAATACAGGTGGCGCGTCTGGCCGGGATCCCGGAAAAAGTGATTAAACGGGCCAAAAAAGTGCTTTCCAGCATTGAACAGACCGGTCATGTGCTGGGGAATAAGGCCGGAAAAAGTGATGAGAAGAAATATGGAAGCAGCGGACCGGTGCAACTGAGTTTGTTTCGTCCTCCGGAAGAGGTGATAATAGAAAAATTGAGAAAGATTGATATTTCGTCCATTACTCCTCTTGAGGCCCTGAATTATTTGCATCTGCTCAAGGAAAAAGCCGGGTCAGGTGGATCTGCTGAGGATTCCGGCATTTTCGATAATTAAATCTGGGTAGAAAAATACAAAATTGAATATTAAACCTGATTATACCTTTATGCAAAAAAAGAATATCTCCTTATTATTAATCGTTTGCTTTGCAGTTTGTGGCTTATGGTCGTGCGCCTCCATTCGGTTGCCTTCTGATCAATTGTTTTTTCAGGCGGAATCCTGCAGCAAGGAACTGCAGCAGATCCCTCAACAGAAAAAATACAGAAGTGACTGGTTGAGATGTATTGACAAATTCGACGCCGTATATAAACAGGATCCCACCGGCCCATGGGCCGCCGCTGCTTTATATCAAGGAGGCTCTCTGTATGAAGGGCTCTACAGGAATTCGCATAAAGAAGATGACCTGGAGGCGGCTGAAAAACTATTCAGGCAAATTGTCAGGGATTTCCCGGACAGCGCCTATAAGGAGAAAGCCCTTACCTCTCTGGCAAAAATGCCGATGAGCGCTGCCAGCGCCGGCAAGTTGGCGGCTGCGAAGAAGGACTCCGGGCAACCCGGTTGTCTGGCCACCGTTGCCGACATCCGTTACTGGTCCAACCCCGAATATACCCGCGTGGTGATTAATTCAGACAGAGCCGCTGAATTTGAAAGCAATCTGCTCAAGAAAGACCCATCTATTGATCAAGACAATCAGCGTCTTTATGTTGATATCAAAAACAGCCGTTTAGGGAATATCGACACCACCATCCCGATCAATGACAGTTTATTGAAAACAGTTCGTGCCGGGCAATATACACTGGATACCGTTCGGGTGGTGATCGATATTAATTCCTTTGAGGATTACAATATTTTTTCATTGTCCAATCCGTTTCGTATTGTGATTGACGTTCGGGGGAAGCCGTCCGCCAATGTCCCTCCCATAGAGATCCAAGAGCCGGATACTGCCTCTATTGCAAAGCAGCTGGCTCTGGGTGTGCAGCGGATTATTGTTGATCCGGGGCACGGAGGGAAAGATTATGGCGCGCCGGGGTATCTTAAAAGTGTTCATGAAAAAATGATTGTTCTGGAGATCGCCAAAAGACTGGCTGCGAAAATCAGATCGGAGATCGGCTGCGAAGTCATAATGACCCGGTCCGGGGATACTTATCTTACCCTTGAAGAGCGGACCGGAATCGCCAACATGAAAAAAGGCGATTTGTTTATTTCCATTCATGCGAATGCTTCGACCAATAAAACCGCATTTGGCGTTGAAACCTACTTTTTGAATTTAACCACAGATAATGAGTCCATCAGCGTAGCGGCCAGGGAGAACGCCACTTCGGAAAAAAATATCAGTGAACTTCAAACCATCCTCAACGATTTGATGCAAAACGCTAAAATTAATGAATCCAGCCGTCTGGCCACTTATGTCCAGAAAGAATTGTGTCAGAGTCTTTCGAGAAAATATAATCGGGTCAACAACAAAGGCGTTAAGCGCGCACCGTTTTATGTGCTGATCGGAGCCCAGATGCCGGCGATTTTGATTGAAACTTCTTTTATCAGTAATAAAACAGAATGCCAGCGGCTAATGGACGCAAAATACCAGAGCGCTTTGTGTGACGGTATCATTAAGGGTATCCGGAAATATATCCATGAAACCCATCCCACAGTCAATTATGTGGAGCCTGTAAATGCCGGGGTCAAGGGATAGATTGTGATGGTGGCGCAAAAAAACAGCTTCTCCGTTGAGATAAATCCCTTAATCCTTGGTTCATGAAAAGTACTATTCGTTATTTAGTATTTACGTGATGTGATTTGGGTGGTTGCGGAACTGCTGAATCTGTTCAGGGGCGGGTTTCAATGCGCTGATTTTTTTTAAAAAATTGTAATAAACGACAACTACAAGGATCAATCATGGACAACATACAGGCGATTTCAGTTTTTGACGGACGCTACAGCCGATATACTCTTGCACTCAAAGAAATATTTTCAGAATACGGATTGATTAAGCGCCGGGTTTTTGTTGAAATCCAATGGCTGAAGTTTTTATTTAATGAGTTGGGCTTTGAATCTGTTTCGCCGGAGGACATTCAACGGATAGACAGCATTTATGACACGTTTGATGCGGTTTCGGCAAACGCCGTCAAAGCAATTGAAAAAGAGACAAATCATGACGTAAAAGCAGTGGAGTACTTTATCAAGCAACAGCTGTCTGAAGCGGGCATGGGACATCTTAAAGAGTGGGTTCATTTCGGCTGCACTTCTGATGACATCAACAACACGGCCTATGCACTGATGATCAAGTCCGGCCGGGCGCTCCTGGCTGAAGATGCTGCAGAGCTGATTGCAAAAATTGAAGACCTGGCAAAACAATACAAGGGCGTTCCCATGATGTCCCGAACCCACGGCCAGCCGGCGACTCCCACAACCGTCGGTAAAGAGATGGTGAATTTTGCCTGGCGGTTAAGGGTGGAATTGACGAATTTTCAATTATTATATGTGCAGGGCAAAATGAACGGCGCCAGCGGCAATTTTAATGCCCACCAGTTTGTGTATCCGGAGATTAACTGGATTGAGGCGAGTGAAAAATTTATTTCCATATATCTGGGGCTAACGCCGATTTTATATACCACCCAGATCAATCCGAATAATTATCTTTCTGACATACTGCACAATATGATTCGTATCGCCTCTACCGTCATCGATCTTGATCGGGATATGTGGGGGTATATTTCTTTGGGTTATTTTAAGCAAAAATCCATTCCCGGTGAAGTGGGGTCGTCCACCATGCCGCATAAAGTGAACCCCATTGACTTTGAAAACAGCGAAGGCAATATGGGGATGGCGATTGCGCTGATGGAGCATCTGGCAGTTAAATTATTAAATTCCCGCTTTCAAAGAGACCTGACTGATAGCACGGTGCTGAGGAATCTGGGCGCAGTGTGGGGGTATATGGTCATCGGATTTAAAAGTATTTTAAAAGGACTTGGTAAAGTTTCTGTTAATCAGGAGGCGATTGGAGCGGATCTTGAGGCCAACCCCGAACTTCTGGCAGAGGCGATTCAAACGGCCATGCGGGTTTACAAGGAAGAAAACCCCTATGAGAAGTTAAAGAGCCTCACCCGGGGCAGACGGATTTCAATGGACGATATCGGCGAATTCGTGGATACGCTGGAAAACGTGCCGCAAACGGTGAAATTGCGGATGAAAGAATTGACGGTAAGTAAATATACAGGGGTTGCGGAGGAACTGGTTGATCATTATTTGAGTAAAATCAAGCAGCCTTAAAGGACCTTGGGCCTTTCCCCGGAGCCGTCGTGGGGAAGATAATCAGGGCAGTGGCGGGTGATGCGTAAATGGGCATCCGTCCCATCTTTATCGGTCTAATTTCTGATGGGGATACCTATATGGTTCTTTTTCTTTTTTTTGTTTGATTAAATAAAAGTAATAAGTTAAAAGATAATAACGTTTTTCTGACAAAATAACGATTTTCTTTTCAATGAACAGGGTTTTTGTTGCGATATCGAAAAGAAATAATAATAATCAGTGAGATTAATTTTTTGAAGGGGTTAATTTAAATGGATTTTACGATTGAATTTGATAAACAGCAGATTGAATCAATTGAGAATATTCTTCAAGAAGAACTCATTGATCTGGGAGTGCAAAGCGTTATTTTAATGGACCTGGCCGGCAACGTAATCGTCAATCTGGAAAATGGCGGCGCCAGTCATGATGTATATTCTCTTGCGGCTCTGGCTGCGGGAAATTATGGCGCAGTCAGCGCCATGGCCAACATTATCGGTGAACAGGAATTTTCGCTTTTATTTCACAAAGGGGCGGAAGAAAGTATCCATTTCAGCAAAGTGGTGGATGATTTACTGCTGCTGACTATTTTTAACAAAAATGTTTCTTTGGGCTTTTTGCGATTGAAGGTTACAGAGGCGATCAAGAGAATTCAGGCGCTGATCTAGTCTCCCGGTTTCTGTCATATCGCTCAAAAAGTCATCATTGCTTGAATCTTGTTGACCCATTATGTTTGAAGATTTGGATGTTGTTTGTTGCCGGTATACTTGGGTACACCGGAAAAACTTTAACCTATGAGTGCTGGAGGTAGGTGATTTGGCATTAATTAATCCGAAGAAGAAGGAGGTCCAGGTAAAAATAGTCTACTATGGTCCAGGCCGCGGGGGAAAAACAACAAATCTTGAGTATATTAACAAGAAGTTCAAAAAACGCATTCAGAATGAAATGGTGACGGTCAAAACCTATGGTGACCGGACCCTGTTTTTCGATTTTTTACCGTTTGATATTGGTGAAATCAAAGGACACAGCATTAAAGTTCAGCTCTATACCGTGCCCGGCCAGGTAAAGTACAACGCCACAAGACGACTGGTTTTAAGAGGCGTCGACGGCCTTGTTTTTGTCGCGGACTCCATGGATTTAAGACGTGAAATGAACATCCGTTCTCTTCAGAACCTTAAAGAAAATCTGGAAACATTCAATAAAAGTATTTTCAATATCCCGCTGGTACTGCAATACAATAAGCGCGATCTGGAAGATGAAGGCATCCCGATTCTTTCCGTTGATACACTGGAAAGAGACTTGAACAGCCGCTTGAAAGCGCCGAGTTTTCCTGCAAGCGCCGTGAAGGGAGACAATGTCGCTGCGACCATGAAAAAAATTATTGCATTAACTGTCGGTTCATTGAGAAAGAAACTCGAATAGGAGGGTAATGCTTTGACTACAAAGGATGATGAAGGGAGCCTCGGGGCTGAAGTGTCAAGTCGGTTGGATGAGCTGTTTGGGGATGATGAGTCCGGAGCTCCTGTTGAGAAAATAAGTGTTGCCAAGCAAGCAAAAAACCCGCCTAAGAAAACTGCTGCGCCAGTTGCAGAAAGCGCTGTAACGGTTTCAGACGAAGACTCTCCGATTAGAAATTTAAAAGCGCTGGTGTTTTCCATTGACTGGGAAATCACGGATGAGACGATGGTGGATTTTCTCACAGAAACAAAGCGTTTGATGCAAAAGTACAAAGATGATCAGATCCTTACGCTTTTTTTAAAACTGCATGAATCCATTGGAAAATATATTAAGGCAAAAAAAGCGCGGGCGCATCCGGACGCCATTGCATTTGTCGCTTCTGTTTATAAGAATTTCGAAAAAGTTTTATTGTCACCAGGAATGCAGGAAAAGCAGAAGAAGCAGTTGCTGGGTTCTGAAGTGAAAAAGTTTAAGGAATTTAAGCAGCGCATTCTACTGCGAGATGGAGCTTCGGAGGATGTTCAGGCAGAATTACAAGACAGCCGAGCAGCTGCGGCCAGCGCGAAAACCCCTGAAAAATCGCTTGCCACTGGGGCTTCATTGCCTCTTCAATCAAAAGAAGCGCTTGATTATATTGTGGAACAACTCAAGAAGGAAATTAAAGCGGAGTTTCACACATTGCGGCAGATTATTAAAAATCTGGGAGCTTAGTCAATGAGTCAGCAGTAGATATTGACGGTGCCAATTGATTGTGCGCCGATGCTTTTAAAAAATATCGGATGACAAGGAAGCGACTGGTGTGGGATTTCGTCTGTTTATCTACCGGGCTTGATATGCGGAACGCAATTGGAATCTATAACGATCAGATGCATATAATGATTTTCGGAGGGGCTGATAAATGAATGTTTTTGCGGGTGATATGTCCAAGCTGGTTCTTAAGCGAACGGTCCGGGCTGATTTGGGGGAAGTTTCGCTCGACAGTGAAATGTTGCGGGTACTGATGGAGCTGGATGGCAGCAAGAATTTAGGTCAGGTCGCCCACGCTCTCGATATCAACATGAAACAGTTGAGAATGGTTTTAGACCGGCTTTACAAACTTCATCTCTGTGAAACAGCAAAAGAAGCGACGCTTAAGCTGGACAGGGCGTTTTTTCATTACTTATCCGCCGAACTTTCCAGGGCCATGGGACCCATCGCAGATGTCGTGATTGAAGATGAAATTCGTGAAATGGGTGAAAGTTATTCGAAATTCCCCGTTCATCGTGCGGCAGAGCTGGTGGATTTACTGGCTCGTCAGATCCTTCGGGAAGAAAGAAAGGTCGCATTTCAGCAGGCCATGGTCAGAAAATTACGGGAAATCAAGGCATAGCTCAAACATGACGTATTAATTATAAACAAGAGCATCTGTTTGGCCATACATTTGTTAAAATAACGCGATATCAGAATGGTTTCAATGCTGCCAATTATTGTTTAAGGAGGAGTAAAATATGACGGTTATTTGTGAGGAATGCGGAAAGGTTTATCATATTGATCCGGATAAGCTCGACCAGTATAAAGGGAAATCCGTCAGGGTTCGATGTGGTGAGTGCGGACATGTGACGCAGATCTCCAAATTGCTGGAAGCAATGGAAGAACCGGTTGAGGAGTACGCCACAACCGAAGAACCGGATATGCCGTATATGCCGCCGTCGGAGCCGGACTCCGGATTCGCTGAAGAAGAACCGGCTGAACGCAGAGAGAGAATAACTGCCGGTGCAACGGATGTCAGATCAAGCGGATGGCTCGGGTTAAGGGGCAAGATGATGATCCTTTTCCTGGCCCTTCCAATATTTTTAATGGCGGGGTCCGGATATTTTTCTCAGCTGCAATTAAACAAACTGGCCAATGAAATTACCGCAGAAAGCACAAATATCGTGTTGCAGGAAGGTAAAGAGAGGCTGATGCAGAAAGCCAGGGATTGCGCGCTGCAGGCGGAAATCTATTTGCGGACGCACCCGGATCTTGAAAGAGAAGACTTTTTTTATGACCCGGACTTCAGCGGGATTGCGGTTCAGAGTGTCGGCAAATCCGGATATACCTGTCTTATTCAGCAGCCCGAACCGGAGAGAGAGCAGAACTGGACAATCTGGGCGCATCCGAATCCAAACATCATTGGTATTGATGATATTGATATGATCAGAAAGGCCATCGGGCCGCATTTTGATGAGTTTTTTAAGGTTCTTACCGGTTCGCAGGGGATGAAAGAATCCGAAGGTTTCTATTTCTGGAAGGATCCGGATGGTAAAATCAGACAAAAATATATGGCGATTGCGCCGATTAAGATCGAAGGTTTGCCGTTTTTGTCGATGAGTACGGAATATATCGATGAATTTACCAAAAAAACGGAAACACTGAAAGACCGGGCTCAGGTATTAGCCAAAAACACCCGCAACATCAATTTGGGCATATTGGCCGCCGCTATCGTCCTGATCGGTTTAATCATTATTATTTACGGATACCGGTTAACGAGAAACATTCAATATCTTACCGAAGCCGCTGACCGTATCAGCGTCGGCGATCTTGAGGCGGAAATTGACGTTCATTCCAAAGATGAAATCGGAAATCTGGCAGACGCCATTTCCCGTATGCAGGATAGTCTCCGGTTTTCCATCGAACGGTTAAGACGACGACGGTAAAATTGAAATTTAAATGAAAAAAACAAGCAATGCGCTGGCTTTGGCGCATTGCTTGTTTTGTTATAAGCGTATCGTATTTTTTAAAAAAGAAAACTGCCGGGAGAAGCAATGATTATTATACCAAGGGAAAAGCCTGCTGTTCAGGATTTAAACAGCTATTACCTGAGAATTGAAAAGTTTTTAGAGCACTTTCAGGGTTCTTTGGGCACAGGAGGTGTTTATTTTAAATCCCCGACAGCAGAAGCTGTGGTCTTTTTTGATGAAGACAACCTGATTAACGGGTATTACAAAGATAAGAAACAAGAGTTAAAAGAAACAGCGGCTTTAACTAAAATAATTGAAACTGCGACAACGGATAATTACGCTGTTTCCGTATACTATATTTTACCCGAAAGAGTCTATTATTGGGCGAATCTGTCAAATGCGGAAAAGATATATCGTGATTTAAGTTCTGAATTTACGGATCTTGAAGGTCTGATTAAAAAAATGGAAAGCGAACGCATCACCGGCTTTATTGATGTCCGATTAAATAAGGGGCAGGGGGGCGGTCTGCTGTTTGTCTATAATGGTGAAGTGATCGGTGGGTCTTCAGCCAAAGGGGAGGGCGAACTGGATCGTTCAGTCGGATATCGGGATGATTTGATTGAGCGTTCCCGGAAATTTGGCGGCATGTTTAATGTCAGCAAAATTGAATTATCAAAAATAACCCCGATGGCAAAACCGGTGGTTAAGCCGGCTCCGAAAGCCATTCCTCAGCCTTCCGCTCCGGTAAAAAAGCCGCCGGTCAAGAGCAGCAACCCGCAACGTGTTCTGATGATGCTGCAGGATTTGCTGGCTTTAATGGAAAGTCTGGTGAAGGCAAACAAGCGGATTAAGGTCGATTTTGAAACCCTGCTCAATAAACAGTTTGTCAAAAAAGTCGATCAGTATGATTTTTTAGATCCGTTTGCCGCTGAATTCCGCTATTCCGGCGGTAAAGTGACATTTAACGGGAAAGCCAGCGAGAGGGAACTCGCCGCTTCAATTGTAGAATGTGTTGAAGACATGGCAGCGCATTTAAGCATGACAGATGTTTTCAGAAAATACATCGCGCCGTGGAAGAAAAAATATACTGACGAAATTATTGATTTTAATATAGAAATATAGCATAAAGAAGTATTCGTGTTTAGGGGAAGTTCCGTTCCACTGACTGCCGGATTGAGGAATAAAAAATGAAGCCTAATGTGTTAATTGTCGATGATGACCCGTCATTTCTTCGCTTGCTCCAGAAAGACCTGGAGGTTTTTGCGGATTCATTTTCTGTATCGATTGCCGAATCCGGAAGTGCCGCATTGGAGATATTGGCAAATTCATATGTGTCTGTCGTTGTTTCTGATTTGAGAATGCCCGGGATGGACGGGTTTGAGCTTCTGACCGGTATTTTAAATACGTTCCCCGACATTCCGGTTTGCATGATGACTTCTTATGATAAACCAAAAACAGAAGAGGTGGTTTATAAAAGCGGTGCTGTCGGTTATCTGAAAAAGCCCTTCTCCGCCATGGAATTGTTTGCCCAAATAACAAAAATGCTGAATAAAAAGGCGGATGGCGGAAGTCTTCACAATGTGACTCTGGAAACATTTCTGCAATTAATTGAAATGGAGCAGCAGACTAGTACGCTAAGGGTTATTGATAAAAAAGACAAAAAATCGGGTGTGCTGTTTTTTCGTAATGGGGAACTCATGAATGCGCGCTCCGGTATAAAACAGGGCAAGGATGCTGCCTATGAAATTTTATCATGGTCCAATGTATCGCTGACCATTGAACATGACTGCGTATTTAAAGAAAAATTAATCGAAGGCGATTTACAGGCCATTTTACTGGACGCCATGCGCGCCAAGGATGAGATCGCCGATGAAATCGAGCCGGAAGAGGATGGTGGGGGCGGCGAAATCCTTTTAGATTCACCTTTGCATGGAGATCAGCCGGATACCCCTGAAATTAAGGTGCCACCCGCAAAGCCGACCGTGACTGTTGCAAAGGTCAGGCCGCCGGTTCAAAAACCGGCAGACCTTCCGCCGATGACGCCCATTGATCTGATACGAATGAAAATAAAAAATGCCGTAGGCGCCAGAGACGGCGTCTTGGGTATCACTCATGACCCTGATTGGGATGGTTTGATTCTTCAAGCATCGAAAATCGGGGAGGGGATTAATTGCGGACGATTGAATATTTTATATGTCCATAAAGAAAATGATGAGCAATTTATCGTTGTCGCTGGTGCTGAAGTCACATCAATCGCCATTTCGCAGGATTCACCCAGAGATCGTATTATTGCAGTTTTGGCATAACTGTTTTCTTAAATTATCAATATGAAAAATTGGGCCGGATAATTCAATGAAAGATATATTTAAAGAAGTGATGGGTATAGAGGGCGTTCGCGGGTTGCTGATTGTGTCGAATGGGGGCGGGGTGACGCTGGCCAAATCATCCCCTGATTTTAAAAGCGAGGCGGAACGGCTCGAAAAAATCAGCTGGTTGCCGTTTATGACTGAGATGGGCGGAATTAAAGACGCAGAACTGATCTATGACAGCGCCCGGTTTTATATTAAAAAATTTGAGGACGGGTATCTCATTGTCATTATAGGTGATAATGCACCGATATCTATGGTGCGGTTAAATTGTGAAGTGTTGCTTCCTTCTCTTTCAAAAATGCAGCCGACAAGTAAAAAAATCGGCAATCTTTTGAGAAAAAAAATATTTTAATTGTGATCGGCGCTTTCAACTAAGGAGTTGTTCCCTTTATAGGATGCCGCTTGGGTTACATGTAAGCCGGTTTTTCTGCCTTTTATATTCAACATTCTTACCGTCAACCATTCTGCCCGTGTGAGTTCCAAATAAACAGATCGTCATGGAAGGTAATATGATGAGTGCCGTTCATTTAAAAACAGAAAGTTATCAGTCTAAAATCAAATCCGCTGAAGCCTATGAAGCCCACGGTCTTTATAATGAAGCAATGGAGCTATACAAAGAAATTTTATCTGCCGACACCGGGCTGGAGAAGGAAGTCCTTCAGAAGGTCCAATTCAAGGTCGATGAATTAAGCAAAGAAATCGATGATGATGACAAAAGCTCCCCATATAATCTTTCAACGGAAGACGTGTCCCACATCAAAACCGGATTGTCCATCGGGGAAAGTATACCTGAGATTCTTGACAGCGCCACTGCTTTTAAGGAACTGGGGTTATACCGGGAAGCGGTTTCAGAATATAAAAAATTATTTCTGACAGATATTGCGATCGATGATTTTTTCGATGATTTTTTGGAGAGTTCGCTGGCGGTCAGCAGTGCAGCGGATGTGATTAAGGACATTGAAACAACCATTACCGAAAGTGGGCTGAATGATCAGGCCGCCGCATCCATTAAATTTATGCTGGGTGTTGAACTGGATAAGCGGAATTATAAGGAACAGGCGGTCAAATGCTATCAATCGGTTCAGAAAATCGACCCGATGTACCCCAAAATAAAGGATAAAATCGAATCAATTCAGCCAGATAAGCGATTCGATTCGCGCTATGATTTTCTGCTGAGAAACAAAATCGTTGATACGGACCAGTTACAGAAAGCGCTGGCGTTGTCCAAGAAAATGAGAAAAAGTGTTGAAGCGGTTTTGATGGAGCAGTTTAAAACATCGAAAGAAGATATCGGAAAATCGCTTTCAGCCTATTATAACTGTGCCTTTAAAGTTTTTGATCCAAAAAGGCAGGTGCCCTATGAGTTGATCAGTAACTTGAAAAAACCGTTTCTGATTCAGGATGTGTGGGTTCCGGTACACTGGGAGATCGATCATATTGAGATTCTGATTGATGACCCCAAAGATCTCAGCAAAATTGATCACGCCAAAGCACTTTTTAATACCAATAAATTTATTTTTTCTGTTGGTATTAAAGAAGATATTATAGAAACCATCAATTTTTTCTTTTCGCAGGGTAAAGCTCAACAGGTAGAATCCAAAGGTAAGGCAGCAGATGATAATTTTGATCTCATGCCGGATATCTCTTTTGAAGAAATAGATGATGATGAAGAGATGGTGGATGACTCGGTTAATGAGGCATCCGGGAAAATTGTGCAACTGGTTGATCAGACTTTGATTACCGCCTTCCGTAAAAATGCGTCCGATATCCACGTAGAACCGTCAACAATCGCCAAGCGGACCAAGATTCGTTTCCGCATTGACGGGGTGTGTCAGGATTTTCTGGAGGTGCCGAATTCTTTCGCCAATGCCATCCTTTCCAGGATCAAAATCATGGCCAATCTCGATATCGCTGAAAAAAGAATGCCCCAGGACGGGAAAATCAAGTTCAAACGAAGAGGGATCCCGGCCTTTGAGTTGCGGGTTGCGACTTTGCCCACCGCTGACAGTCAGGAAGATGTTGTTATGAGAATTCTGGCGACCAGCGGCGCCATGAAGGTGGAAGACCTTACCCTCACTGAACGGAATATGCAGGTCCTGTTAAGAGCTATCGCCAAACCGTACGGCCTGGTTCTCGTGGTGGGGCCTACCGGGTCCGGAAAAACCACAACGCTTCATTCCGCCTTGCACCATATCAATACGCCGGAACGAAAGATCTGGACAGCTGAAGACCCGGTGGAAATTTCACAGCTCGGGTTGCGGCAGGTGGAAGTGAAGAACAAGATCGGGCTGGATTTTGCCAGGATCATGCGTGCTTTTTTACGTGCAGACCCGGACGTGATC
>QZKW01000034.1 GCA_003599885.1 Desulfobacteraceae bacterium | reverse complement strand
CCATTGACGCGATGGCAGCCACTGCAGCAGGCGTCGTCGCATAGCGGTTTTCAACGTAAGTTGCGAGCGATTCATGGTGGATTGGATTAAAACGAATCTGCTGGCATCTGGAGACAATGGTTGGCAGCATATCCGATGCCTGCAAGGCGATCAGGATGAACAGGGTATGCTCTGGTGGTTCCTCAAGCGTTTTTAACAGCGTGTTGCCGGATTCCGTGTTGAATTTATGGGCATCACTGATAATTACCACGCGTTTTGAAGCTTCATAGGGCTTCCGGGTCAGCTTATCGCCTAAAGCGCGTATCTGGTCCACTTTGATCATGTCCCCTGCTGACTGAATAAAGATAATATCCGGATGATGTCCGGATATTATCTTTTTGCAGGAACGACAGGCGCCGCAGGGGGCAATCATCGCATGCTGACGGATTTCCCCTGTGGGGGCCTGAGCTGGGAACAGATTTATCTCAAGGCAATTGCATGTCATGGCAAATGCCATGGCAGCCGTTTTTTTTCCAATTCCTTCTAATCCGGTGAAAAGGAAAGCATGGGGAAGGTGGCCGCTGGAAAGCACTGCGGTTAATAAGCGGACAGGCCGTTCCTGATCAACCAGAGCTGCAAAGCCGATCACGGGTTGTTTTGTATAATACACCGTGTTTTTTATTTGTTAACGCGTTCCCGGAGTTCTTTCCCGCACTTAAAAAAAGGAAGTCTCTTGGGACTGATCTGGACTTTTTCGCCGGTTTTGGGGTTGCGGCCGATATAGCTTTTATAATTTTTTACATAGAAGCTGCAAAGGCCTCTGATTTCAATGCGCTCCTGCTTGATGAGGGCTTCAGACATGGAATCAAAGAATATTTGTACAATTTTGGCTGCTTCGGATTTGGAAATATCAGCTTCTTTTTTTAAAGCTGAGATCAGTTCAAGTTTGTTCATTATGCCTCCTGTATTTGCCATAAAATCAAAAAGTGGTGATATGTTCCTTGTTTAAATACAAATTTATAAAAAGTCAAGTAGTTATGTTTAATATTTCAGGGGGGTGTGCTGTCGGTTCCATGACCCTTCGGTTTACGAAGGGTCTGATAATATATTGTATTTTAATGAGGCCGCATCCATCTACATGCTGCTTCCGATTTCCGAGAGACCATTCAGTCCGATCATGAATCCGATTTTCCGGTCATTGGTTTCATTTTTGTATGAAAGTGCAACAGACCAGCACTGGGCCTGATAATGGCAACCGACGAGAGTTTCAATGCTTTTCCCGGTTTCTATGTTTCTTTCATAGTGGCCAAACAAACCGGTGCTTTGGGTGATTTTGGCAAGCCATCCCAGGGTGATGGACTGGATATGGTCCTGTTCCTGGTCCTGGATTTGTTCCTCGTCCTGGCTGTACCGGTGTTCAACCCGCAGCTGGTCGCCGCGGGTGCTGTTGAGCCTTGCATGAAGGTTGTGGGAAACGAATTCACCGATATCGTGACTCCATTCCGAATCCGCATGGAGGGTTAACAACTTGGCAGGTTCGAAGTCAAGTTCAGCGTATAAAGGTATAAACGGTTTTTCGCCGGGTTCGCCTGCCTTAATAAAATCATAGGATTGAGCCAACTGAAACCGCAAAAATTCATGATACGGGTCACTGTACTTTGAGGTTTCAAAAGTTTTGGAGGGCGATCCGGCAGGTTTTGGCTTTGGATCTGGTCGCCTGGATATCAGGAAATTTGTCAATGAAAAGGTCATGAGGTTCTCCGGGTCGATACTGTCCATATCATTAAAGAATGGATATTCAGTCTGATCATCGTCTGGAACGTAGCTGTGTTCCAGTCTGGGAGTGATCGTATGTTTGATTTTGTCAATTGTTTCAGACTGCACTTCAAACACCTGAAACAGGTCTGTGGACAGATCGGCCTGTAAATCATAAGTTTCCCGATGCCGGTAATCATTGTAGGATGTATCCGGGGTAGCGTCTGTCTGATCCAGAACTTCCGGGTCGGTGTACCATGCGGTTTGGCGGAATCCTGCGGAAGGAACAAACGTAAAATAATTTTGATAGCGCAAGGGCAGGTATAATCGCGGATAAGCCTCTATTCGTTGACCGACATCCCCGTCTTTTCGATAAAAATTGCTGTACCCGGAGTTCATGCCGACAAGGAAGCGATCATTTAATATGGGTTGCCTTAATGCGTCAAAAGTGACACCGGGCAGTTGCTGCAATGAGGTATCGGTTAATCCCTGCCTCCGGCTGACGACATCATCATACCACAGTGCTTCGGCGTTGACGCTGTATTGGGTCCAGATCCGGGTGAATTTAAGGGTGTTTTTTCTCACCGGCTGGTTTTCATCATCAATATCCCGTCCGAACTGCTTGTTGAAATATTTTTTGGATTCATCATACCCGGTATAGCCATCTAAAAAATCCTGGAGATAATCCTGATCACTGACAATATCCAGATCAAGGGCTGATTTGACATTATAAGGCAGCGCCTGGCTGATCTTCGTCCGGAACCAGTACCGGTCAGAATTGGTTCGCAGCCAGGGATCACCCGGATAGCCCCAGTCGCCGGTGCCGTCATCCGTATGCCGGTCATCCAGGCCATCGAACATGAGGGTGCCTTTGGATTGACGGCTGAGTGTGTAGCGATATTCCCCCCCCAGCTTTTCGCCCCGGTTCTGAATGTGGTTATAGTAGAACGTTGCGTCACTGCTCTGGTTGATGGCCCAGTAAAAGGGCTGGGTCACCTCAATGCCGTTTTCGGAAGAGAAACCCATTTGGGGGGCGAGTAAGCCGGACTGCCGTTTGGTTTTTACGGGGAAAACCATGTAAGGCAGATACAGAACCGGCATATTTTTTATCCGGAATGCCGCATTTTTGACCCATCCGTATTCTTCAATGGTGACGTCCAGATCCTGGCCGGTAAGCCGCCATGCCGGAATTTCCCCATCGCAGGTCGTTATGCTGGCGTTTTTGATTTCATAGGTGTTTTCTCCGGTTTTATGGATTTCATCGCCTTTGATAATAAAATGATTTTTTTCAATAAATATCTTTCCTTGACGGATAACGCCGGTCCCGGTTTGCAGGTTTATTTGAATTTCATCGCCCCGGAGGGTGTCTGCCCCCGCTGCCAGCAAGACATTGCCTGTGGCGAAAGCTTCCTGGGTATTTTGATTATACTGAATAAAATCGCCGGTCAGGGTCTTCCCGTCCTTGACGATCCGGACATCGCCGGTGGCGGTGTAAATGCTGGTTTTCTGATTGTAAGAGATTTTTTGTGCGCTGATTCGCCAGGGCGCTCCGGTATTCGATGTCTTTTTAAGCGTATCGGCGCCCTCAAAAGCGTTGACTGGGAGAGGGGGGGCTAAAAAAAGGGCGAAGCTGATAATAATTAAAAGCAACGTCCGGAGGCCTGCCTGAATATGATGTCTGAAAGCCGACATGAGAAAAATGCGCATTATAAATAAAGGTTGTGATCGACCCGAGAAGACAGGATTAAATAAAGTGAAGAATACCTTGAAGACAATATAAATTTCCAGTATAAAAACCTGAACATTCCAAAAAGTCAAGAATTATAAGGTTATACGGCATCCATTGAACATTTTGAATCCAGGCGCTGAACCTATGAAAAAAAAATATGTTAACCAGATTCAATCCGGCGAAATTGTTGATGATGTTTTTATATTGTCCGATAAAATTCTTTCTCAGAAAAAGGATGGCGGGCATTATCTGAATTTTGTGTTTGCGGACAAAACCGGCAATGTCAAAGGGGTCGCCTGGGACCAGGTCGATACCATCAAAGACCGGGCGGTGAAAGGTGATTTTGTCCGCGTTAAAGGCACGATCAGTGAATATCGGGGCGCATTGCAGATGATTGTTAAATCTTTGGACGCAGTCGGTCCGGATGCGGTCAACGCAGCGGATTTTATTGCCGCCACCTCAAGAAATGTCGATAAGATGATTGCCCAGTTGAAGGACATTGTGGAAACTGTTCAAACCGGTTATTTAAAGGAACTGCTGAACCGTTTTTTTAATGACGCACAATGGGTTGAGAAATTTAAACGCGCACCAGCGGCCAAAATGATGCATCACGCCTATATCGGCGGACTGCTGGAACACACACTGTCTCTGGCCGTGCTGGTCAACCGGGTGGCGGACCATTACAGCGGCATCGACCGGGATTTGCTCATGACCGGGGCCATTCTTCATGATATTGGAAAAATAGAAGAATTTGAATACAGCGTCCGCATTGATTATTCCGATGCCGGGCGTCTGGTCAATCATATCGTGATTGGTCTTGAAATGCTCGGGGAAAAAATCGCCCAGGTTGAAAACTTTCCGGAAAACGCCGCCCTGTTGTTAAAACATCTGATTGTGAGTCATCACGGCGCGCGTGAATTCGGCTCTCCTGAGCCGCCCAAAACACTGGAAGGGCTCCTGCTGAATTATCTGGATGAAATTGATTCAAAAATTAATGGTATCCGGGAATTCATGGAATCTCAGGATACGGATGACAATTGGACCGGATATCACAAGCCCATGGAACGCTATTTTTATAAGGGGCGTCTGAAATAAATGTTGATTACGCTTGAAGGCATTGAAGGCTCCGGAAAGACGACACAGATCCAATACATGGCTGAATATTTCCGGGCCAAAGGCCATGATTGTGCGCTTACCAAGGAACCCGGCGGCACGGGAATCGGTGAAAAAATCCGGTCCATCCTGCTGAATCCCGGAAACCATGCCATGGATCCGCTTGCGGAGTTGTTGCTGTATGCGGCTGACCGGGCCCAGCACATCAATGAGATGATTATCCCGACGCTCAAAGCCGGAAAAATTGTGATATGTGACCGGTTTCATGATTCCACGATTGTCTACCAGGGCTTTGCGCGAGGGCTGGATATGAGGCTGATCAGGCAGCTAAACAGCTTGGTGATGGATGATTTGTCGCCGGATATGACATTTCTTCTCGATCTTCCGCCGGAACTCGGTCTGAAACGCGCATGGAAACAGATTCAGAACGGGTCCAGAGATGAGTCGGAAACCCGGTTTGAAAATGAAAAACTTCAATTCCATGAAAAGGTCAGAAATGGTTATCTGGCGATCGCCCGGCAGGAACCGGTTCGGTTCGTGGTTGTGGATGCTTCAAAAGATGCGGAGCAGGTCAGGGCTGAGATATTGGAAAGATTAACTGTGCTGGTCAAGTAAAAAGTGGAAGGATTATGATATGCCGCACTCGATTTTAAATGCTATCGGCAATACACCGCTGGTTGAAATAAAGCGCCTGAATCCCAACCCAAAGGTTAAAATTCTGGCCAAAATTGAATACGTGAACCCCGGCGGCTCGGTTAAGGACCGTCCGGCTCTCGCCATGATTGAAGAGGGTGAAAAATCCGGACGTTTGACCCGTGATAAAATCGTTATTGAAGCCACCTCCGGCAACACCGGCATCGGTTTGGCGATGGTATGCGCCATCAAAGGATATCGTCTGCTGCTGGCCATGTCCGAAGCTGTCAGCATCGAGCGCCGGAAAATACTTGCGGCCAGGGGCGCTGAAATCATGCTGACACCGGGACATCTGGGAACGGACGGAGCCATTGAGGAAGTTTACCGTATTGTCCGGGAAGATCCGGACCGGTATTTCATGACCGACCAGTATAATAATCCCGCCAACTGGATGGCCCATTATTCCGGCACCGCCGAGGAGATTATCACGCAGACCGGCGGACGGATATCAGCGTTTGTCGCCACCATCGGAACGACCGGCACGGTCATCGGGGTGGCGAGACGATTCCGGGAATATGACCCGAATATTAAGATTATTGCCGTGGAACCATATCTCGGCCATAAAATCCAGGGCCTGAAAAATCTTAAGGAAGCCTACCGTCCTGAAATATTTGATAAGCATGTACTGGATGAAGTCATCAATATTGAAGATGAAGCGGCCTTCGAAATGACCCGTCGTCTGGGCAAAGAGGAAGGCCTTTTTGTCGGCATGAGCAGCGGTGCGGCAATGGTTATCGCGGCGCAGCAAGCTGAAAAAATGGAAGAGGGTACGGTGGTGGTCATTTTTCCCGACAGCGGGGAGCGATATTTGAGCACAACCCTGTTTGCCGTGAAACAGAAGGTTGACCTGCATTTGTTCAACACCATGAGCCGCTCAAAAGAGCCGTTTGAGCCGATTCAACCAGGCCGGGTGTCGATGTATTCCTGTGGCCCCACGGCGGATTCCCGTCTGAATATTGAACACTGCCGCCGGTTTGTGTTTTCTGATATGTTGTGCCGCTACTTGGAGTTCCGGGGGTATGCCGTCACTCATATCATGAATGTTACGGACTATGACGACAAAACCATTCAGGGCTCGGAGTCGGCCGGCGAACCGCTCCCTGACTTCACCCGAAAATACATCGATTTGTTCAGGCAGGATTTGGAGCGATTGCAGATCAAGCCCGCAGAGAAATATCCCCGGGCCAGCGATCACATTGACGACATGGTGGGCCTTGTCAAGAAACTCATGGACAAAGGCGTGGCTTATGAAAAGCTCCGCTCCCTGTATTTTAATATTGGCGGTTTTGCTGAATACGGTAAGCTGTCCGGCATCGATCTGAACAAAATAAAACTTGGCGCCACCGTCGATCTGGATGAATACGAAAAAAATAATCCCAAGGATTTCACCCTGATGAAACGGGCGAAGCTTTCGGAGTTGAAACGGGGTATTTATGTAAAAACCGAATGGGGAAATGTCCGGCCTTCGTGGCATGTTCAGTGTGCCGCCATATCCATGAAATATCTCGGCGACTCCTATGATATTCACACCAGCAGCCGGGATCTGGTGTTTCCGCATCATGAAAATGAACTGGCCATTGCCAAGGTGGTCACGGGTAAACCCCTGGCCAGATACTGGATGCATTGCGAACGTGTCATACTGGAGGAAAAACAGGCAGGCGGAGAAAAACAGACCCTGCCGATTCTAGACGAACTGGTTGGGGAGGGCGTTACGCCAAGGGAAGTACGGTTCTGGCTGATGTCCAACCATTACCGGAAGCCCCTGACATTCTCCAAAACCCGGTTGCTGACGCAAGCCCGCAGCTCATTAAAGCGCATCGATGCCTGTGTTCATTCACTGGTGGAGATCGCAGGAGATGAAAACCCTGGAAACGAAAGAGGCGTCAAAGACTGTCTTGAAGGGGTTTGCCCGATGACGGCCTCTTTGGAAAAGACTTGTTTACAAAAAGATTGCCCGGCAATCGATCAGCTCGCCTATGATATAAGGCAGGGATTCATCACCGCCATGGACGATGATTTGAATTTTCCCCGTGCCCTGGTAGATATTTTTACGGCCATTAAAAAGATTAATGTTCTGATTGCCAGTGATCAGATCGATGCCAAAGAAGCCGCGAAACTGCTAAGCGCCTTTCAAAATGTTGATGAGGTCATCCGGATTTTTGACTTTAATCCCAAACAGATTGATCCCGGCCTTCAAGATCTGATAAATCAAAGAGATGCCGCCCGCAGAGCGGGAGATTTTGAAAAAGCAGACCAGATCCGGGAAGCCTTGCGGACAAGGGGCGTGGATGTGCAGGATGAAAAAATTTGACGGCTTTGTCGTTAACTTTTAACAGGATGTTATTGAAATTATGAAACCCGTGTATTTTCCATTTACCTATATTACCGAACCGGTTGCAAGGCAGTTGAGCCAACTTTTTGGGCCTGCAATCGTGTACCTGCCGATGTCGTCCGGTTTTCCTGAATCCATGCGTCAATTGCAGGCGGACGGGTGCATCGACTTGCGGGTTCCCTGTCCGGATGACGGGGACCGCCTGATGCGATCCTGCCGGGAGTTTAAGTCATGGGGCGAGCAACATTACGGTGACGGGGCATCTTTGAAAAAGGCTTTCAGAGACGGGTTCTACAACCAGTCTTTTACCGCCCAGATTCAGTCAGACATATTATCATATGATAAATCGTCGGAAGTTATTCCTGATCCTCTGTTTTCCGCCCGGTTGTTTCTCCTTATGGCTCAGGAACTGGATGCGCAGCAAAATGATCTTGATCAGGAGCTGGCGTTATCAATGGCTGCCGAACGGGAACTGTTTGCCCGCATGAACGGGCGGGAAAAACCGCTTGATGCGCCAGGAGAACAGGCCAAAAATAAGGATTACGGAGCGGTGATGACGGCCTCCCGTCTGTCCGCCTGGTCGTATCTGCTGGGCAAAGACGCACCGGAATCGTGTTTTTTGGTCACAACTAGCCGTTCAACCGTGAATCAGATGATGGAAACCTTCCATGACATGCGGCAAGTGTCTGTTTTCGAAGATATTTCCTGCGATTTGGGCCAGCCGCAGAGAGATGAATTAACGCAATATCTGGAAGCTTTGAGCCAAACCCAGTGGCCGGATGCTGCTCCGAGGGTTTGTCAAGGCTTGAGTTCTGCAACCAATGGAGATCGAATTAATCTTTCGTTTTATATCCTGCCTGGCATGAGTCCACAAGCCATTTCCGCAAGGTTCTCCAGAACTGGTGATACCATCCAGCTTTCTGATCAAATCCAGAAAAACACGCTCATCTGCCTAGTCGAAGGATAATTGATTCTGTTGTAATGGCTTGAATATTTTTCATTTTTAGGTAATCTATAACCATCCTTGTTTCAGAAGATGCGTGATGGTTTTCACCGCGCACCCATGTGAACAGAGGAACTTGACTTGTTCTATCCTTTATCCTCCTTTTCGTTTGTTTCAATTCATTATTTCATTAAATTATCAATAAGTTGATTGAAAGCAGGTATTGGGTTTTTTTAATATTTGGTGTTGACATTGCCGAAAAAAGGGTATTGAGTTCAGACGAATTCTGTGTCGCGTTTTTCAAGCACTCTGCTGGACAGGAATTAGCGATGTTACAATCTCATCCGGCATGGGGAAGATATAAGAGGTTGTTATGGAAGCGTTTTTCTTCTCAATAGGTGTCATCATTGCCGGGGGTACGCTGCCCCTGATGCTTCACAGGCATTTTACGTTGATGAAAACAGTGGGTGTCTTGTCTATCAGCGCCGGCTGTCTGATCGGACTGACCAATAGCTTGTTTCAATTATTTCGTCCGGAAACGGATGCAGTTTCCTTCAAATATCTGCATGCCTTTTCCCTGTCCTTCGTCATTGATGGTTTATCGGCTTTTTTTCTTGTCCCTGTTTTTTTCGTTTCTTTTTTAGCTGCCCTATATAGCTTTCATTACCTGAACACCCCTGAAAAATCCTTTCGAACCGCCGCGAGTTATCTGTTCTTCAGTCTGCTGATCGCATCGATGACTCTCGTCGTGACCGCGGCGAATATAATCACCTTTATGCTGTTCTGGGAGATCATGTCCCTGTCCTCATTTTTTCTGGTGGTCTATGATTATCATAAAATTGAAACCCGCAAGGCCGGCTATCTGTATTTTGTTTTTTCCCATGCGGGAGCCATGCTGATTCTTTCCGCTTTTGGATTGATGTATGGTTTTTCCGGCAGCTTCGGATTTGACGGCGCAGCCATCTTGCCGGAATGGGTCAAAATTGTTGTTTTTGTTTTGGCGTTTGCCGGATTTGGTTCAAAGGCAGGGGTGTTTCCTTTCCACGTCTGGCTGCCCCATGCCCATCCGGCGGCTCCGAGCCATATATCCGCCGTCATGTCCGGTGTGATGATCAAGATTGGCATATACGGGATACTTCGAATGTATGTTGCGTTAAATTACCATGCCCCCTTGTTTGGTGAAATATTGGTGATTGCCGGTATGATTTCCGGAATCCTTGGCGTGGTGTATGCCCTGGCTCAGCAGGATATCAAAAGAATGCTGGCATATTCAAGTATTGAGAATATGGGAATTATTCTTATTGGCCTAGGCATCGGCATGATTGGTATGTCATCCGGAAACCCTCTGATGGCCGTTCTTGGATTCGCAGGAAGTCTGCTTCATGTATTGAACCATTCGATATTCAAGTCCCTCCTGTTCATGGGCGCCGGAATCGTCATCAAAAAAACCGGCACCCACTCCATTGATGCATTGGGAGGACTCATGAAAAAAATGAGAATCACCGGAATGACTTTTCTGATCGGATCTCTGGCGATTTCCGGATTGCCGCCATTAAACGGGTTTGTAGGTGAATTTTTTATTTATCTCGGGGGATTTAAAGGCGTCGGTCTGGATAAATTGTCCTTTGTCCTGAGTCTCATGGCCATTATCAGTCTGGCGGTGATCGGCGGCCTGGCTTTGGCCTGTTTTACCAAAGTCGTGGGGGTAGTTTTTCAAGGGGAGCCCAGAAGCGAATCTGCCGTGAAAGCCGATGAAAAAGAGCCGATGATGTTGATCCCCATGGTCGTCCTTGCGGCTTTATGCCCCATTATCGGGGTTTTCCCGAAAGCGGTTTTTCTCATGGCCATTCGCGGGGTTTCGGCCCTTAATCTGGGATACGGCCGAATTCCCTTTTCGCCGTTCCTGGAGATGACCGAAAATATTTCCCAGGCGGCGGCTGTATTTTTATTGATTGTTTTTTGTATGCTGGCTCTTCGTTTTTTTCTATACCGGCAAAAAACGATTACCCGCACCGGCACCTGGGGCTGCGGCTTTACCCGGCCAACGGTAAAAATGCAGTATACGGGTTCGTCATATGCGCGCTCGATCACCGATTTTTTTAAGCCGGTGACCGCTCTGAACGAGGACCACCCTGCGGTCCAGGGCGTGTTCCCGGCCAAAACTTACTATAGCAGTCATGCCCGTGATATCGCCGAGCGGTATATGGAAAGTGTTTTTGTGCATCCGGTGCTGTTTTTTTTCGATAAACTCCGTTGGATTCAGCAGGGTGATATTCATCCCTATATCGGTTACATCCTGCTGGCCATAGTGATACTCCTGTTTTTTGTGTAAACAAGCATGGATCTCATTTTAAAATTCATACGGTTGAAATCAACAAGCGAGACGAATGTATGATTGAATCCATCATTCTCTGGATACTGGCGATTTGCCTTTCGCCGTTTTATGCGGCGGTCATCCTGAAGGTCAAGGCGTTTTTCGGCGGTAAAAAGGGGCCGCCCCTGCTGATTCATTATTTCACCCTGATCAAGCTGATGCAAAAGGGATCGGTTTACAGCAACAGCACCACATTTATTTTTAAAATGGGTCCTATCGCGTCATTGAGCGCCGCGCTGATGGCGCTCCTGTTTTTACCCATCGCCGGGAGGTCACCGGTCCTTTCATTTAATGGTGACGTGATATTCGTTTTGTATGTGCTAGGGCTGGGACGGTTTTTTACCATTGCGGCGGCGATGGATACTGCATCTCCTTTCGAGGGCATGGGGGCGGCCAGAGAGGCCTTTTTCCCGATTATCTGTGAAGCCACAATGTTTATGATTCTGATCCTGTTTTTTCAACTGACCGGTGAACTAACCTTTGCGGCTTATTTTACGGGAATTCAGACTTCAGGCCTCTGGCGCGTTGCCGGCGCGCCGATGCTGTTTGTGGTTATGGCTTTTTTTATCATCCTGTTAACGGAGAATTCCCGGGTTCCGGTGGATGATCCGGCAACCCATCTGGAACTCACCATGATCCACGAAGTCATGGTGCTGGACCACAGCGGCCCGGACTTCGGATTGATTGAACTGGGCGCGTTTATCAAGCTGCTTTTTTATTCCACATTTGTGGCAAGATTGATTTGTCCCATCCATGCGGCCCACCCCTTCGTTAATTTTGTCATTTTTTGCGCTGCGTTATCCGGCGTTTATGTGGCCATCGGCGTTACAGAATCGGTAATGGCCCGTTTCCGGATGGACAGAGTTTCCCATTTTGTCCTGACATCATTTGCCTTGGCCTTTTTTGCAACTGTCATCACCCTGGAATTTGTAAAATGATTCATCCGGTTGATATCCTGCTGATTCTTGTGCTGCTTTCGGTTCTTTTTGCCTTTGCATCCAGCCGTCTGCCCGTATTAATCCGGATTCTGGCTTTTCAGGGAGTGGTGGTTTCCATTGTGCCGTTCTTTTTGGAGCATGAGATGACGGCCGGCGGAATCATCTTCACAACGGCAACGCTGACCATCCGGGGAATCATTATACCCTGGAGCTTTTATTCCATGATAAAAAAAATGGGCATTAAACGGGAAGTGGAGACGATTGTGAGTTATAACGCCTCGGTATTTGCCAGTCTTTTGCTGATTGTTGCTGCGCCGATGTTGAGCCACAAATTCAACATGATCTCATTCAGCGGCGGTACGCTGATTACCTCCACCGCCATCACGCTTGTCGTGGCAGGTATGTTCCTTCTCATGGCCAGAAGAAACGCCATCGCCATGGTTCTCGGCTATATCATGATGGAAAACGGCATTTACCTGATCGGGACCGCCTTGTCCTCGGGGGCCCAGCACATTGTGGAATTCGGCATTCTTTTGGACGTTCTGGCCGGTGTGATGATCATGGCGATTATGCTTCAGAGTATTAAACAGAAATATGATAATCTGGATACAGCGCAGCTCAGCAAATTAAAGGAATAGGTGCGGTCATGCTTGAAATCATTTTTCTGATTCCGTTTGTGGCAGCGCTGGCGGTCTTTTTTCTGCCCGCAACAGCAGGACGGGTTTTGCTGGTCCTCACGGGAATAATACACCTCTTGATGACGATCATGGTGTGGACCATCCGTCCGGAAGCCATATTTCCCGATTATTTTGCTTTGTCAGCCGCAGGTCTGCTGTCCCTGATCGTTATATCCCTGCTCTTTTTTTTGATCTCCGTCTATACCGCCGAATACCTCAAACAATCCCATATTCGCCAGGAAAACATCTTTACCGGTTCCATGCTGCTGTTCCTGTCTACCATGACCATGGTGACGATTTCCGATCATATAATGGTCATGTGGATTGCCATTGAAGCCACCACCCTGACCAGTGCGCCGCTGATATTCACTCATAAAACATCAACCGCCCTTGAAGCGACCTGGAAATATGTGCTGATTTGCTCGGTGGGTATAGCCATGGCCCTTTTAGGTTCGGTCCTGATTACCCTGGCAATGGATGTGGGCCATGTGAAAACAGCAGTCTCTTTTTCGGCTTTAACCGAAGCGGCAAAACAGCTGGACCCCACCTGGCTCAAAGCGGGTTTTGTTTTTATATTTGTGGGGTACGGCACCAAAATGGGTCTGGCGCCCATGCATACCTGGCTGCCTGACGCGCACAGCGAAGCCCCCAGTCCGGCGTCCGCGCTGTTGTCCGGTGTCCTGTTGAACTGTGCGTATTTAGGTATTTTTAAAACCAATAAAATCATGGTGGCCGCCGGATTGGGGGATTTTTCCGGCACGATTTTAATGGTGTTCGGATTGATGTCGATTCTGGCTGCCGCCACATTTATTATCAAACAGACAGAGTATAAACGGATGCTGGCGTATTCCAGCATTGAAAATATGGGGATCATCGCCTTCGGAACGGGCATTGGCGGTATCGGCGCTTATGGCGCGATACTGTGTCTGATCCATCACAGCCTGATCAAATCCTCCCTGTTTTTGACATCCGGAAATATTCATTCAGGATACCACAGCTGGTTTATAGACAAAATCGGGCAACTGCCTGCCCGCATGCCGAAAACGTTTGTGGCGTTTTTTGCCGGATTCGCGGCAATTGCCGGATTCCCACCGTTTGGGCTGTTTATCGGGGAACTGCTGATCATTGTCGGCGCATTCCGGGCCGGGCATTACACGATGGCCGCCATTTTCATGCTAAGTTTGTGCTTTATTTTCGCCGGTCTTTCCAATCAGGTTTTTAAAATGTCGTTTGGTGACGTTTCGGAAGATATCACAAGCCCGACCCCTGAAAAAGCGTGTCTGGTCTGGCCCCAGTATGCACTGCTGCTCACTTCTCTGGCGTTGTGCGTGTGGATGCCCGATATCCTTTATCAGACAATTATGGCTGCAGCGGCGGCTATGGGCGGAGGATTTTAATGACAGGTTCTTTTGTTGAAATTTTAAACAGCGCGGCGTTCCACCGGCCCCGGCTTCCTCATCTGCCGTTTGCTGATTTTAGGAAACAAGCCCTTGATATTGTGGCCTCCGGCGGCAAAGTGGTCCAGTTTTTCGGTTACACGGATGGCGGTATCGATAAACTGCTGGCTGTTTTGCGGACCGACAAGCTGCTGGTCGCGGGGTGCGACGCTCCGGAAGTTTATCCGTCATTCACCAGTCAATGCGAACCGTTTCATCTGTTTGAACGGGAGATCGCCGAACAGTTCGGCATCCTGCCCGAAGGCCATCCCTGGCTCAAAATGGTTCGCTATCATTCCAATTGCCGGGGCAGGGCCGACGTATTCGGCAATGATTACAAGGAGGACATTCCGGGAAACTATCCCTATTATTCTGTGACCGGCGAAGAAATCCATGAAGTGGCGGTGGGGCCGGTTCATGCAGGCGTAATCGAACCCGGTCATTTCCGGTTCAACTGCATCGGCGAACGGGTGCTGCATCTTGAAATCCAGCTGGGGTATCAGCATCGGGGCATTGAAACCCTGATGCAGAAGGCTGACCCCAAGCGTCTTCCGGTGATTGCCGAGAGCATTGCCGGGGACACAACCGTCGGTCACGGTGTCAGCATGGCGCAGGCAATCGAAGCGTTGACCTCCGTTCAGCCGGATGCGGGAGCCAAAATGATTCGCACCATTGGGCTCGAACTTGAACGTCTCGCCAATCATATCGGGGATATGGGCGCGCTATCCGGGGATGTGGCGTTTCTGCCTCCGGCCAATTATTTCGGGAGAATCAGGGGGGATTTTCTCAATATGACGCTGCTGATCTGCGGGAACCGGCTCGGCAAAGGGCTTGTGCGCCCCGGAGGGGTGAGGTTCTCTATTGACAGCGAGATCAGCCGGACGCTCACGGAGCGGATAAAGGAGCTGGAACCTCAAATCCGCCATGTTCTGGATTTGCTGCTGCTGACGCCTGGTGCTCTCGCCCGTTTTGAAGGGTGCGGGGCTGTCAGTCATGATGCCGCCGGGAAGCTCGGGCTGGTGGGACCGGCCGGAAGGGCCAGCGGGCTTTCCTATGATGCTCGCCGCTGTTTCCCCAAGGAATATTATGCCCATCTGAATATCCCTCAAAACCCGAAATCCACGGGCGATGTATTTGCCCGGGCTAAAGTCCGGGCCGATGAAATTATGCAGTCCATCCAGATTATCAGGTCGCTGCTGAGCCGTCCCATTGAAACCCGGTGTGTTGAGGGGAGTAATTTTGATCTGGCGCCATCGTCTTTTGTCGTGACCGTCAACGAAGCCTGGCGGGGAGAGCTTTCTCACTGCGTTCTTACAGATGCTGACGGCAGGATTCTGCGATACAAGATCAAGGATCCGTCCTTTCATAACTGGAACGGTCTGGCCATGTCTCTCAGGAATACGGGAATTTCGGATTTTCCCTTAAATAATAAGAGCTTTAACCTGTCCTATTGCGGCTTTGATCTGTAGTCGCGCTGCTTTAAGTGGTTTTCCGGAAATCTTAACATATGATTTAAAGTGACAACAAATGTTTACCACACTTAAAAACCGATTTGAACAGGGGTGCCGGACCTCCGCTTATCCGAAAGTCCCTGTTGAACTGGCGTCACGATATCGGGGGCTTCCGCGGATTGTTCCGGAAGCGTCTGCTGAACTGGCAGCCCGATGTGCCGAAATATGCCCCCAGGATGCCATTGATCCGGTGCGCCGGTTAATTGATCTGGGCCGGTGTGTTTTCTGCGGAACCTGTGAACGGATTTCAAAAGGCGCGTTTGTCTCGTTTACCCGGAATTTTGAACTGTCGGTGGCTGAAAAAGACCATCTCCTGACAGCGGGCACGTTGCCGGATCTTGCCAAGCACAGCCGGCAGCATTTTAAACGATTGTTCGGCCGTTCGCTTCAGCTCCGCCAGGTATCGGCAGGAGGCTGCAACGGGTGTGAGGTGGATTTGAACGTTCTTGCCACGCCGTTTTTTGATTTGGCGCGCTTTGGCATCAATTTTGTGGCCTCCCCAAGGCATGCGGATGGAATTGTCGTGACGGGCCCTGTTTCCCGAAACATGAAACAGGCGTTACTAGATACCTATGAAGCGGTGCCTGCCCCCAAAGTGGTGATTGCCGTGGGAAGCTGCGCCATTACCGGCGGGCCGTTCCGGGGAAGCCCTGAAATCACGGAGGGGCTTGACACGCTGCTGCCGGTAGATCTTTTTATTCCCGGATGCCCGCCCCATCCCATGACCAACCTGCACGCCCTGCTCAAATTTTTCAAATAAACCCTTATAATTGAATGCTGATTGTCGGGAACAGCCCCTCATTCTCTCCCCGGGGATAGGGCTGGATGGTGTTGAATGACATTTTCTGGTTTTTCTGCGCATGGCCCAATCCACTGTTATCGCTGGGGTTAAAGTATGCGCCGTTGGCCTCCAGAATGTGATGAATCCGTCCCTGGAACGCGGAAACAAAGCTTGAGCCATTGCCTTCAAAAAACATGGTGCCTTTTGAGAACCGGGTATTGATTTTGGACAGCTCATGAATGGAGATGCTGTTGGTTTCAAGGTCTTTTTTGTTCTTTATAAGCCCCCACACAATCTGGCCTTGCGGAATCGCAAGCGGTTCTGTGATGTCAATAATGGTGTGGGGCATGATAATGCAGACATTGCCGATGGTCAGGCGGCTTTCCGGCTGACCCCGGAGAAAGCTGTTGAATCCCACAAAAACATTTTCCCCCACAGTGGCTTCAATAATTTTAGCCCCATGCGCTGTAACGTTGTTGCCTTCGAGCCGGGAGTTGATAATGAAGCAATTCTCCTGGGCGTTGGCGCCTTTGCCGAGATATGAGTTTTCAATATAAGCACGCTGGGAAACCAGCACATTTTCGCCAATTCTGGTTGAGGGTTTGACCACTGCGTAACGATCCAGTGAAGCTGTAGAAGGGACATCGAAGGTGGATTCAATATTCACCACATCAAAAACCCTTTGGAAATCTTCCTTCCGGCTTTCCACAAAATCCATGAGAATACCCTTTGGCGGCTGCCCTGCCTCAAAATAAATATAGTCCTTCAGTTTTTCCAAGGGATAACGATAAAGGAAATTGAACGCGCCGGGGCTTCGGACCCAGACAGTACCGGGATCAATCTTTAAATGGCTTATTTCACCGGCCTGAACATAGGAAAACGTTCCGATAACGCAGTCCTGTACGGTGGTCAGGTCTACGGTGGCAAAAGGTCCGAGAAAGCAGCCCGATGTCGGAGACCCGTGGATATTGGCGTAGTGGGTGGAAATGGTGTCCTGGATAAAGAATCTTTCCGGAGACTCCGGGTCATGGGAATAATTGTGAATCAGGGTTTTGACAAGCGCACTGTCGTCAATCAAAATTTCTTCATTTTTTGAAATGGGAATGGTGAAATTTTTAAACCGGAATTTGTCTCCCTCTCTTTTAAGTTCATCTCCCCGGATATCGCATTTGTAGAGCAAAGAGTTGGAAACACGGCACTGCCCCAGAAAATAGCTGCCGGCAAGGCCTGTATTTTTAAACTGCAGATTCAGGGGGTGATCCGGGGAAATACAATAAAACGCATAGAATTTGGTCATCTGGCGTTTGGGAATCAGGTCCCAGACATAGGGTTTTGCGTCAAATTCAAGCTCCCGCAGATTAATGTTGACCCGCTGCACAATTCGAATAAAAAGCTTTTCAAGTGCGTTCATAATATTTAAGTATCCTTCTCGATATCAATGCCACATTCTTTCATGGTGTGGAAAATGGCCGCAAACACATCCGTCAACCGCAAAATGCCTAAAATCTCTTTTTTCCGCGTCACCAGAAGCGACATATGGGAACCGCGGACCAACTGGTGAATTGCGGTCTCTAAAGAGGCATCCACGTCGACATATTCTCCTTCGGTGGGGGCGCTCATCAGTTCCTCTACTTTAGTCTGGGCCGTCTTTTTACAGATTTCGGTCAGTGGTTCACCCTGCATCAAATGCTGTTCGCGCAGGCTCATGGTAAACTGATCACTGAAACCGTATTTTCGGATATCTTCAAATAGATCAATCTGTTCATTTTTAGGCTCCAATGCCCTCAGAACATCCAGTTGGCCGACCTTTCCCAGGACCCGCCTGTTTTTATCCAGAACCAGAACCGCGCGGTGGCGGTACTTGTTGTGGTCATATTCCTCCTGGGCTTTTTCCAGGGCCAGGTAAGCTTCAAACAATGTGGCGCCTTCCGAAACCGTCGCATATTCCGAAATCGGTACCATTAAATCCTTTATAAGGTATTTTTCCACAATTCGACTCCATTTTTTAAAACAGATAATTATCCCAATTCGGGATTGGATGACACCCTGATTTCAGCGTTCAATTGAAGGGTTTTTGATGACGCCGAGATCATGAATTTTTAAAAAAAAGTACAAATATCATGGCTTTTTTATGATTTCAAGAGATTTACAAATATCTTCTTTTTGATGCGACAGTCTGAAACGGTATTTTATTTATCAATGCCGGATGTATAAAAAGTTAAAAAAGCATAAGAAGACTTGACTCGATTTTATAATTAAGATAGGGAATTTTTTCATGCAAAGGTCTATGAAACAAGCAAGATGGCACCAATGACTATATAAAAACGAATAACAAAGGAGATTTTAAAAATGGCTTTTAATCCGATCGTGGATGCTGACAAATGTGAAGGTTGTGAAGAATGCGTAGATGTTTGCCCGGTAGAAGTATTTGAACTTCAGGATGGCAAATCCGTTCCGGTCAACGCAGAAGAATGCCTTGGCTGCGAGAGCTGCATTGAAGTATGTGAACCCAACGCCATCGTTATTGAAGAAACCTAACATTTCAGTTTCATTCGGCTTCCCCGGTGTGATTTTTGACGCAACCGGGGAAGCCGCCCGTTATCCTCTGCTTTCCTTTGCGCGGTCCGCTTTTGCGGAAGCGAAATCTTACTTAAATTCCCCTGCCGTTTATCATGGATCATCAGTTGCTTAATTTTCCCGAAATGGCATTTATCCGCCAAAAATTGTTCAGGTCGGACATCGAGAATGTCGCGGGTGCAGTCCGGTCGTCTTTACAGGCAGTGCCGGAGCATTGCCATTCCAACACCGGTTCAACGGTCGCCGTCGCCGTCGGCAGCCGTAAAATCGATGGTCTGAAAGAAATTGTCTATCAATGTCTGCGGTTTTTAGAGCACAGGGGCTTTAAGCCCTATATCGTTCCGGCCATGGGCAGTCATGGGGGCGCCACGGCAGAGGGCCAAAAGCATGTTTTGGCATCCTATGGCGTCACCGAGGAGGCTATGGGTGTCCCGATTGCGGCGGATATGGCCGTCAGGTGTATTGCCACCCATCCGCTTGGCTTCAGTCTTTATATGTCAACCGCAGCACTGGCGGCGGACCATATTGTCCTGATCAACCGGATCAAGCCCCATACCAAATTTAAGGCGGATATTGAAAGCGGGCTTTGTAAAATGCTGACGGTCGGTCTCGGCAAGCATCAGGGGGCTGCGGAATTTCATCAAAGGGCCGTTGATCACACCTTTGGCATCATCGAATCGGCCGCCGCTATTTTGCTGGAAAAAACCAAAATTTTATTCGGCGTCGCAGTGCTGGAGGATGGTTACGGCAAGCTGGCCCATGTGGAAACGCTTTTGCCCGATAGCCTTATTCTCCAGGAAAAAATGCTGTTAAAAAAGGCGGCCGGCATGATGGGGAGCATCCCGTTTGACCTGGTTGATATCCTGATTGTGGATCAGATCGGCAAGGATATCTCCGGTATCGGCATGGATTCCAATGTCACCGGCAGGCATCGCGACATTGTCGGCGATACAATGACCGCTCCCCATGTGAAACGCATTTTTGTCAGGGATTTGTCTGACGCCTCCGATGGAAATGCAAACGGCATCGGTCTGGCGGACTTTACCACCCGGCGGCTGGTGGACCGGATGGACAGGGAAAAAACCTATGTGAATTCCCTGGCCGCCATTTCTCCCGAGAAAGCGGCGATCCCTGTCTACTTTGACACTGACCGCCAGTGTCTTGACGCCTGCGCAAGAACATCCGGGCGATCAGGTCCCGGTGATTTGCGGGTGGTCAGAATTAAAAACACCTCATCCCTGGAATATTTCCAGGTTTCGCGGGCGCTTGAAAAGGAAGTGAACCTTAATCGTGACTTGTCTTTCATGTCCCCGTGGCAGGCCTTCATTTTTGACCCATCGGACAATTTAACAGAGTTTCCCATTCTATGAATTCCGGAAAATTGAAAAGCGGCCGGGTGGATACTCCCATCGGCAGGCTTATTCTGATTTATAATGAGGGTCCCTTACTGCTAAAACAGATTTTGCTGCCGGGAGAAGAACCCAATTTTCCCGATCGTAACCCTATATTAAAGGATGCGGTCCTTCCGGCGCCGGACGAGTTGGTCCGGATCATCATTGACTCTGTCAATGGCGTCCAGTCGCCGCTGCCCTGGAATATCATGAGCCGGGAAGGGATCACCCCATTGCAGCGCGCGGTGTATCTTCAAACCCATGCCATCCCTTATGGGGCTCTGGCGACATACAGGGAGATCGCAGAGCGCATCGGCCGCCCCAAAGCCTGCCGGTTTGTCGGCTCCGCTCTTGCAAAAAATCCGTTCCCTATTCTTATCCCTTGTCATCGGGTGATCAGAAGTGATAATAAATTAGGCGGGTTCGGCGGCGGTTTGGCATTGAAAAGACTATTGATCGATTTTGAGGCCGGGCTGGCTCATTCGGATAAAAGATAACCTATCGCGAACAATGGATGTTAAAAGATGAAACAATATGTGATTGATGAATTAAGGCCTGCGGATCAGGAAAAAATAAAGGAATATCTGGACGCGCATTTCGGACCGGCTGACATGGGCGCTATTTACTGGATACCCATAGAAGCATCGGTTTATAATGATACACAGACGTGTCATGCATCGTGCCATCCGCTTTATTTCGCCCTTGAGTTAAGCGAGGCTGCACTGACAATCGAGTTGCTCGTTCGGACGAAAAACAAGATCCGTTGCGATTGCATTTGTTATGCCACAGAAGATCAGTTCCTCTGGCTGCTGCGGGTGGTGGATGCCATATTTGAACGCCTGGAGATCAAAACGTGATTGATAAAACATCGATGCTGAGCAAATTATAAAACATGCTTAAACTCATTCCTTTGGGCGGGCTCGGGGAAATCGGGCTGAATATGATGCTGGTGGAATATGGCGACACCATCATCATCATTGATGCCGGCCTGATGTTTCCTGAAGATTATATGCTGGGCGTGGATTATGTCATCCCCGGAATGGAGTACATCCGGGCCAACAAGGCAAGGGTCGCCGGCATTATTTTAACCCACGCCCATGAAGATCACATCGGCGCGCTTCCGTATCTGCTCCGTGAAGTCAATGTCCCTGTGTATGGCACCGGTTTTACGCTGGGTCTGCTTCGTCATAAACTCGATGAGCATGGACTCCTGGCGGCATCGTGTTTAAGCGAAATTGCTCCCCGAAAGAAAATCACCATCCCTCCGTTTGAAATCGAGTTTATCCGTGTCAATCATTCCGTGGTGGACGGTGTGGGGCTTGCCATTTCCACCCCGGTGGGGCGAATCGTGCATACCGGGGATTTTAAGCTGTCGGCGGCAAATATTGCTGAAATGAACACGGATGCGGCGCGATTTGAACAATTGGGGGAAGAGGGGGTGCTGGTTCTCCTTTCCGATTCCACCAATGTGGAAAAAGAAGGGACCACCATTTCTGATGAAGTGGTTGGACAGACATTGGAAACGATCATCACCAAAAGCGCTGGCCGGGTGTTTGTGGCCCTGTTTGCATCCAATGTCGCCCGGATTCAGCAGGTCGTTGACATTATCAAATCAAAGAACCGGAAAATCGTTTTTAACGGCAGAAGCATTGAACTGAGCGTAAAGACCGCCATTGACCTGAATATGCTTCATATCCCTGACAACATGAGGATTGATATCTCTGATATCGACGATTATCCGCCGGAAGAGATTCTGATTATGACCACCGGCAGCCAGGGCGAACCCATGTCCGCCCTGACCCGGATGTCCGCCGGCATGCATAAGCATATCCAGGTGGAAAAGGGGGACATGGTCATCCTGTCCTCAAAATTCATACCGGGCAATGAAAAGGCCATTGCCAAGATCATCAACAACCTGTTTCGAAAAGGCGCGGATGTCATTTATGAAAAAATTTCCGCCATTCATGTGTCCGGCCATGCGTTTCGGGATGAGTTGAAAACCATGATCAATCTGACCATGCCGGATTATTTCATGCCCGTTCACGGAGAATACCGGCACCTGTTTCATCACGCCCAGCTGGCTGAAGAAGTCGGCATTCCGAAAGATCACATCCTTCTGGCGGAAAATGGCCAGATTATCGAATTTGATCATCATGGCGGGCGTATTAACGGAACCGTGCCCACCAGCCGGATTCTGGTTGACGGCAAAGGGATCGGAGATGTGGGGCGGTCTGTGCTGAAAGAAAGACGGCTGCTTTCGGAAGAAGGTCTGGTGGTGGTGACCCTGGCCATAGACGAGGAAACCGGATTTGTCGTGTATGGCCCGGAAATCACTTCCCGGGGGTTTGTGTTTGAATCCGAGACCGGACATATTATCGAAGACGCCAAGTGCGTGGTGCTTGAAATTATTGAAGAAGTCAGTATCCTTGAACCGTCGCACCGCATCGAGGTGATGCGGAAAAAAATTCACCGGGCGTTAAGGGAATACTTTACGTTCACCATGAAACGGCGGCCCGTGATCTTGCCGTTTATCCTTCAGGTATAATCGAATGCGCAAAGAAATAATTACTTTAATATTGATTTTTATCGTTATTTTTTCTTCGGTCAGCCTTCTTTCCTTTAGCCCGGAGGATCCGTCCATTCACCATGTCGGCCACACCGGCGCCATCCATAATTTTTTCGGATTTCTGGGCGCGCATGTGGCGGGTTTTTTAATCGGCCTTTTCGGGATCGGGGCTTTCTGGATTCCGATCCTGTTTTTGATTGCATGTATTGAGTTTTTTAAGAACCGCTCCGGCCAGACGCAGCTGTTGATCGCCACCGGCGGCATCATCCTGATTGCCGCATCAGGTGGTCTGCTCGCCTTTCATCAGGAAACCTATGATTTTTTTGGCAGCCAGTATTCATCCGGCGGCATGATCGGCCTTCCCATTCAATCCCTGCTTCTGAAGTATTCCAACTGGACCGGCGGGGTGGTGATTTTAATTCTGTTTTTTCTCATCGGTTTTATCCTGTCGACCGGCGTTTCCCTCATCGCTACCTTTAAAAATCTCGGAAAACTGGTTCTCCTTATCGGATACGGTGTTGGTAAATTCTTCGCAATTCTCGGGAAATTAAAAAGAAAACCAAAACCGTTGCAAGCACCGGCAGGGGGCAATGGAAAATCGATAAAAAAAGAACCATCGCCGTTAAAAAAAGAGCCGGTGGCAGTTCCGGTTTCAGTGGCGGAGCCTCTAAAACCTGCTGACTTGCGAAAAGATCCCGAAGCGAAAAGAGAGCCCGAACCGGAAAAGACAGTCAAGAAGGAAAAGGATATTGTCATTCAGGAGTCCCTCCCGCCCAAACCCCTCAGGAATGTCCCGATCCCCAAGCAGTTGGTGTTTGAATCCATGCGGTTTCCGGACAGCGGTTTCAGGCTGCCGTCCCTTGAATTTTTAAAAGACGCGGAGGTTCTCGTGGATTCGGTGGACCATGAAAACCTGCTGTTTTTGTCCAAGCTTCTGGTCCAGAAACTGGAGGATTTCGGGGTCCGGGGAAAAGTGGTGACGGTATTGCCCGGCCCGGTCATCACCCGCTTTGAATTTGAGCCCGCGCCGGGTATCAAGATCAATAAGGTGGTGAACCTGACGGATGATCTGGCCCTGGCCCTTTCCGCCATCAGCATCCGCATTATCGCGCCGATTCCCGGCAAAGGGGTCATCGGCATCGAAGTGCCGAATTCGGTGCGTGAAATCGTGGTGTTTAAGGATATTGTCGCATCACCGGTTTATGAAAAATCCAAATCCAAACTTACCCTGGTGCTGGGCAAGGATATTGTCGGTCATCCGGTGGTGGCGAATCTGGAAGACATGCCCCATCTCCTCATTGCCGGGGCCACCGGCACCGGCAAAAGCGTGGCGCTCAATACCATGATTTGCAGTCTCTTGTATAAGTCCACCCCGGATGATGTGAAGCTCATCATGATCGATCCCAAGCGCATTGAGTTGTCCGTGTATGACGGCATCCCCAATCTCATCTCGCCGGTGGTCACGGACATGAAAAAAGCCACCAATGCGCTTTTCTGGGCCGTCCGGGAAATGGAGCGGCGCTATATTCTGCTGTCTCAAAACCGGGTGCGAAATATCAGGCAGTATAATCGCAAAATTGAAAAAGAGAACATCGATCAGCCGGATGATGACGACGCCCCGCCCAAGGAAAAGCTGCCTTATATCGTCATTATTATTGATGAACTGGCGGATCTCATGATGGTGGGTTCCCGGGATGTGGAAGTCGGGCTGACCCGTCTCGCGCAGATGGCCAGGGCTTCCGGCATTCATTTGATTCTGGCCACCCAGCGGCCCTCCGTGGATGTCCTGACAGGTGTCATCAAGGCCAATTTCCCGACCCGCCTGTCGTTTCAGGTGTCATCCAAAACCGATTCCCGGACCATTATCGACTCCAATGGCGCGGAAACCCTTCTGGGCAACGGGGACATGCTGTTTTTGCCCCCCGGTACGGCCAAGCTTCAGCGCATTCATGGCGCGTATATTTCCGAAGAGGAACTGGCCAAGATCATCGAATTTTTAAAAGAACAAAAGGCCCCGGAATATGTTTCCGACATTCTGGAAGCCCCGGAAAAAGATGCCGGAAACGGTGAAGAAAAAGACTATGACGAACGCTATGACGAGGCCGTGGCCCTGGTTTCCAAAACCGGCCAGGCATCCATTTCCATGATTCAGCGGCATCTCCGGATCGGATACAACCGGGCCGCCCGCATCATCGAAATTATGGAAACCGAGGGCGTTGTCGGCCCGTCGGACGGTGTTAAGGCAAGAGAGGTGCTGGTGAAAAATTATGACGAAATGCAATGAGACCGGCCAAAAAATGGATGACAGACTGACAGGCCTGATCGACCGGACCAAAGGGTTTCTGGATAAAGAGGAAGGATTTCGGCTGTATACCGTGGCGCGGGATGCCGGCCGGCTGGGACCGTGTCTGGAGATCGGCAGCTACTGCGGCAAGTCAACCCTGTATCTGGGCGCCGGGTGCCGGGAAGCCGGGAGCGTTTTGTTTTCTGTGGACCATCACACCGGGTCTGAAGAGCAGCAGCCAGGGGAAGGGTATTTTGACCCGGAAACCTATGATGTCAGACAGGGCCGGATGGACACGTTCCCCCTGTTTCGGAAGGCCCTGATCCAGGGGGATCTTGAAGACACGGTGGTGCCGATTGTATCAAAGTCGGCGGTAGCGGCCCGCAGGTGGGCCACACCGCTCGGTCTTGTATTTATTGACGGCGGCCACAGCTTCCCCGCCGCATTCACGGACTATCAGTCCTGGGTCGGCCACATCATGCCGGGTGGCTATCTGATGGTGCATGATATTTTTAAAAATCCGGAAGAGGGGGGGCAGGCGCCTTATTATGTTTATCAGAAAGCCCTGGCTTCCGGTCTGTTTCACGAACTGCCCATGACCAAAACCCTGGGCGTGCTCAAGCGGCTGGCTTGCGGGGAATTGCCGGAAGATTTGCCGAAGTAATCAATTTCAAACTGCATGATCCATTCAAACAGTTTGCCCCCTTATTCCACGAAAACCCATCGGGGCAGGGTCGCATCGCGATGGGAAACAACCTGCGACAACCGCCGGTTCAATTTTCATTATCTGTCTTCTTCAATAACTTTCTCGTTTTTGACTTTCACTGGAATGGGGGCGACTGAGCGGAATGTCCGGGAAACCGGCAAGGAATATCATGTCATATTGATGATTCACATAACCCTCAAAAATAAATTCGTTCCAGTAATGCCGGTTCCGACCATATTTCATGAGTGTTTCAAATGCCCGAATCTCATCTTTAATGCCTGTTTTTGGAATGGTTCTCTCAAAAAATAAACGCCATTTTTCTTCTGTGCCATTCACCAGCCGTCCATCCTGCATTTCCGAAAGAACGTATGGCGTTGTAAAAACGACCGAATATCCAGCATTTAAATCCGGAAAAGGTTCCGGCAGGATACGCGCAAACCAAATTTGATCCGCCTTTCCAAGATAACCGCTTGGTACAACGGTTGTTATTTCTTGTCGTGTGACCACATCCTCCAAGATAACGTATTTTTCATAAACACCTTTGTGCCTGTAAACGCCCATTCTTGATTTTTGCATACATTCAAAAACTTGAATCAATTCTTTGTCGACATTTAAGAATTTACACAAATCAATGGCGACGGTACCAAACGTTTCTTTTTGAAGTCCAATACAAAGATCAAAAAACCCCCAGCATGTGAAATAGGATTTAGTAAGCGGGCTCATGGGCGGACCTGAAGGCATATATAAATCCTCCGCTTGTTCATAGGCATTGGCCAGCTTCGACAGTTCATGCAAGTCGCTGATTTGTTCAACAATGATTGACATTTGATTTTGGGCATAAATGTAAATCGCGTGAAGCGGATCATACTTTTCCATATTTTTTTTGGAAATCACGCTTTTATTCATTTCTTCCGCATGTCTGCCAGCTTCTTTGATGTCAGCAAAGTTAATCACTTTCTGATTATTTGCTTTTTTAAGACTGGCCAGCACCTTTTTGGAAATCGAGCCTTGATTGGTTTTTTTACCAATGGGTTTTATCATTAAAAATCTCCTTAGGGACCATGATTCTTCCGGGCTGACCGTCTGATATTGCAAGTATTTCCCGAACCCGCGCTTTGAGTTCCGCCATCTTTAAATGTTCTTCAATGCACTCCCGCACAAGTACAAACTTGTCTTCTTTGTTTTCCGGCCGTATTTCATCTCATGGTCGTAACCTTATTATATAGGGTGACGGGTTGATGAAACGAATGGCGGAAACAGCGACGCATTTCCGGATAGTTTTAACAGGCGGACGGCTCCGTTTCAAGGATAATTCATGATTTTTGTATTATTTTAAGATAGTTGAAAAAGACATGGTTTTTGAACCGGAAAAATGCTACAAATCGCCTTCACGGGATTTGCATTTTCTTAGGGTTTGATCATCGTTTCGACCATCGCTAACGATGCATCGATATTCTTC
>QZKW01000059.1 GCA_003599885.1 Desulfobacteraceae bacterium | reverse complement strand
GAATTTTTTAAATTAAATTATCGGTTCTATTGCCGGAATGAAATCACTCATGAAGCAAATAACATTCTGAATAATCTAAAAATTTCCATCCCAAAACGGGTTTTGAACATCGAAAATCCGACCTAAAACTCTCTCTTTCTGTAGACACGCCTGTTTTTTGCAATCCGTGCAAACCCTCTTGTATTGTGCCATTGCGCGGATTCGTGTATTTACAAAAATCAAACGGCAGTCGGGGAAAACCTGAAAATCGGATTCGAAAAACCGGATTTTATTTTTGACGGCTGTTAAAAATTCCGGGCTACCCGTCCAGGGAGGTCAGGCCTTCCCTGAGGGCGATTTTGGTGAGTTCCGCGACACTGGTGACGTTTAATTTCCGCATGATCTGCTGGCGATGGGTTTCGACGGTTTTGACGCTCACATGAATCCGGTCGGCGATATCTTTGGTTTTTGTGCCTTCGGCGATTAACTGCAAGACTTCCCTTTCCCGGGCCGAGAGCAGGGATGCAGGCGAGCTGTCGCTGGCTTCCAGAATGGTGGCGTATTCTTTCATAACCGTGCCTGCGATTTTCTGACTCATGTAATTCTGATTATTCACCACAGCGGAAATTGCGGCCACGAGCTCATCAAACGCGCAGTTTTTCAAGAGATAACCGGAGACTCCTGCTTTCAGCATGCCCACCACATACCGCTTGTCCGAATACATGGAAAGGGCGATGATTTTTGTGCCGGGAAGTTCCGCGACAATCTGACGGGTGGCTTCGATGCCGTTGAGTTCCGGCATGTTGATATCCATGACGACGACATCGGGCTTCAGCTCCCCAGCCAGCCGGACTGCCATACGGCCGTTTTCCGCCTCCCCGATAACCGTCATGTTTTTCTGGTTTTCAAGAAGGGCTTTTAATCCATCCCGGGTGATTTTGTGGTCATCCGCCAGCAGAATTTTTATGGTCATCCGTTATTTCCTCTGTGTTTTCCTGTTCGGTTGGTTTAACGATCGTCATGGGGGACACAATGGTGACGCTGGAACCCGTGTCCGGGCCGGAAGTGATTTCAAGGCTGCCGCCCTGATGTTTCAGGCGCTCCTGTATTGAAAAAAGTCCAAAACCGCCTTTTTTGATCCCGGTTTCTTTTTTGGTCGCTTCAAAACCGACGCCATTGTCGTGGATGACAATCCGGACAAATGCATTTTCCCTGGATATGGCGACACGGACTTTGGTGGCCCGGGCATGTTTGACCACATTGTGCAACAATTCCCGTGTGGCCTGAAACAGAAGGATGCGCAGGCTTTCATCAATGGGTTTGAGTGTCAAATCATCAATAAAATCGACCTGAATATCATGCTGCTGCTGGGTTTGTTCCGTCAACCAGTCCAGAGCGGCTTCAAGCCCCAGATCATAAAGTATGGGGGGACTGAGTTCAAAAGTCAAGGTCTGGGTGTCCTGGATGGACTGGTCGATGAGCAGATGGATGGCGTCGATATATTTTGAAACATCCGCAGATGACACCGAATCCTTTACCAGACGGAGTTTCATGGACGCATTGGCCAGAGCGTGGCCGATCCGGTCATGCAAATCGGATGCGATTCTCCGGCGTTCTCTTTCCTCGGCCAGGGAAACTTCAGAGGACAGGGACCTCAGTTGTCCCTGATAGCGCAAAGCATCTTGCTCCTGTTTTTCCGAGACCTCTCGCAGTTGCTTTTCATTTTTGATGACATCCTCATACAAACGGGAATTTTCAAGGGAAATTGCCGCCTGCGACGCCAGCAGGCGGAGCACCTTAATCCGTTCCGGGGTGAATGCCGCTGCTGTGATATTGTTTTCAAGATAGACCAGGGCAACCATTTGGGAATGGCGGATAACCGGCAGGCACAACACGGATTTCGGCTGGTGCCGCATCACATAGGGATCACGGGGAAAATCGCCGTGAGATCCTGCGTCGTCGACAACCACATAGGTTCCGGTGCGTTTCACATAGTTCAATACCGGATGGAACAGGTCAGAGCGGCTCTCAGCAGGAAGGGATTTATAAATCATCGCTTCCCTGTGATCGATATGGATTTCCGCTTCGAGAAAGATGCGGTCCAGCGTTATGCTCAGAAGCTGAACTTTACTGGCGCCGGCGTTTTCCAGAACGATTTTCATCAGGCTTTTGAGCAGGTCTTCCAGAATGATTTCCGTGGAGATGGTCTGAAGGGCGGTGACAATGGCATTAAAGTCAAGATGCTGGCCGCTTGGAAACGTTTCAGGATGATGATCCGTCGTCAGGATGATTGAAAATTTTTTTGTGATCTGACCGACTTTGGTGGCAGCGCCCCAGTAGCGGTAACTCTCCATGGCTTTGGCCATATAGGGGCCTGCGATATCCTCAAATCCGCGGGATAAATAATATTTCGCCGCCGCTTCACAGGCTATGGCGTGATTCTGGGTAAATCCATTGGCTTTGGCGGCCCCAATCGCCTGCTGGTAAAACGAAACCGCCTGCCGGTCCTGCCCGTTAATTCTGGCCAGCTCGGCTTCTATCAACAGGTATTTGTCTTCAAAATTTTCCGGGCAGTGCCCGGCCAGTTGTTTTAACCGGTTGCGAAAGAGATTAATTTGCCGGTGATACAGGGTTTTTTTAAATATCGACGCAGACGGGTATATAGCGGCAAGCACCAGACAATGGAAGAAATAATATTCCGGGATAATGATCGTGCCCATATGGAAGCGTTGCAGTGCGCTGCAATGTCTGGCGGCCTGCAACGCGCCGTCATACTCCTCCATGATAAAAAGAAGCCGCAGTTTGATCAGGTAATGGCGGCATAAAATAATGCGGATATCCTCGGGCTGCATGTTCTTGACATGCCGGGCTTCTGAAAATCCTTCATCGTTTAAGCTGTGGATATGAACGGTCTCCCCTCTGACGCATTTGATGAACTGCTGAACGGATATCAGATAGTACAATGCCCCGATATCGTGGCTTTGTTCCACATATTCATAAAAGCGTCCGCACTCATCTGAAATTTCATCAAGAGGTTTGCCGGCAGCCAGCATCGTAAATATCAGGGACTGGATGTGGTAGATCGCATAATTTAAATCACCGGTCTCCCGGGCGGATGCAAGTCCTTCCCGGTTTAAGGAGATGACCTGATGGATGGGCTGGCGCCATACGGTGATGGCATTGGCATAATACAGCAAAACCTTGGCGGTCATCTGTGTGCTGCCGAATTTCTTGTTTGCGGTCAGGGCCAGTTTTCCATAGCGGTCGCCGGATAGATAATCCTTGAAAATGGCGCTCAGGGCTGATCCGTAAATGACATAAGCAAAGGGAGAGACGCTGGAGTTGCCGTGTTCCAGGGTCAGCTTGAAAATATGCAGGGCCAGAAATGAAGCCAGATAGGGATGGCAGAAATAGGCCGATAAACCCATATTCATCATCATTTTCAGGATCAGCAGAAGCCGGGGATCCTGGATTTCCGGCAGATCGAGCAATTCATTCGTCTGTGTGTGACGCAATTTGAATTTTAATGACAGCAACGTGCTAATCAGCTCCAATTTACCGACTTTTTTCGGAACGTTCACTCCCAGCAAGCGTAGTCCTGCAGCGCCGATAAGGACAGCCTCTTCATGACGGGCAAAGCTTGCCAGCATAATCATTTTGTGGTTGTATATTCCGGCTTTGTCTTCATGGGTGGATGCCCGTTCCAGCAGGAGGTCGAACAGGGCTTCCGCGTTACGGAAATGATGGAGCAGGTATTCGCATTCCATTCGCTGCTTTTTGATGTCGAAGATCAGCGCATAATTTTCCTGCCATGCGTCATCGGTAAGGAACGTTTCTCCGGTTTTCAAATAGGAGAGCGCCTGAGCATGGGCCGCCGCGTCCTTGGCGCGTTTTCCGGCGATGAGGTTGAGCCGGGCCGCCTGAAGCCTGTCCGCAGGTGTTCTCAGTTGATTTTTTCCATAATTGAAATGATGCGCAATGGAAAAAATCCGGCTGTACAGATCCGCCGGATCGGTGTTTTGAAGAATCAGTTTCCCGATCTTTAGATGCAGCGTGTTTTTCAGTGTGTCGGGGACCAGCGAGTATATGGCCTGACGGACTTTATCGTGTAAAAATTCAAAGGTCAGGTCTTCCGCAGGCAGCAATCGTGTTGCGGGAAGATTACCGGTGAGTCCGATGGTCTGTGAGCCGTCCCTGGAGTCGGACCCGTCGCCGGATGTTGAAACAAGGCCAAGTGCGACCGCTTCCCGTAAATCCGTCAGAACCTCATCGGAAGGTTTGGCGGCGACCAGGGACAGGAGGGGCAGGGAAAAGGTATTGCCGATACAGGAAGCCAGCCGGAGAATGTGCTGTGAATTGTCGGTCAGCTTCAGAACCTTTTCGGCCATAAAATCAATGACGTTATCCGTGATGCGCTGTGCGGTGATTTGCTGAATATCCCATTGCCAGCGGCCATTTTCATAATCATAGGAAAGAAAGCCTTCCCTGTTGATGGTTTCAAGAAACTGCCGGACAAAAAACGGGTTGCCCCTGGTTTTATCATGAACGATTTGGGCCAGGAGATTTACCTGGTCCATGTTTTCCTGCAATGTGTCGGCAAGCAGCCGGCAGATGTCGGTCTGGCGGATTGGCTGTAATGTAATGGTTTGAAGCAGGATCCCTTTTCGTTTGATGGACGCAATGGAATCCAGAAGCGGGTGCTGGCCGTTGATTTCGTTGGTGCGATACGCGCCGATAAAATAGAAGTTTCGCGTCCGGGTACCGGTGAAAAATGCCTCCATGAGTTTCAGACCGGCTGCGTCCGCCCAGTGCATGTTATCGATAAACAGCGTCAGGGGGTGCTCTCTGGCGGCAAAGACCCGGAGAAATTTTTCAAATACCCGGTGGAAGCGATTCTGGGCGTCAGCTGGAGACAAATCCGGCGCCGGGGGCTGAGCCCCTAAAATAAATTCCACTTCCGGAATCACATCAATAATGATCTGGGCGTTCGCGCCCAGAGCGGCCTCCAGTTTGTGGCGCCAGAGGCTGATTTGATCTGCCGAACCGGTTAAAATTTGTCTGATGATTTCCCCAAACGCCTGAATCAGGCCGCTGTATGGAATGTCCTGCTGGAACTGTTCATACTGTCCGGAGATGAAATATCCGCCTTTGTCCACCACATACCGCCGGATTTCCTCCACGATTCGCGATTTGCCCATTCCCGAATATCCGGCGATCATGGAAATTCCGATATGGCTTCCCTTGACCCGGTTGTATTCATCCATCAGCATGGCCAATTCAATATCCCGGCCATACATCCGGTCCGGGAACAGGAAGCGTTCGGGGATATCATGACAGGCAATTTGAAACAGGGGAAGGGCTTTGCCTGCGCCGGCTCGCTGCCGGAATTCCAGCAGGTCCGATTTGATGCCAAACCCGCTCTGGTATCGGCTGTCAGGGGACTTGGCCAGCAGTTTCATGATGATGTCCGATAGTGTTTCACCGATTTTTTGGCGGGCGTTTAACGGCATAACAGGATTTTTGGCCATATGCGCGTGGATGAGTTCCATGGGATGCGCCCCGGTAAAGGGCGGGACGCCGGCAAGCATCTCATAGAAAATGACGCCGAGAGAGTAAAAATCCGTCCGGTAATCGGTTTTACGATTCATCCGGCCGGTCTGTTCCGGTGAAATATACGGCAGATACTCTTCCGCCAGGGCGATTTGATTTTTGTTGTCCGGGTCCAGTCCTTCCGGAGAGATGACCGTAACCATGCCGAATGCGAAATCACTGATGCAGGCATGATGGGTTTCCGGGTCGATGACAATGGCGCTGGGGGTCAGCCCGGTGTGGGTCAGGCCCAGTTTATGAAGATCATTGACAGCGGAAACAAGCCCAAGCGCAATATCGATAAATGTTTCTGAAGATTTGTCTTCCTGGAGGGAGTTGTTGAGGATTAAATAGTCTTTCAGCAAAAGCCCTTCCGGGTCACCGGTGATAAAGGCAATTCCCGACGCCGACGTTTCGGAAATTTTTTCAATCGCATACACTCGGGCGAGATGGGGGGAGATGAGTCTTTTTAACGGCAGAAAATGCTGGTAAATCGACTCGCGCAGGTCTTTGGCGTGTTTGCTGACCGGCAGAAAATGGATACGGACCCGTGCGGCAGACGGAACATGGCGTGCGGAATAGAGAATCACCCCGTTTTTCGGGGGATGCTCGTGAATAATATCATATCCGTCAAGGTTAAGCATTCATGGAAAGTTCCTGATGGAAAGCTTTTATTGAAGTGTGCTGATAAAACATCCGCCCCCACCGCCGCCGCCACCCCCACCGGATTTGACCTTAAAGGCTGCGGAAATGGTATGGTTTTTGTTGATGGCATTAAATGTGTATGCCGTAACAGCGCCCTGGGATGCGCCGTCAACGGAAACATCGGCTACGGCATAGCCGTCCGCCGGAGTGATCGTGAAGGTTTGGCTGGAACCGTCAAATGCCGGAGTTTCTCCGGAAGGGGATATTTTCCCGCCCGAGCCTGCACTGGCCGTGATCCAGTGGGCGGTCACCTGGTCTGCGGAGTTGCGGTAAACAGCCAGCCGGGTGGCCGGGTCTCCGATAAGGTTTAGAGAAATTAATACCTTATCCGATGCTCCCGAATAATATGCGTCTATTTTCGATTGGGTGCAGATATCGCCTAAACGATTTTCCTTTTTCTGGAAAATGTTCTCAAAAACAGCGGTGCTGAATAATTCATGCTCCTGGGAATGGGAAAGTCCGCTCGGGGCGATACAGGCCACGGCCCCTTTGTCCGGGGCCATGACCCATTCTTCGGCCAGACTGTAATTAAATGACTGGGAAAAATAGCCATTGAGGCAGTTCAGGGCAACGATGAAGGTGAGCCGGTCCTTGTTGGTAAGATCCTTCACGTCTTCGGGCGCGATGATAAAGTCGCCGCCCCCGGCGGGTTCAGCGCCCCACCGGGTGACATCCCCATGCCCCACAAAATTGGTGATCAGCTCACCGCCGTCGATGCTTGCTTTAATGTTGGTGGTGACTTCGTCTAAATCGGCATATAGCCGGGCATAAATTTTATCTGCGAAAATATCAAACGGCAGATGGCTTGCCAGAAGATCGTTTAAGTCTTCGAATGCCGTGTCGTCATCATCGGCCACCAGCAGCACCCGATTGGAAAAGTCAGCTTCAGTGGTTTCATACCGGATGATTTTATTGACGATGGCCGCAACCTCTTCCGTATCCGCTCCCGGGATGCGTCCGATATTCATGCCGGGCACCGGGCTGTTTTCATCAAAACTCACGAACCAGTTGTCCGACGGCGTCAACCCCAGCTCCTGGGTATGGTTTAAATACACGGGCACAATATTTTGTTTTTTCGTTTCAAAATAATTCCGGTAATCCAGGTTGGAATCCCCGGCGAGGAGCACGTATTGGGGTGCGGGCGGCTGCCAGTTTTCAGACGCGTGTTTTAAAAAAGCCTGCACGGCTGCGGGATCAAAAAAACCGAAACTGAAGGCATCATAAACGTCTTCCATGGCCGCTGTTTTTACCTGCATCCCCTGACGTCGGCGGAGTTCACAGAGTTTTTCCAGCGCCGGCATAAACGTTTCGTCAGAGATCAGGATATAATCCGACCGGTTGGCCGGATTTTTCAGGTCCACCGGCTTTTTGTAGGTGATCCGATCCGGTGTTTTCACTGCATCTGCTGTGAACGCCGCATATGTTTTTTCCCCGCCAGTGTGCTGAAATGTCGCCTTGAAAGTGGAATTGATTGTCTGAACGTTAATACCCGAGAGAAGGCTGACGTTCACCGGATCGGTTACGTCCAGAACGGAGATGTTCTCCCGGCTGAAATTTGACAGCGACACCTGGACCTTTTCTGATTGATGGATGCCAAATATCAGGGCATTGCTTTTGGCGGTCAGGTTTTTAAGATAATCAATTTCAATGCGGTTCAGATAGATAACGCTGCCCGCAGTCCCGGAATCGATGGTCAACTGGTTGGACGCTGCCTTCAGATCCGTTTGGGAGATGGCCATGGTCTGAAAATGGGCGAGCGCCCCGGTCCATATTTCATCGCCGATGACCCGGTCGTTTAAGGTGATGACGGTATGATGGGAACCCCCGGAGCGGCCCTGAAAATAGACGGACAAAACCGCGTCTCCGGAACTGTTTGCCGGGGAAGGCACGTCAAACGTCAGGCGGGTTGTCTGGGGGGCCGAGAGTTTTTCCCAGAACCAGTAATCTGCATCCGGAGCATCCGGCGTATCAGACCACAGGGTGTGGTTTTCCTCAACGTCAAGGGTTTCCCCGGAGGCGGATATTAAAGGGGAATCTCCGGTGATGGCGCCGTTTGCTGGCAAGGTCCGGCGCCCTGAAACCGCGGTTCCCCAATATAGCCAGTAAACATCGGTTCCGGTATAGCGGGTGTCGATGCCCGGCGCGTAGAAGGTGATGGCGTCCGTTGGGTCAAACACCCCGTCAACTGCTGAGGCGACAGTGATCCGGATTTCCGAGTTTCCGTGGAACAGGCGAAGCGAAGCCGGATCAATGGATGCCGGGTTTACGCCCGCGGCTGAAACATCGCTCCCGGTGATCCGGTAAACCCCTTTCTGGGAGAGTTCAATCTTGATGCCGCCCTTCTGGGGCCGGGAGTCGGTGGCGGCCCGGGCCGGTTGAGTCAGTCCGAATGAAACCGCAAACAGGGCGGTGAGCGTCAGCCGGAGAAAGTAGCGGACGATTGTTGGGGGCGTATAAATTTTCATGGGTTATTTTGATTGCCTTTAATCTCAGGTTTGTTGACATAATGTTTGGATGGACGGCGATTCTTTTAAGAAGATCTCCCTTGTTTACCGGATATAGTTATACCCAGTAAACTCCGCTCAATCATCAAACAGGAATCCCGGCCTACATTCCTAATGTATCAATAAAACACGCGTTGCCATTCGAGCTTTTGGACTCATTGCCCACCGGCTGGGACGCGCTCACGGTTTGGGCAACCGGGCCGATGGGTCCGTAAAACGGGTTGTCCTTGGCATTGTCAAAATCGACTTCTTCCAGTTTATAATAATATCCTCCGGCATCCTCATCGACACCGCAATCCATATACTTATAGGCAACCCCCATGGTCTCGGCCTTGGCTTCGGAACGGGTGAAACTGTCCTCGATGCGGGTATAGACGCCGTCCTTTTGATTGCTGCGCCACAGATAAAATCCTGCGGTGTCGATCTCCGTGGCCGTTTCCCAGTGAACATTGATGCAACCATCATGCGCCTCAGCCGCAAAGGACGCCAGGGTGATGGCCAGAGGCGCGTCCTTGCCGCCCAGAATATATTCCGGGTTGGTTGGGGGAGGCCCATACTGGGAATCTCCGGTTACTGTCAGCGTATCATTAATTACAGAATCCAGGACATAGCCGGAATCCGTCCAGGTCCCGAAGCAGTATTCCGGCCGCCGGGCCAGAGCCACCACCGAATCATCTGCCGGCACACTCGGGTTTCCGGCATAATGATACACCACATCATATTCCGGTTGATTGGTGACGTCATCCCAGTCCGTGACGAACACGCCCCAGTACCGGTAATAGTCGATGGAAGACCAGCCCGCAGGCGGCGTCAGGCCGTTGGGGGTCTGATAGTCATAATACGTATCTTCCCAGAGGTCCGGTGGATAGACCGGGGCCTCATCTACGCGGTAAATGTGAAGGCCGGAAAACGGGCCGTTCCAAATTGCCCCGTTGGTCGTATTTTCCGTCACATCCATATAATCTCCATCCGAATGGGTCAGTTGAGCGGTAACGGGTGAAATAACACCCCCGTCATAATAAGCGTAGCTACTGTCATCCCCAATGGGAGCCGACGAGCAGACCCGGGCGTCCCTAATCAGGTCAGTAAGGTCCGCCCCAAATCCGGTCATGGTTCCGGTATGCCCGTTTCCGGAATAATCCGGGCAGGTGACGCTGTTGGTCTCTTCGTCAAACCGCCAGTAGGCTCCCAGATCGGTTTCATTTCCGATCAGCTTCTGGCACATGGTGTCCCGTATCTGGGTTTGGGTTCGAATAACAGCGGCGATATTCCATATTCGGACTTCATCTATATAGCCGTTAAAATAACTCGGCCCGCCAGTCTGGCGGACGCCAATATATAAATCACCTGAAGAGTCCTGCGCCGTGACAGCCGGTCCGGTTGTTTCCTGAACGCCGTTGATATAAATCGTCATCGTGTTGGCAACAGCATCCCAGGTGCCGGCGATATGGTACCAGGTTCCCAGGTTTAATATGGTTGCGCTGTTGATGGTGCTGGTGCCGCCCCCGCTGTCAATTGTTAGATAAACAAGATTGTTGGATGCGCCGGCGCCCATATAGAGAGAATAAGAATCGGTAACTCCATTCCCTTTATGAATAATGCCCGCATTGTCCTGATAGGAGGTGATATTGATCCACGCTTCTATGGTGCCGTAAGTGGTGGGGTCCAGATCCCCTCCCGCAACGCCGTCGGTTACGGCCACATAATTTGAACTGGCGCTGTTAAAATAAATGGTATTTCGCGGATCCACATTCGTTCCCAGAATAAATTCCGTTCCCCGCAGGCCGGTCTGGGCCAAAACCGGAGGGGTATGCACGGCCCCCAAATCCATCCATGGCCTGCAGTTACCTTCCCGAAATGATAATTGAAGGGCGGATTCGTCCGCCACGCCCGGAACTCCGTCATTGGACACATCGTAATTGTACTCCACTTTATAAGAAGGACTGGTTCCGCCCGTGACAAACACGCCCCAGTATCCTGAATCGGGGAATATTTTCATACCGAGGGGTCCTGCGGTATAATCCGGCGCGTTATTTACACGGTAGACCTGTAGCCCGGACTTATAGGGCGGACTGGTAGCGGGACTGTCGTCCCAGGTTCCTTCGTCGCCGGTAGCGGTCAGGGTTTCATCCCCGGCAGCCAGTTGAACCCAAAAATCTAAAGCAACTGAGCCGACATAATCATGGCCGCTGGCATCCCCGACAGGCGCAGAAGAGCAAACCCGCGCCGCGTTGTTAAAGCCGATGTTGCCGTAAAGGGAAATATCGTCGCAGAATGGATTTCCGATGAGCCCGTCAAACCGCCAGTTACCCATAAGATCGCTATAATCAGGCTCACCGGCGGTAATTTTGCGGCACATGGTGTCCCGTATCCGGGATGGAACTCTCGCCACATCCCAGACACGGACTTCGTCGATAAGGCCGACATATCTTCCGCCTGCCACATGATTGTAGCCAATTATCAGCGCTTCGGTATTTGTCCGGACAGCGGCAATGCCCGGAGAACTGGTTTTTTCCTCTACACCGTTGATGTAAATCGTCATTTGTGGAGCTGCGCCCAGATCCCACACACAGGCAACGTGATACCATTGGTCGGCATTCAGCGTATAATTGTCTGCGATTAAAAGATATTGGGTGCCGCTGGTGTCATAGAGAGCAAAGCCGATATTTTGCGCCGTGCCGCCCTCAAATTCATCGCCGATACCCCCGCCGCATAATCCGATATCAAAGGATTCGTTGAGGGTCCCTTTCCCTATTAGTTCTGAATTTGCATTAAATTCTTTCACATAAATCCAGGCCTCGATCGTTCCGGTGGCGGATATGGATTCAAGGGAAGGACTTGAAGGAATGGTGATGCTCCTGTTGCTGGCAGGTATAAATTCCATCGCCAGCCGCCGTCCGGGTAAAACGGCTTCAGAGGTGCAGGACGCGGCATTATTTCCGGTATCCGGATCAAAGATATCGGAAATTACCGTGGCCGTGTTTTCTTCGGTAATAAAGGCCGGGTCAACATTGGCAAAAATCCGGATAGCCTTTGAAGTTCCCGAAAGCAGGTTACCCAAAGGCAGGGTGTTTGAACCTGGCGAAAGAGGCCAGAAGGCACGCGCTCCGCCGTCTTCTGTATATTCAATATTGCTCAGACCGGCTGCGGCCAGCGCATCGAGATCATCCGTTAATATAACATTTGTAGCGGTATCCGGACCGTTGTTCGTCACTGTAATATTGAAGACAAATTGATTGGTTCCGTCCAATCTCAGTGGCACACACTCTTTGGTGATTGATAAATCGGCATCACCGCTGTTCTGATAGCCGAAATCGATGGTGTCATCCGGTGGTACGGTACCTGTTGCCTGGTTGGAAAGCGTCGGTGTATAATAGGCCGGATCAGTCACCTCCACACCATAATTCCCGGCCGGGAGCCCCATAAATATATAATATCCATTGATATCAGTGCTCACGGGTCCATACCCGTAAAGCAATGTAAAAAACTCGTCCCACAAATTAACTTCCACCCCGGAAAGCCCGGTTTCGGTCCCGTCCTGAATGTTGTTTCCGGCGGTTCCGCCACCGGCCCCATTGTCATCAAATACCGTTCCGGAAATCGAGTATACGCCAAGAGGACTCACCGTGGGCTGATTCCCATTGGATTCGTCGCCATCCCCATCAGTTGCCTGGTAGGTATCGTTTACCCCGTTGCTGTCGCTGTCATAAAACACGGTGGCCTGGTTACTGATCTGGGTCACGCCGGGTGTTATCGGACTGTCCACTTGTACGCGGAAGGTAATGGTCACGACATTGTCGGTGGGCGGGGTGGCGCCAATATCAATGCCGGTGATGGTCAGGGTCGGGGCCGTGTATGTTATGACAGGGGTATGGTCTGAGTAAGGCGGAATGGGAGACAGCGGTCCATTCGTCACCACAAAGTCGGTGACGGTGGTAAACCCCGGGACATATTTCGTATTGGCCGGGATTACATCCGTAAACTCCAGCGGGGCAAAGGCTACAAATCCGCTCCTGTTTTCTATTTTGATGGTATATTCCAGAATGTCCCCAGGCTCCAGATTTCCGCCATTTAAATCGACAGCGGTCTTGGTGCCGAAACCGTGCGCGTATCCACCAACGGTCACATTCGTTACCTGGATGCCCGGCGTGGCGGGATTGCCGTCTGAGAACAGGGAGCTTTCATTAATTCCGTCATTGTTGGCATCATAGTTTACGGTTCCCTGATTTGTAATCACTGTGCCTAAAGGGGTTCCGGCATTGACGGTCACATCAAACGTGATGACCACCAAAACACCGATGTCGGCATCTCCGGTCCATGTGATCGGCCCGGCCCCTCCATTGTCGTTGACAGCTCCGCTTGAGGCGGTCACGCTCGCGGGCGCATAGGTTGTATTGGCCGGTGGAATGGGGTCAGTGAACACGGCTCCCAGCAAATTCACAGTGCCAGAATTAAGAATTTTAACGTTGTAGCGCAGGGTGTCGCCAATTGATACAACCTGATTCAAGTCCGCATCAATATGCAGCGCCACGCTTTTGGTTACTGAAAGGTTTGCCTGAACAGCCTCTTGCGCTCCCCAGGAGCTATGGGCCGGTTGAGGGTTCACAAATTTTCTGACCGAGACCCAGTCATAGTCTGTATACGATCCATAATGGTTCTGGAGTGAAATCTGCCCCGGCCCGGCATAGGTCGCATTGGTTACGGTCCGTCGTAATACATTGTTCCGGTAGTAATTAAAAGCGGTATTAAAAGCGGTGATTGTACCGCGGTACCAAGTATTGATTGCCGGAATCACCACATCCTGGCCCGGCGGGGTGATGATGGTCCATACGCCAACCTGATAGGGCCTGAGAAGAAAGCTTTGTCCTTCAGTGGGTCGCTGGTCGCTTCGGCCCTTATACCCGGTGTTTGCGGCGAAATTTCCTCGAAAACTGACTTCCGATATGCCGTTCGCCGCCACCCGGTACCTGAACTCGACGGCGTTGTTCTGAAACCCGGTATAGGACGGCTGGGAACCCAGGCATGTCCAGCCATAGGGATTCGCTGTTACTCCTCCGCCATCTCTTAAATAGGTTTCCGCCCCCACCGGTTCTGTTCTTGGATATACGCCCTGAACTGATTGCCTCGCCCATTTGGTCAAGTTTAACGTTGCATTAAAATCGTCAAAAAATATAAAGGTGTTTAATCCGTTTGACGTGGTGGTGGCACTGGCATTTCCGTAATATACATAAATGGATTGGTTTACTGCGCTCAAATCATCAGAAACCTTCACCCAGAAGACGGCCTGAACGCCGGTTGCAACAGGCTCCTCCATCCAATAACTCAGCTCCGTGATGCCATCAGAAGCGACGAACCGGATATCTGCAAAATCCGTCCGGCAAAGACTGTTCAGATATACAGTTTCCCCGGAATCGGTGCCGGCCCCGTAGTTGGCGGTAATTCTGATTTGATAGTTAGTCCCCGCGCCGGCGGCGGCATTGATGATATGGCTCTTGCGATAGTTCCAGCCGGTGGGGAAGGCCGCAAAAACCGTTTGAGCGGAAACCATGCAGAAGATGATGGCCAGCGCCAACTTCAAAAATAGAGGATGAATAAAGTTTTTCTTCATGAATTCTCCCAGATGTATTTTATAAGCGAGAAATTGATTTTTAATTGTAGCACTATCACATCGTGATTGTTTTCTCAAAAAAAATCATTTGTGGGCCCCGGCGGGGTCTTAATCGAATCCCTGTCAAGATTTTCAGGGGACGAAAAACGTGTCAGCATCCGCTCGATTGGCATGATGATAAATCGAGAAATCATTATAAAGACAACCATTTGATTCATCAAGAAAATTTTATTTTCCCGAATTTGGTCCCAGCGGTCTGTATTTATCCAGTTTTTGCTGGCGGCCTGCCGGATTAAATGATACGCTTTCCCATCCGGCTTCACGCGGATTTGAGAATTGGATATCGGATATTGACATCAGAATTTATGGGCCAAATAAGCGCTGTTTTGCTGAATACGAATTAACCTATTGATTATTCATTGTAATTGTCATGGGAAACGAAGTCATCATTCTGGTTTTTGAGGCCATGGCGGTTTATTTTCTCGTCCTGTGGGCGCATTCCCTGCGCCACCGCCTCGGTACCGCGCCTTTTTACGCATTGATCGGCGGGCTCACGGCAATCATGTCCTGGGTAACGGATGCAGGCGTATCCGTTACGGCCGGGGGCATCACTTTCATTGTTGGATCCACGATACTCTTCACATCGCTGCTTCTGGGCGTCTTCGTCGTTTATGTGTTTGACGGCCCGAAGGCGACGCGAATCGCCATATCAACGATCATTGGCGTTTCAGCCATGGTGCCGCTGGTCGCCGCAACCCTTCACATGCAGATGGATCTGATTGGAAAAGCCCCTATTCCTTATGTGCCGGTGCCGAGCTTTCGCATCAATTCAGCTTCGGTGGCAGCGACTTTGGTTGATCTCGTGTTTCTGGCCATGGCCTGGGAATATCTTGGAAAGCCCAATCTCAATCTGAAATTATGGATTCGGGCCTTTTTGACGCTTCTGGGCGTCATGTGGCTGGATGTGCTTCTTTTCTCTACCGGCGCATTTGCGGGAACCCCGGCCTATTTCGGTATCATGAGAGGCACGCTGATCAGCCGTTTCATCATCTCTTTGTTTGCCTTGCCGTTTCTGTATGGTTACCTTTATTATCAGAACCGGAAACAAGGCGTTGAAATTGAAAACCGGCCGGTTCTGGCGATTTTACGGAAGGTGGCGGAAGTTGAGCGGGAACTGTCCATTGCCCAGCAGGAAATCGAAAGACGGAAACAGGCAGAAAAAGAGCGAGACCGGGTGATCGGGGAATTGAAACAAGCGCTTTCGGAAGTGAAAACCCTGCGGGGGCTCATCCCCATTTGCGCAATGTGCAAAAATATCCGCGATGACAAGGGCTATTGGAATCGGATTGAATCCTATGTTGCCGCCCATTCAGAAGCTAAATTTACCCACAGTATTTGTCCGGATTGCATGAGCGCTCATTACCCGGAGGCCGAAGAAAATGATGAGTGATGAATGCGCAATGATGAAAAGCAAATTTCTCATTTTTTCACTCATCACTCATCATTTAATTTAGCGTCAGTTCGTTATTCCTGAACAGATAACAGCAGATTTCAACCACTTCCGGGTCAAAAATCTGGCCTTTGTTTTTGATGATTTCGTCAAGGGCGACGTCAATGCCAAGGGAGGACCGATAGGGCCGGTGGGACGCCATGGCTTCCACGACATCGGCAACCGAAAGGATTTTCGCTTCTATGAGAATCTGGTCACCGGAAAGTCCCTGCGGATATCCCGAACCATCGATGCGTTCATGGTGCTGATAAACCATTTTGGCCAGAGGATAGGGAAAGTCGATTCCCTTTAAAATTTTATACCCGGTGGTCGGGTGTTCCTTGATGATATTAAACTCCGCTTCCGAAAGCCGGGTGGGTTTGCAGAGGATCTCCGCCGGAACTGAAATTTTGCCGATATCATGAATCAAGGCGGCCATTTTCAGGTACTGGATCTCCTCATCATTAAAATCCATTTTTTTGGCAATGGCTTCCGCAATGTTCGCCACACGCTCCTGATGGCCCGCAGTGTAAGGATCTCTGGATTCAACGGCCAGGGACATGGCCTTTACCGTACTGTTTAAAATGCTGTTCAATCTTTCATTGGCTTCCAGCAAATCCTGGGTCTGGTCGTTGATAATGCATTCCAGATTCTGGACTTCGAATTGACTTTGAAGGTCCATTGCTCTGCGCCGGAGGCAGTTGGCGACACTGATTAATACCTGGTCTTTTTGAAAGGGTTTCACCAGAAAATCAATAGCTCCCTTTGATATGGCATCCTCCGCTGTTTTGTTAGTCGCCTGGCCGGATATTAACAACGTCGCCATATTCGGATATCGATCTCTAATTTCTTCCAACAACTGGATTCCCGATTTCCCGGGCATTGACACATCGCTGACCACGAGGTCGAACCGCTTTTTAGATAAGAAGGCGGTTGCTTCTTCCACATCTCCAGCGAGTTCGCATTCATATCCTTCTTTTTCCAGTATTTGTTTCAGCAGATTTCTGATGGCTTCTTCGTCATCGACCACCAATATGACTTGTTTCTTAAGGATTGTTTTGTCCGGTGCATCCTTTTTATCTTTTGTCATAATAGGCACTTCTCCTTAATTCAATACGTCGATTTTATTTAAAAACACTGTTTTTAAATCAAGCAAAAAAATGATTCTGATCCGGCCTTAAAATTTCTATTTGCCTATATACACGGTTGGCATCATTTAAACAAACAAATCCAAATATGCCGTAACATCTGTGTGTTTTGCTATTTCCATAACAGTGGATTCATTTAGGGGTTCTTCAAACTGGATATGGACCGAACATTCTCCATGCGGATAAAATTTTAAAGATACGACTTTTCCGACTTTTTTTAATTCATATGACAGGGAATATTTCTGATACATGGCGGTGATCTGAACCCTGCTGTTGTGAAGGTGCGCCGCTTCTCCAATCTGAAGATTATTCACCAGATAACTCATCCCGCCGGAGGACAGATCCGCCACCCGGATATCAGAAATTTCTTTTAACAGGTTTCCGTTTGGGTCCATTCGTTGCGCCTGTCCCTGAAGATTGGTCTTATATCGTTCATGGGCCCTTCGTGCCGGAGTTTCGGCGGCGTTTTGAAAATAATTGATTTTCTTTGACTCGCAATAATTGAATAATTTGGATTCGATGGCATGGTGGGTGGTCAATATTTTTTGGTATGCCTGTTTATCCAGATAGATAATGATTGATTCTTCTGCGGCGACCAGGTTTGTGGTGTGATTGGTAAATGTAAAAAAAGACTCAACACCGGCGATGTCACCTTTTCGCAACGTCGTGATCGTCACGTTTTTTTTTAAGCCATAGTCAAAATATTTTAATTTTAAAGAGCCGGATTGGATAAAATATAATCGGTTATCACAACTGCCCTGTTGGAAAACCGGTTGGCTGGGCTTTACGGTAAAGGCTTTAAGGGCGTAATAAAAAGCCGAGGCTTCGCTGGTATTCAATTTATTAAACAGATCCGCCCAGGGTTTAATTATTCTCGGGTCCATGCTTTCTGTTTTTTTTTGTTCAATGATTTCACCGGATTTGACAATTTCCATGACTGCCGTGGGCGCCGCTTTAATCAGCTCGGCCCTTAAGCTTTCCGCTTTTGCAAAATTTTTCTGGTTTGCAAATTGAATAATCTCATTTAATAGCGTTTTTGCTACCATATTCCCATTACCGTGAGCAGGCGTTTCATCAATAATGTTCACTGATATTTTTTGTCTATCCCGGCATGATATCAGTAGAAAAAAAATTAGGCAACGGAATGATTTCCCAATTATTTTAGCCGCCAGCCGGTCTCTGATATCCGGATCAGCACACAGGTGTCACTCCGTATTTGACAGATGAAAGAAGATCCATTAAGAATCCAATCATATATATTCAATCACAAAATAAAAATGGAAGAACAGGCGGAGCAATAATGACGATCACCCATGAAAAAACAGCGGCAGGGGAATGGAAGTCGCCGGACACGATCCGGACGGATGTTCTGGAGCCCATGACATATGCGTATCAGTCCACACGGGACATTCATATCACCATCCGGCAGCCGGAATACACCTCTGTGTGTCCCATGACCGGGCTGCCGGATGTGGGGTGCATCATCATCGACTATGTGCCGGATAAGACCATTATCGAGCTGAAATCTCTCAAATATTATTTGCTCGAGTACCGGAATGTGGGGATTTTTTATGAAAATATCGTCAACCGCATTCTGGATGACCTGGCGGCGGCACTGAGACCCAAATTCATGACGGTCACCGGAGAGTTTACGGCCCGGGGCGGAATCACTTCGACGGTTGTAGCGGAATACGCGGCAGGGGAATAAGTCTTTAACGCCCTTTACAACAATGTTTTTTCCCGCAGCAGTTGCAGGAGCTTTTTGGCTTTTTCATCCGGCGGGCCTTCCAGAACCAGGCCGGCCCGTTTTTTTTCCGGAAACCCATACGCAACGGTTTGACATCGGGGTCCGGGTTGCATCAGCGTTTCTGCGGGAATGACCTGTATCCGTGATGCGTCGGCCCGGAGAAGTTTGGATAGGGCCGGATAACGGGGCTCATTGATGCCGCTCTGGATGGTCAGCAGTGCCGGGAGCCGGATATCCATCATGGCTGTTACGCCCCCTTCCAGTTCCCGTTCCACCGGGATAATTCCGTCTTCAAAATTAAGCGATACGTGGATCACCGCCGTTGCCCATGGGATTGACAGCCGCCGGGCCAGCATGGGCCCGGCCTGAAACTGCATCATGTCTTCTGACATGATGCCGCAGAGGATCAGGTCAAAGGATTTTTTATCTGCAATCCGGGCGATGCAGCCGGATACCGCCGCCGCATCACAGGAAAGGGAGTAGTCGCAAAGGATATGGATGCCTTTGTCGGCTCCCATGCCGATGGCCCGTTTGATGGGTTTGCGGGCAGCCTCCGGCCCCATCGTGATGGCCTCCACCATTGCCTCCGGATATTTTTCTTTTATTAAAACAGCCATTTCTATAGCAAATTCATCATAATGGTTCATTCTGAGATCGGTGCTGTCATCCACAAATACCAAAGGAGCACCGCCCTCCACATGGATCACCTGTTCCGGGTCTGGAACCGCTTTAATGCAAACGAGAATATTCATGATGCCTTAATTCCGTAAAAAATTTTACCGGCGCAGTATCTGATTATATTCTAACCCATTGCTGTCAGAGGTCAAGTAAAAATAGAACGATCGTTCGTTTTATTGTTGACTTCATCGGCGGGCGGGAGTAAATTTAAGCAAGATTTCGATCTGTCCGGTAATATTATACTTTAATAAGCTGGCCGAGCGCACAGCGTTTGCGGGGTGATCAATATGGATTTTGCCGTATCCGATAAAATGAAGACCATTCTTGAAATGGTCAATGAATTTGTCGACAGGGAGCTGATTCCTCTTGAACCGGCATTCGCCGCCAGTAGCTTTAAGGAAATGCTGCCTATTCTCAGGGAAAAACAGAAAAAAGTCAAACAGATGGAGCTCTGGGCCCCGAATTTTCCGAAAGATTGCGGCGGACTGGGCCTGTCCCTGGTGGACCACGGGCTCCTGTCCGAGGCCTTGGGCAGAACCCCGCTGGGCCATTATGTGTTCTGGTGCCAGGCCCCGGATGCGGGCAATGTGGAAATTCTGCATCTTCACGGCACAAGCGATCAGAAGGAAAAATTTCTCAATCCCCTGGTGGCCGGCGAAATCCGGAGCTGCTTTTCCATGACCGAAGTGGACATGCCCGGTTCCAACCCTGTTCTGCTTGAAACCACAGCAGTGAAAGACGGGAACGATTACGTCATCAACGGCCACAAATGGTATACCTCATCGGCTGACGGCGCAAATTTTGCCATTGTCATGGCCGTGACCAACCCGGAAGCCCCGGAGTATATGCAGGCCAGCATGATCATTGTTCCCACGGAAACAAAGGGTTTTAATTTGGTCCGCAATATCCCGGTGATGGGTCATGCGGGGGATGACTATTTCAGCCACGGGGAGATTCTCTACCAGTCCTGCCGGGTGCCGCAGTCCAATCTTCTGGGGCCCGAAGGCTATGGCTTTATCATGGCCCAGGAACGGCTGGGGCCGGGCCGGATTCATCACTGCATGCGCTGGCTCGGTATTTGCCAGCGGTCTTATGAGCTGATGTGCCGCCGGGCCAACAACCGGATAATCACCAGGGACGGCAAGCCCCTGGCGTCGCGGCAGATTATTCAGCAATGGGTGGCGGAGTCGGCGGCGGAAATTCAGGCAGCCCGGCTCATGACCCTGCATGCGGCCTGGCGTATCGACAACGAAGGCGTAAAAGCGGCCCGGGATGACATTTCCATGATTAAATTTGTGGTGGCCAACACCATGCAGCGGGTGGTGGACCGGGCGCTTCAGGTCCACGGGGGCCTGGGTATGACCGATGACACGATACTGGCATTTTTCTTCCGTCACGAACGCGCGGCCCGCATCTATGACGGGGCGGACGAGGTTCACAAGGTGTCGCTGGCACGGCGGCTGCTCAAACCGTACCAGTAAAAAAACAACTGAAATTATTTTACCGTATGAAAAACCTTCCGGGATATCCGGGTTAGGCATGAAAAATTCCATGACATTTGATGAATTCAAACAGATGGCCCTGATTTCAATGGATGAGATCTGCCTTGAAATTTTCAGGGAAAATCCGTCGTCCATTAAAATAAAAAAGCAGGCGGTGGCGGTGAAAAACCTGGCCAAAATTTTTAATACCGCCCTTGCCTTGAGCAATGAAAAAGGCTTTCAATCCATGAGTTTAAGGGATTTGAGCCGGACCTCAAAAATGAGCATGGGGGCCTTGTATTCTTATTTTACCAGCAAGGAAGAGCTTTTGGAGATGCTGCAAAATCAGGGCCGCCGTCTGACGCGAAAGGTGCTGTCCAGCCAGATTGACGTAAATGCCGGGCCGGAGGAAATGCTCCGTACGGCAATCCGGAGCCATCTTTTTCTTACCGAAGTCATGCAGAAATGGTTTTATTTCTCCTATATGGAGACCAAAAATCTGGAAAAAGCCCACCAGAAAAAATCCATTGAGGGTGAGCTGGAAACCGAGCAGCTGTTTATTGATATTCTGGAAGCCGGAAACCGGGAAAAATTATTTGATGTGGCCCGGCCGGTTTTGACCGCATCGGTGATCAAAGCCATGCTTCAGGACTGGTATGTGAAACGCTGGAAGTATGCCCGGCGGCAGGTTGCCGTGGAGGAATACGCGGAATTTGTTATCGGATTTATCGAATCGGCAGTAAAAAAACAAATCAATTGAAAATAATGGAGGCAGCGATGGCCATAGTGGATGAGCCCTCGGAAATCAGGGAAGGGGAAGAGCTGGACAATTCTTTGGTGGAACAGTTTTTAAGGGACACGATTGAAGGGCTTTCCGGCCTGTTTTCCATCAAGCAGTTTCCCAGCGGATTTTCCAATCTGACCTATTTTATCAGTGTGGGGGACCGGAACATGGTGCTGCGGCGGCCCCCCATCGGCAAAAAAGCCAAAACCGCCCATGACATGAAGCGGGAGTACCGGATTTTGAGCGCCCTGCATCCCGTGTTTCCCTACTGCCCGCAACCTCTGGCTTATACGGAGGATGAGAGCGTCATGGGCTGTCCGTTTTATGTGATGGAACGCATTCCGGGGGTTATTTTACGCAAAAATATTCCCAAAGAAATGAATTTTTCCGGCGACCATGCGCGCACTCTTTGTGAAAACATGATTGATCTTCAGCACCGGTTGCATACCCTGGACTATAAAGCAATCGGGCTTGCGGATTTCGGCAAACCCGAAGGCTATGTCCGGCGGCAGGTGGAAGGATGGAGCAAGCGCTACCGGGATGCCCGGACCCCGGACGTGCCGGATTTTGAAAAGGTCATGGCATGGCTGGATGCGCATCAGACCGCAGATTCGGTGACCCCCGGAATTATTCACAATGATTATAAATTCGACAACCTGGTTTTAAACCCGGACATGCCTTCAGAAATCACCGGTATCCTGGACTGGGAAATGGCCACTCTCGGCGATCCGCTCATGGATCTCGGCTCTTCCATCGCCTACTGGATCAACCCGGACGACCCGGAAGAGGTGCAGATGATCCGGATGATGCCCACCAACGCGCCGGGAATGATGACCCGGAAAGAACTGGTGGAAAGGTATGGGCAAATGTCGGGGAAAGCCATTGACAATTTTGATTTTTATTATTGTTTCGGCCTGTTCCGGCTTGCGGTGATCGCCCAGCAGATCTATTACCGGTTTTATCACGGCCAGACCAGGGACAAACGGTTCGCCCAGCTTGTGTTCGCTGTGGCGATTCTGGAAAAAGCCGCGCAACGGGTGCTTGATGGCGGTGGGTGGTGAGGGAGAAGAATTCAGGAGTCAGAAGCCGGAAGATAGGAGTTTGAAATGGTTATCCTTATCAAATGACCGAAAATCAAATCCGCTTGCCAAAAAATTATTATTTATTCTGACTCCTGGCTTCTGAATTCTTTTATTTCAATTCTAAATTGCGAATTTGTTAAAGGAGATAACAATGGAAAAACTGATTTACCGCACGGAAAATCACATCGGCTTTCTAACCCTGAACCGGTGGCACAAATACAATGCCTTTGACGGGCAGTTGATTGAAGAATTCGAACAGTTTTGGCGGGAGCGCCGCTATGATGAGAGTGTCCGGGTGATTGTCCTGGGCGGCGGCGAAGCCAAAGGCTTTTGCGCGGGGCTGGATATGGAAACCCATGGTCCGCAACTGTTTGAAGCCCCACCGAATGCGGCATATAATGGGCAGGCCCGCATGTCCCGCCTGCTGCTGGCCATGCGTCAGGCGCCCCAGCCCATCATCTGCTGCGTACACGGCGCGGCGTCCGGGTTCGGGTTTTCCCTGGCCATGGCTTCGGATATCCGGATTCTGGCGGAAAAAGCCCGGTTTAATGCCGCGTATATCAATATCGGTCTGGGGGGTGCGGACATGGCATCCAGTTATTTTCTGCCCCGGCTGATCGGGTCCGGTCGGGCCAATGAATTTCTGCTCACCGGAAACTGGATGAGCGCGGAAGACGCCATGAATTTAGGTTTTGGGAGCCGCCTGGTGCCCAAAGAAGACATGATGAAAACCGCAGTGGAACTGGCAACGGTTATGGCGGGCAAAACACCCCTGGCCCTGCGAATGACCAAAGAGGCGATAAACGTCAATATGGATGCCGGGGGCTTGGAGGCGGCGTTGCAAATGGAAGACCGGAACCAGATGATGGTGATGTATTCGCTGAAGATAGGGGCCAAGTAGGGTGGATTGAGTTTCGCGTAATCCCTTCCGCAAGCAAGCAGAATATGGAGAAAAATGCCACACTCTTCTGGCGGGGGGAGCCCATTGCGATGCGGTCCCGGGCCTGACGGTTTCCGTGGATCACGGGGGCAAACTGTTTGAGCGGATAAATGGCAATGAACCTGCCGGTGCGATAAACGGGATCGGCCAAACAAATCCCGGCATTCCGCACCATAAAGCGAGTTTTTGCCCCCGCCACGGAAACCACCGGATCAGGGAGCTTTCCGCATCGCGGGGCCGGGTTTCTTTTGTTACTTTTCTTTGATGGGCTCGTAAAAAGTCAGGCAGCCAAAAAAATGGCACCATTTTCTTTTGGCATTTGGCAAAAAAGGAATGATCATCTTTTTGCAAATTCGCTTGAAGTCACGGAATCTTGGTTTGAAGTATTCATGACGGTTCAACCTGATATTAAAAATTGAAAAATAAGGACTTTTGGCCCTTTCCCGGGCCCGATTTACTATCGCTGCTCTGAAAATATTCACAGCCGTTGCCTTTAGAGTGGCACAGTATCTCGCGGCTTCGTAGCCCCGAACTCGTAACCGTTTCACTCCGGTCAGCGTATTGTATTCACTCATGGTCGCTTCAATGCCTGTCCGCCATCGATATTTTTCAATAAACGCTTCCGTCTTTTCATGCATGCGGCGGACGGTCAGCCGATAATCCTTTTGGCTGTAGCGAAGGTAAGAATATTTTTTCCCGACCTGGACCGGACAATCAGAAAGTGACGGACAATGTTCGCACGTCGCCCGATTAAAACAGGCGCTGTACCGGTCCTTCTTCACCCGGCTATCGATTTTATTCGGCGTATGGCCTTCCGGACAACAGACGACTCGTCCTCCGTCGTCAAACTTAAACGCACTCAAATCCATACCGGGTCTGCGCTTATTCCCATTCTGAGCCGGCGCAATCAGTTTGACATGTTTCCTTCTGGCATCAAGCATGTTGTCATCGCCGCCGTAAGCAGCATCCGCCAGCAGAATGGCAGGGCGCAATCCTTTCTTTTTGGGTATCGGCAATGGCCGGCATCAGGGCGCAAGCATCGCTCTGGCAGGCCTTCTCAACCGAAACATGCGTAATCAGATTCAAGGTCTGCTCTTTTGCCTTCTTATTATTGGTATCCGTAAATGTCTCCATTACCTGAACCTGATAACCCTGGCCTTTATATCCATCATATGTGGCATCCGGGTCAGACGGATTCTGCAGTGAATCAGCACCGACTTCACCGGATGGCTTGACTGTAATCTTTGTCTCGTCCGAAGCATCAGACACCTCGCACTGCTCAGCCGGAATCCGTTTCATCAGTTTGTAGCTGCTCATTTCAGGAATCAACGGCTTTGATTGAAACAGATCAACAAGGCTTAAGAGATCGCGGCTGACAATTTCAAGCGTCTTTGCGGCAGCAGAGGGCTTGAGAAGCGCAAATGCATTCAGGGCCTTGGGAGAGATATAGCGCCGGCGGAGTTCCTCTGAAATGCCCTCAAACTGCTCATTGTGATGACGCTTGAGATTAATCAGAAACTTATGAATGGTATGGCTGAATATGCTGATACGGCCTATCCGCCGCATGTTTGAACAGATATGAACCGAATCGAGCCTTTGCTTATCCGTATTAACATTGAAAATTTTAGCCAGTTTACCGGTAATGCTATCCAATACCGTTCTGTCCAAATTATTTTCTATCATAATCCGGCGCATTGTCCACAGCGTCTTGGTGCAGACATATTTGGCGGCATCGGATTCTTCTGAGAGATTAAGGGCATAATGCCACTGGATGTTGAATGCCAGCTGTTCAACGGTTTCTTCGTCCGATAAGTCCATGGCCTGTTGAAGAAGCAGAGCGCCCAAAACCGTATAGAGTTCTTTGCTGGGCCTGCCAAAATTTTTTGAAAAAAAGGGGATGAGCTTATCAACCGGCAGGGTATCGAGGAGTTGATTCCGGAACAGACCGGGCCAATTATCCTCCAGCATTTGTCTACGTTTAGGGCTGAGAAATTTTCAGGGATCAAAAAGAAGGGCCTGTTTGTGATCATTTACGGTAATCATAAATTTTCCTGCTTAAATAATTGAAATTATGATTAATAATTATCACAAAGGGCCTTTTCAGTCAAGCAGATTTTTCAAAAATACTTAATTTTTTCAATAGGATATAAAATAATACTTTTTACGACTTCATCTTCTTTGCCCGTCAAAGAAAAGTAAAGATGACGGTGAGTTGCCGATAATAAGCGTTGGGATTTAAAGTTCAATCCATGGTTTGTCAAGTTTAAAGATTTGCCCCCCCATAGTTTTTTGTTTAACCGATTTAAAAAAAAATAAAAATCAATTAATTGACAATATTATAATCCTATGCCATAAAAAACTACCCATAGGCATCAATAAAACTTAAACGCTAATTTCAAAAGGAGGCATCAGCATGAAGATTAAAAGGAATCTGGCTGCGGGTATTCTAATTCTTTGTTGTGCATTACTGATTACAGGGAGCGCAAGGGCTATTGAAGCGAAAACGACCCAGGGAACCGTTACGTCCGTTGAAAATTACGTGATTCATCTAGATCAGGGAGCGGAAGGATTTATGGTTGCTCCTTCCTCCATGCTGGAAGGGGTTTCAGTCTCTTCCCTTAAAACCCTGGTTGGCAAGACTGTATCGATAACCTATGTCACCGGTGCCGATCAAAAAAATCAAATTCAGTCTCTTAAAATTATTGGCGATTGATTGAGAATCCTATAATTATTCAACTGGATCAATAGATTGATAAGGAAAAAATCATGAAAAATTTTAAAGTAATTCTGCTTGTTTTCTTCGTCTTCGGAATTCTGGTTCCTTCAGTCCCTGTTTTTGCCGCGCCGGCCATTGTTACGAGCCGTGCGGCTCTGGGAGGAGATGATTTTATCGATTGGAGTGATTTAGGATCATCTTTTACAGTAGTCGCGGATCCCTTTGCCATTTCTTCCGATTCAGGCGATATCGACGCCACAGTCTCAAACCCCACCGGGCAGTTTGAACGAAGAGACCAGGTTGGTCCCGGTTGCAGCGGATGGAGTGGTGTTTTTAATCCCTGCGATGCCCTCCTTTGGACTCAAGATACCGTCGGACCAATGGTCATAGTGTTTGATCCGCCGGTGGCCGCCGCCGGCGCTCAGATTCAATCAGATACTTTTGGCGCTTTTACCGCCCGGATTGATGTTTATAATTCCGCAAACAGCCTGATCGGTTCTTTTAGCCTGGGGGGAACTTCTTCCGGTGCCGGCGATAACTCGGCAATTTTTTTGGGCGCTTCCGATCCTGCAGGTGCCACCATTGCACGCATTGAATACAGTTGCAACACTGTGTCTTCAGATTTTGCCATCAATCAGTTGGATCTCCGTATCGGACAGGTCTCATCCATACCCACACTGAATGAATGGGGAATGATCATATTCAGCCTGTTAATCGCCGGAACCGCACTTATTATCATGCGAAAAAAAATGGCAGCTTAATCGATTATCCAAAAGGCGCTTCCGGTTAATCTGCCGGAGCGCTCGTGAATTTGGGTCGCATCTTTAATCTTGACATTTCAACGGCGGTTAAGTTTTTTTAACCCCCGTTGAAGTTTTAAGGGTGTTTGGCGGGAAGCCCGAGCATGCCGAC
>QZKW01000014.1 GCA_003599885.1 Desulfobacteraceae bacterium | reverse complement strand
GCTGTGTTTGATAGCCTGGATGCCCTTGAGCCCCATCTGGAAGTTTCTCTCCGGGAAATGGAGCTCAACCAAAAACAAGTCCATTCCATTGTGGCATGGTCGTGGATTATTAATTCATTATTGAATTAGAAATGGAATAAGACGCTCCATGCTTTTGGCAAGACCAAAGGCGTCTTCTCTTCGTCCGGTAATTGAGATGTGAAAGTCTTGATATTCATTAACTTTACATATACATCATCCAGCTAGAAAAATCTAGACATTTTTAATTTCCCGAACTTATTGAGAAATTATGAATCCGGATCTTGGATTGTCCACACATCTGGAAATATGTGAATCCCAGAAATTTCCGCAGCCATGGCCTGCTGACGGCACTTTTCTCTTCATTTACCCTGAGCTTGAGTTTCCCCGTCAGGAACCGGGTGATACTCTCTCTTACCCTTTCGGCGGCTCTCAGGCTTCTGCAGTAGATAATAAAGTCATCGGCATATCGGACAAATTTATGCCCCCTCTTCTCAAGTTCCTTATCCAGTTCATCAAGGACAATATTGGATAGCAAAGGCGAAAGCGGACCTCCCTGAGGAGTTCCTTCTTCCGTGCGAATCACGATACCCTGAATCATGACATCTGATCTCAGATATTGCCGTATCAGCTTCAGTACGCGCTTATCCTTGATCTTTGTTGCCAGTCGACTCATCAGGCGGTCATGATTGACCCTGTCAAAAAATTTGGACAGATCCATGTCGACGACATACATGTATCCGGCCTGCATATACCTCTTTCCCTGCATCACCGCTTCATGCGCGGATTTGCCGGGCCTGAACCCATAACTGAATTCAGAAAAGGCCGGATCCCATACCTGTTCTAAGATTTGGGATATGGCCTGCTGTATAAACCGGTCAAGCACCGTGGGGATTCCCAGTAAACGAACCCCGCCATCCGGCTTGGGGATCTCTTTCCTTAACACCGGCAGGGGTTTGTATGAACCGTTCAACAAGTCATTCTCGATTTTCGGCCAATATTTCCCAAGGTATTTTCCCAGCTGACCGGTCGTCATACCATCTACACCGGCAGCCCCTTTATTGGCACGAACGCGTTTGAAGGCCATAACAATATTACCGCGCTTGAGAATTATCTCCATTAACCGGTCGCTTCCTCCCAGACGTTCGGCAAACTGTGACGCTGCAAACATTTCCATCTGCTGTGGCTTTATGTTCACAAGCCTGCACCTCCTATTTGTCTTTATCATTTACCCGTTCCATTCGGTTCGGGCACCGTTTGGGCCTTCAGTGGGGTGAGTCCTCCCTGCATCCGGCAGGGCTCGTTTCTCCTTCACCTACTATGCCCGCTGCTGACTTCTCCCATGCGGTCGGGGTTGATCGCTCTTCCCCCAGCCAATTCGCCTCGCACGCGACGCTTCAGGGCAGCTTGGGAGACCTCCCGGGGTAAACACATGTCTTTCCGTACGTAGATGCCGGGTTTACGGACACATCCTATAATGGATAGAGGACTTCATCTTGTTGTGCAGACTCGTCCCGATGTGTGCGCCTCATACCCGATTTCTGTTCGTCATCCCGTACTTTCGCGGTGCCCCGTCGTAACAGAGCGGCTTCCTCCCGAAACACCGTCACCGATATCCCGTTGCCATACCGCTACATCCTTCGCCTCCATCAGGCTGGATCTAAGACTTGCCAAATATTTGAAAATCATGCTATATTCGGCTCACTTTTAAGAACATGTGCCATGCCCGGCACACACAAAGGCGTTCAGTGGACTCGGTTCCCTCGCCGCTGACGCTCGCTATTACCTCTACAAGAAAAGACTGTAATTTCTGCCAATGATTCTCCAACCGAAAGACACCCCGGACAAGGATCGCAGTTTGTTGGTACGCTGTGGCCATCCGATTATAAAGTTGAATGGATGGCCTTTCCCCATTTTGATTGATTTTCATGCTAATATTTGACAATCCCCTTAAAAGCTGGCGCAGCTTTAAGATACGGCAGCGCCAAAGTTCTCCGGAACCCCTTTAACCCTCCTTAATTGAATGGTTTATTTCATATGACAACCAACATCGGCGTGGATATCGGCTCTCAGACTATTTATTCCGTCATTCTCAAGGACGGGCAGTTTTCAGGCCATTTTTTAATGCCCCATCAGGGGAACATCCCTGAAACCATCAAGCAGCTTATCAGCCATATTTCCCTACAAATTCCGGATACCGGGAGAGCCGCTCTCGGCATCACCGGAAATATCGGGCGCGACGACATTTCGCTCATCGATTCCGTACTGGCCACAGTGGAGGCGGCCAGATGGAGCGGCAGCCGTCACCGTCACATCCTGTCCGTGGGCTGCGAACGCAGCTTTCTGATCAACATGGATGAAAAAGGTCATTATACCGGGCATTCCGCCCAGAGCGACTGTGCGGCGGGAACCGGCGGGTTCATTGACCAGCAGGCCTACCGGCTGGGGGTGGACCCTGCAGGGCTCGCTGAAATGGCCCAAGCCTATGACGGCCCGGTCCCGACCATTGCCACAAGGTGTGCGGTATTTGCGAAATCCGACATTATCCATGCCCAGGCAGCCGGATATTCCCCATCCGGAATCGCGGCAGGGCTTTGCAAGGGAATGGCCCGAAGCATTGTTGCCAGCACCACCCAGGGCAGGGAACTGGAAGGGAGCCTGGTGTTTGTGGGCGGTGTGGCCAAAAACCGCGCCATTGTCAGGGCGCTGTCTGATCTGATTGAGCAGGAGATCGAAGTTCCTGAAAACGGAGTCTTCTGGAATGCCTTGGGCGCCGCGCTTCTGGCCCACCGGCCTTTCAGTGACCTGTTCACCCTTGCTGAAAATTTCGGCACCAAAAGGCATTCCCGGCCGGCCCTTTCCACCGCCGATATGGATTACCCGGATTTTTCAGAAGACCGGATGGAAATCATAGATGACGTTGAAGTCACCGCTTACGCTTCTCCGGAATCCTTAAAAGGAAACATCTACCTGGGTATTGATGTGGGTTCCACCAGCACCAAGGCCGTTGTCACCGATACCGGCGGCAGAGTCATGCTCGGCGTTTATACGAGAACCCGGGGGAATCCGGTAAAAGCCGTGTCCGAAATCCTTGCCAGAATCCATGAAATTTATTCAACCACCTACGCGGGTATCGCCGGGGTTGCCACCACCGGGTCCGGCAGGGAGCTCATTAAATCCGTTTTTGGCGCAGACATGGCCATCAACGAAATCACCGCCCACGCCAAAGGCGCTACCTTCATCGACCCTGAGGTGGACACCATTATTGAAATCGGGGGCCAGGACTCCAAATTCACCCGGCTCAGAAACAGCGCCGTCACCCTTGCCACCATGAATTATGTGTGCGCGGCCGGAACCGGCTCTTTCATTGAAGAACAGGCCATGCGCCTGGATATCGCCCTTCATGAAATCCCGGCCCTGACCCTGGGGAAAAACGCGCCGTTCACCTCCGACCGGTGCACGGTGTATATGGAAAGGGACCTCAACACGTTGCTCGCGGAAGGGTGGGACAAGGCCGGAACCATGGCCGCTGTTCTTTTCAGTGTGCGGGACAACTATCTTTCCAAGGTGGTCGGCAAAACGCCTATCGGCAAATGCGTCTATTTTCAGGGCGCGACCGCCCGAAACAAAGCCCTGGTCGCCGCGTTCGCCGCCGAACTCGGCACCAGCGTCAAAGTATCCAAATTCTGCCATCTCACCGGAGCCCTTGGCTGCGCGATCGCGCTGCGGGAAGCGGGCCTTTCCGCCTCTGATTTTGCCGGAACGGACATCATCTATTCAGTGGCCATGGAAATCTGCGAGCTGTGTACCAACAAATGTGATCTTTCGGTTTACACCGTGAACGGAAGAAAAACCGCATGGGGGATGAAATGCGGAAGGGATTACAATGAAACCGCCAGAGGCAAACAAAAGACATTCTCGGATCTTGAAGCCGCCTTCCGGCAGATCATGCGGCCGGAGGCTGAAAAAGAAGCCGGCGGCCCGCTGGTTGCGATTCCCCAGGTGGTTTACATGTCGGAATACGGGCCATTGTTTGAATCCTTTCTGATGAATCTCGGATTCAGGGTCAAAATGGCTGCCGGATCTGAAAAGTCGATGGCGGAAGGAAACCGGCGCATCCAGGCAGATTTCTGCGCACCCATGGCCATGGTTCACGGCGTGGTTCTTAATGCCCTGCAAAGCGATTGTGATTATGTGTTTTTTCCGACCATCATCAGCGCACCCCACGAATCGGAAGACTTTATCCACCCAAAGCCCTTGTCGGAGAAATCGGAAGACCGGTATTTCTGCTATTATTCGGCGTATGCGCCGACCATTCTGTCTTCAGCAGCCCCTTCCGGTCAGCGGTCCCGGCTGATATCGCCAAAAATCAGTTTTTTCAGAAGGTCCACCGAAGACGTGGCGGAGCGGCTTGCGAATGACCTTAAAGAGATCATGCCGCTTGACGCGGATCATATTAAAACCGCTTTCATGGATGCGTGGAAAGAGTTTGAATCCCGAAGACATCTCTGGCAGCACCTAGGCAAGGAAAAGCAGAGCGCAGCCAAGGATAAAATTTCCATCATGCTCATGGCACGGCCCTATGTTCTGTTTGACCGGGGACTCAACAAAGGAATTCCGGCCAAACTGGAATCCATGGGATTTGACCTGCTGGTTCAAAGCATGATCCGCGCTCCGGAAAATCCGGACAGCCTGCAAATGCACTGGCATTATGGCCAGCAGATGATGGCGGCCCTTGAGGTCGTTGCCGAAAATCCCCAGATCTATCCTGTTTTTATTTCCTGTTTCCGGTGCAGCCCGGATGCCTACCTGATGACGGAATTCAAGGCGAGGATGGAGAAAATGGGAAAGCCGTATCTGATCTTACAGCTGGATGAACACGGGAGCGATGTGGGATACCAGACAAGAATCGAGGCGGCCGCCGAAACTTTTGCCACGCATTTTGCCTCAAAAAGCAGGATTCCGGCAAACAGGGAAATCGCCAAACGGATAAAAACCGAACTAAAGGAAGGCGACACGCTGCTGATCCCCTACACGGACGGGAGAATCAACCGGCTTCAGGCAGCAGTATTCCGATCCGCCGGATATGATGCGCGGGTGATGACGCTGACTCCGGACCAGATTCATCTGGGGTACCGGTATGCATCCGGCGGCGAATGCCTCCCCAATGTGGCGATTCTGGGATCCATGATCGACTTCATGCGAAAAGAAATGCTCGATCCGGAAAAAACCATGCTGTATCTGCCGTCCATCTGCCTTGCCTGCAATTTTCCCCAATACGGGGCATTGATCATGAACGGGCTTGAACATGCGGGCCTTTCCGGTGCCGGGATTTTGACCTTCAACGGCCTGGAATCAGTCCCGGGTCTTTCCCTGCGGGCAAACGTCAATATCCTTGCTGCAGGCAACATCGGCTCCCTCCTTCACAAACTGGCATTCCGGTTCAGGCCTTATGAAACCGTACCGGGCACCACCGATCAAGCGCTTGCGGAAGCTGAAGCAGCGGTGATCGACCATATCATGGCCGGCAAATCCATGATAAGCGCAGCCAAGGCGGTTCGCGAAATTGTGGAAAAACTCCCCCTTCCGGGAAAACGAAAGCCACGGATAGCGGTGCTCGGCGATCTTTACGCCAAATACAACGATGTCCTCAATGAGCGGGTCTGGGATCTGGCGGAGAGCCTGGGCGGGGAAATTCTGGTGCCCTCATACAACGAAATGCTGATCCACGGCATTTACTCCGACGCCCTGGAAAAAGGGATGGACACCAAATCCGTGGCCACCATGGTAAAATTCGAACAAAAATTCGAGGCGGTTTTCGAAGGCATCCTTGATGACCAGTTTGAACCCACACCGGAGGAATGCCATCACCTTCAGCAAAAATACGGCATGGACCAGCCCATCCCCGGCGAAACCGCCATCAGCATCGGCAGGACCCTGCACTATGCCGAAAAAGGCCTTGTCAGCGCCATCATTCACGTCAATCCGGTTTTCTGCTGCCCCGGCGTTGTGTCATCCGCGATCTTCAAACGCCTCCAGGAAGAGACGGGCATCCCGGTCATTGATCTGTTTTATGACGGGACCAACAAACCCAATACACGGATCATCCCGCACCTGTATTATCTGACACGGGAAAAGCGGGCGGGTTGAGGAAGAAATAATTCATATCTCTATTTGGCAATTCGGACTGACGGAAACAGGGACGGGTCCGTATGGGGCAGGAATTTGGCGGCAGAAAACCGGTTCATGAACTCCTGGTTCACGTTCAGTTCCAGATAGGTGATCCGGTCCCTGATGCCCGCCACCTCGTCAAGGGCTGCCCGCGATGTCAGGACCAGGGCCGCGCCTCCCAAAGAACTGTTGCCCAGTGTCTGATAGGTGGTTTCGGGCAGATCCGGGATCATGCCGATGGTGATGGCGGAGCGGGGATTGATAAACGATCCGAAAGTCCCGGCGACATAAAATCGCGACAGATCGTGAAAGGTAATGCCCACATAACGGGCAATGGTGGAGAGAATCGTGTACATGGCAGCCTTGGACCGGATCAGGCTGTCAATGTCCACCTGGCTGATGGCCAGATCCTTTCCCGTGGCGGAATCCTTCGCCCAGGCCAAAACAATCCGCCGGATGCCGCCGGTTTCCTTCAGCCGGTTCCCGCAGTTTTCCGGAACCAGCCGGCCCCGGATATCCACCATGCCGGACAGGAACAACTGGGCCATCATGTCGATCATGCCGGACCCGCAAATGCCTTTGGGCGGCAATTCGTCAATGGTATGCAGATCAATGCTGCGATCATGGGGATGAATAATCACCCGGTCGATCACACCGGGGCCTGCGGTGGTGCCGATTTTTGACACGCCCCCTTCAAGGGCCGGGCCCGCCGCGCCTGCGCAAGCCACCAGCCAATCTTTATTTCCCAGCACCACTTCCGCGTTGGTGCCCACATCCACGAGAATGGAGAGTTCCTCTTTCCGGTGCAGCCCGGAATAAAGAATTCCGGAGATCAGGTCGCCGCCGAAATAGCTGCCCACATTGGGGAACAGATATATCCGGGCGTTGTCATTGCTAAAAATACCGATATCTCCGGCTGGAATTGTTCCCAGAATGTTGACTGCCGGAATATAGGGCTCCCGGATGATATGGTGTGGGGGCAGGGCCAGAAGCAGATGGACCATGCTCGTATTGCCGGACACGGTCAGCAGATAAAGATCGGCAATCTCTACGGCGGATTTGTCGAACACCCGATGGATATTCTCGTTTAACCCGTCAATGATCAGGCGCTGAATCGCTTGCAGCCCTTCGTCAGTGGACGCAAAATGGATGCGTTCGAGAATATCCGGCCCGATACGGATCTGGGGATTGTCAAACGCGGTTTCATGAATTTCAGCAGCCGTTTCCAGGTTGATGAGCCGAAGTACGACCCGGGTGGTGCCCAGATCAACGGCCATGCCGAAAAAGGCCGATGGGTCATTCGCCGCTTTCACGCCCAACAGCCGGAAACCGCCCTGATCTTTGAAACACAGACACCGCACCGAATACCCGCTGTCCCGAAACAACCGGGGAAGCTGTCTCAGCAAAGGCAGGTCCACCGCCACGGAATCAACGGCAAACCGGGACTTTAATTCATCGATTAACCGGTCCGCATCCGCAGTATTGTCTTTTAAAGAAGGCGGCGACATGCGGATCGCGGTCACCCACCCGGAATGGTTTTCCATCATTTTCAAGAGGCTCTCAGGGCTGTCGCCGGGCGGCCATTATCCGCTCGACTTCGTCGGTAATCTGCTGGACCGCGCTGCCTGCTTTTCCCTGCACCAGAAGTTTACTGGTGGTCCCGGTCAGCGGGGTGGGTTCCGGATTAATTTCAATGACAACGGCCCCGGACTGCCGCGCGATCAATGGCATGAATGCGGCAGGCTGAACCACGGCGGACGTCCCGATCACCAGCATAAGGTCGCAGGATGATGCGGCCATCTGGGACCGGTCAAGGGCCTGCATGGGAATCGATTCCCCGAAAAACACGCAATCCGGCCGGTAAATCCCGCCACAGCCACACCTTGGCGGCAGCCGGCCAGGATTGACGTCGATGTCCACAGTCCGTGCCCGGTCCCCGCAATCCAGACACCAGAGCCAGGCGAAATTACCGTGAAATTCGATCACATCCCGGCTTCCGGCCAGTTGATGAAGCCCGTCCACATTCTGGGTGATCACGGTCTTCAGTTTACCGAGGGATTCCAGCCGGGCCAAACCATAGTGGGCCGGATTCGGGCGCGCCTCGGTCAGAATATCCTTCATCTCGGAAATCAGCAACCGCCATACCCGTTCCGGATTTCTCATAAACGACTGGATATGAGCGACTTCCATGGGATCGAATTTTTCCCAAAGCCCGCCTTTTCCCCGGAACGGTGGAATGCCGCTTTCAACAGACATACCGGCCCCGGTCAGGGCCACCACATGCCTGGATGATGCGATGATTTCAGCGGTTTGATGAATAAGATCATTGGGGGTCATGAATGAAACCTATTTCGATAATACTCTGGTATTCAGAATTCAGGAGTCAGAATTCAGGAGCCAGAATTAAAACAGATTAAATCATTTCTATTCTGAATTCTGGCTCCTGAATTCTGTCTTCTATACTTCAAACGTCATGTCCCTGCCCACCGCAAAGCAGTCCAGTTCACCCCCGCTTTCCTCAATGATGCGGCGGCAGTGAGATTCTATTTGATCGATCTGGGCGTCTGTCCGTTCCCGGTTGTGATGAAACAGCCCCAGCCGTTCAACCCGGGCTTTTGTCGCCATTTCCAGAGCGTCCGTGTAAGTGGAATGGCCCCACTCGATGCTTTTTTCATATTCCTCCGGCGAATACTCCGCATCATGAAACAAGAGTGTGGCGTTTTCGCAAAGAATAGCGTAATCCTCCGACCTCAAACCGTGGGGATGAACATAGCCCAGTTCATTGTCGGTCAAAAAAACAAACGCCTTGCCGTCTTCAATAAATTTATACCCGCATCCGCCGTTGGGATGACTCAGTGAGATGGGGATCACTGTGACCGATCCAATCTGAAACTCCGAAGGACAGCCTTCCTTGTAAGTTATTTTGGCTTTCAAATCCGAATATCGCACGGGAAAATGCGGCGGGCCCATGAGTTTGTTGACGATTTCTTCGATAAACCGGCCGGGAAACGGGCAGCGGTATATCTGAATGTCGGAATCACTCCGGTAGAGGGGCTTAAAAAAAGGGAATCCAATGAGATGGTCCCAGTGGGAATGGGTAAACAGGAAATGATAAACGGTTTTTTCTTCGTTAACCAGCGCATTGCCCAAACGCCGGACACCGGTACCGGCGTCGACGATGATCAGATCACCGCTTTTTGACCGTATTTCAATGCACGTTGTATCGCCGCCGTACTTGATGTATTCAGGCCCGGATACCGGAATTGAACCCCTTGAACCCCAACATTTAATAAGCATGCCGCCCCTTTGTTAAATGCCAAGCAGATTTTAAAAATCAAATGAGTACTCAAAGCCTAATTAATCCGGCCACAAAGCGTATGCCACACCCCGTCTTTGACCCATTTTTCCATCAGGGTGACCGGCATTTGAGTCAACCGGGATTCAATAAGGCCTGCCTCGGTCCGCAGCAAACCCGACAGGATAAACCATTTCTTGTTTAAAAAACCCGGCCGGACAATCAGATGCTTCATCACATCATAATGAATATTCGCGATCAGTAAATCCGCCGCCGGTTCCAGAAAATCCTCCGCCAAGCCGCACACGATACTGACATGATTATCTAAATTATTCAACCCCGCATTTTTTCGGGCGGTTCTGGCTGCAAGAAAATTATTGTCCACAGCGATATTCTGATCGCTGCCCAGCCGGGCGGCGGCAATGGCCAGCAAACCGGTTCCGGTTCCCAGGTCCAGGGTTGATGCAATCGGCTCCTGACCAAACAGCATTTCAATGGCTTCCAGGCAATCCCGGGTCGTGGGATGGCTGCCCGCTCCGAACACAACCCCCGGATCAAGAATGATCGGAATATCTGATTCGCGGGTCGGCACTATTTTCCATGGCGGCATGATCAAAAACCGGCCGGCGCGAAAGGGTTCCACCCGCTCTCCGTGCCACTCGTCATAGGTCATGCAAAACTGATCTTCGAGGGTTAACTGGGGCTGAGCAGCCAGAAGATGCGCAATCTGATCCCCGGCAGGCTCGGAAAAAAACAGAAACGACGTGTCGCCTTCCTCCCAGTTGCCGATAAAATGTTCTCCGAAAGAATCGAAAGACGCTGCCAGACGGCCCTGAAAATAATAAATATGCAGCTGGGTATAGGGCGACGCCGGGTTGGGCTCTGAAACAACCATCCCCACTAGCTGAAAATCCGGTCGAAAATTTTAAACGCCGCCTGCACGGCAGGGTTTTCTTCCGGCATCCCGATGGTGGGCAGGCCCTTGGCGTCATAATCATACAACTCGCCGTCTTCCGGCACCACACCGGCAAACTCAATGCCCTGTTCCGCAATCAGGCGTTTCATTTCCTCGGGGATGCCATCTTTCACCTGATTGAGGATCAAATATTTTTTAACCACCCCGATATGCAGTTCTGAGGCCAGCTCGCTGATGCGGAAACCGGCCTGCAACCCCCTGCGGGAGGCATCAGCGACAATAATCAGGGCGTCCACGTTTTTGGTGGTCAGCCGGCTGATATGCTCCATGCCCGCCTCGTTATCCAGCACGATATACGGATAATTATCGGACAATCGTTCCAGGCAGTTGACGAGCAGGGTATTTGCGGCGCAGTAGCAACCCGTGCCTTCGGGCTGCCCCATGACGATCAGGTCATAATCAGAAGCTTCAATCACCGCCTCTTCCAGACGCATGGAGATAAAAATATCCTTGGTCATGCCCGACGGAACCGTGCCTTTTTTCATGTCTTCCCTGGCATTGCCAAGGGTATCCGTGACCTTCACCCCCAGAACCTCATTCAGATTATAATTGGAATCCGCGTCCACGGCCAGAATCGGGGTTTTCTTATGCTTAACCATGTATTTAATGAGCATGCCGGCAATGGTGGTCTTTCCGACCCCGCCTTTTCCGGCCAACGCTATGGTAAATGCCATTTTTAGTAGTCTCCTTTATAACTTGATAAAAATATTACCGAAAGCGAAAGTTATGACACTTATTCCACTCAGTCAAGCATCTTTTAACGGGAAAAACATCCCATTCTTTTTAAGAAGTCGTTTACCAGGGCATCTTAAACATCCGGCTCAAGTACCCCATATGAAGTCCCGGGTTGCAGGTTTTGAATTTTTATGAAATAAGGTTAAATAATTTATTTAACAGCCTATCCAAACCCCGTCAGGAGGATCGACATGTCAATAAACCCCGGCCGTATTTTAAGCGCACCCCTTTCGCTGCCCTGCGGGGCAAAAATCAAAAACCGGCTCTGCAAGTCCGCCATGAGTGAAAATCTGGGCGCTGTGGACCACCGTCCGACCTCCCGCCTTTCGAGACTGTATGAAAAATGGGCGAATGGCGGAGTCGGCCTCTGCATCACCGGCAATATCATGGTGGACAGCAGGGCATTGGGGGAACCCAGAAATGTGGTGGTCGAAAACGAAAGCATTCTGGATGAACTCACCGCATGGGCGTCATCCGGAACCCAGAACCAAACCCACCTGTGGGCCCAGCTCAACCATCCCGGCAAACAAAGTCCGTCCACGCTGTCCCCGGAGCCGGTGGCGCCATCGGCCATCCCTTTTGAAGGTGCCCTGCAAAAATTTTTCAACCCGCCCCGGGCACTGACCGAGGCGGAAATCCTCGACCTGATCGCCCGGTTCGCAAAGACTGCGGGCATCGTTAAACAAGCCGGATTTACCGGAATCCAGATTCACGCAGCCCACGGGTATCTGATCAGCCAGTTCCACTCCCCCCATCACAACCAGCGCACCGACGACTGGGGCGGTTCCCTGGAAAACCGGATGCGGTTTGTTCTGGAAATATACCGCGCCATCCGGAAAACCGTGGGGAAGAAATTTCCGGTCGGGATAAAACTCAACTCATCGGATTTTATGCACGGGGGCTTCACCGAAGACGAATCCCTGGCAGTTGCCGAAGTCCTGGCAGCCGAAGGAATCGATTTGATCGAAATTTCCGGCGGAACCTATGAGCGGCCCGCCATGACCGGCAGAACCGCAAAAGGGCAAACCCATGACGGCGAGGCGTATTTTCTCTCCTATGCCTCCGGAATTCGCCAAAAAATTCAAACGCCTCTGATGATTACCGGCGGATTCCGAACCTCAAACTTCATGGCGGAAGCGGTTGCGGACAACCGGATTGATCTCGTGGGTTTGGCCCGGCCCATGGCCATTGACCCGGATCTTCCCAATAAAATTTTATCCGGAGAAGCTTATACCAGCACAGTGAAGCCTTTGACAACGGGCATCCCGATCATCGATAAAATGGCGCTGCTGGAGGTGACCTGGTACGAGCAGCAATTGAAATACATGGCATGCGATCAACCCACCCGGCCCAATCAGAGCATCTGGTTTTCTCTGGCAAAAACCCTGGTGGAAAACGGCTTTCAGGTATTCCAGAAACGGCGGGCCTGATCATCGCTTTTCCAACCGGCTTGTGCAAAAGTTATTGCCCCGGTTTTTGAAATCTGGCATAAAAATAAATTCACATAAATTCGACATGATCCAAGAGCCAATATTCAGGAAGATGGCTCCCGGAAAAATTTAATTTCAATATCTTTGGTCTAAAACTTAAAAGGAAACCGTATGAAGCGGGAGGTTTCAGAAAAAAAGCAGGAAATCGCCGTAGACATCGACCAGCTGGCGGCCCTGCTGGCGCGACTGCAAAAGGACACGGGCGACATCCCCTGGAGCGAAGGGGGCAAAACCGACCCCTGGGACCATATTGAAGCGGCCATGGGACTCTGCATCGGCGGATATCTCCCTGAGGCCCGACGCGCCTTTGAGTGGCTGGCGGACATTCAACTGGAAGACGGAAGCTGGTACGCCTCCTACCTGGACGGTGAGCCCCTGGATAAAACCAGGGACACCAATATTACCGCCTATATCGCGGTGGGGGTCTATCATTTCTACCTGGTCACCAAAAACAGGGATTTTCTGATCCGGATGTGGCCGGTCATCTGCCGGGCCATGGATTTCGCCGTCAGCATGCAGGCCCCGACCGGAGAAATCTACTGGGCCAAAAGCCCCGAACTGGAAATCGATCACATGGCCCTTCTCACCGGGTCCAGTTCCATCTATATGAGCCTGAAATGCGCCCTGGCCATTGCAGGCATCCTGAACAAGGAAAAACGCGAATGGCAGGCGGCCAAGTCGGCCCTGGGCCATGCGGTTCGGGACGGTTACCATTTGTTTAACATGACCAAATCCCGGTATTCCATGGACTGGTTTTATCCGGTGCTGTCCGGGGCCGTGACCGGAGAGGCGGCCCGAAAACGCATTGATCAGCACTGGAAGAAATTTGTCGTGGAAGGCATGGGCATCCGCTGCGTGTCGGACCAGCCCTGGGTGACCATCGCCGAAACATCGGAGCTGGTGCTGGCGCTTTCCGGCATGGGAAATAAAAAACTTGCGGAGATCGTGTTTCAGTGGATCAGCGGCCGCACTTTTGACGACGGCTCCTACTGGTGCGGATTCACTTTTCCGGACATGGTTATCTGGCCCGAAGACAAGATCACCTGGACCAACGGGGTGGTCATCATGGCCGCCGACGCCCTGTACCACCTGTCCCCGGCCTGCGATTTATTCAGCCACGAATTCTGGGCCGCGTCCGGACTGGCGTAACCGGTCCATTCAGAAATCAGGAAACGTGTCTTGCGAAAAGATCATCGGCCATATGCCGTTAAAAAAGCCCATCTAAAATTTCAGCAGTGGTATGCCCGGCATTTCATCAAACCCCAGTTCGATTCCATGGGGGATGGGTTTACATTTCTAAATCCTTGGAATATTGAAGTTTTCGGCGCACCCATCACCCTTGGTAAACACGCCAATATTATCACCACCTCAGACCACAAGGTGCGGTTTACGGTCTGGGCCAAGGAAAAAGGCAAAGGGAAAATCCAGATCGGCGACTGCTGCCTGATCTGTCCGGGGGTCCGCATCAGTTCGGCGGATGAAATCACCATTTCCGACAACTGCATGATCGCCAGCTCCGTTTATATCACCGATACCGACTGGCATGATGTCTACAACCGGGTCCATTCTCTGGGAAACCCGGGGCCTGTTCATATCAGTGAAAACGTCTGGATCGGAGACAGCGCCATCATCTGCAAAGGCGTAACCATCGGGGAAAACAGCATTGTGGGGGCCGGGTCCGTGGTCGTGCAATCCATCCCCGCCAACGTCATCGCTGCCGGAAATCCGGCCCGCATCGTCAAGCATCTGGATCCGGACATCCCCTTTGTCAAGCGCTCGGACTGGTTTTCCGATCCGGCCATGCTGGCCTCTGATATTGACCAGCTGGACCGGGACAATTTAAACGGCAACACCTTCAGCCACTGGCTGCGGACCCTGATTTTGCCGAAAAACACCGATTAACAGGAACCATCATCATGACCACCACCCAGGATATTGTCCTGATCTATTATGAAGACCAGCCGTTTTCCTTTGCCCGGGTCGAAGAAATTCTGCCGGACGCCAAGAAAGACTGGTACCATGTCAAGCTCCTGCTTCTGCAAATCCCACTTCAAACCGTATCGTGGATTTTAAAAAATGCCTACATCAACGGCGATGAATTCACCATGGGCGGAAAGCGGATGCGCCTGGAGCTCGTGACAGCACCGGTTGAGCATAAACCGGATGAAACACCGCCTGAAAAAACAAAGCTGATGAAAAAAAAACCGGCTCCGGATAAAATGGGCGGCCCCAAGGTGGTGTCTTTGTCTGACCGAAAGCCCAAAACCTGATGGCAAGACAAAATGTCCAACTTCTGCGTTGCGCCGCATCCTCCGAAGCTTCAAAGTACGAAAAGTACTAATCATTGCTCGGTATTTGCGCGCCTTGCATTTGGCGCATTTTGCCTTGCCATCGAATCGCTTGTTTTTTAAACTAATATGACTCCCAAAATCGTTCTTTCCGCTTCCCGCCGCACCGACATTCCGGCGTTTTACATGGACTGGTTTATGGAGCGGGTCAATAAGGGATTTTTTGAAACCGTCAATCCGTATAATCAGAAAAAATCCGTTATTCCCGCCTCCCCTGACCATGTTCATACCATTGTGTTCTGGTCCAAGGATTTCAGCCGGTTTATCGAAGGCGGTTACGGAACTCTGCTCCGGCAAAAAGGGTATCACCTGTTTTTTAACTTTACGGTCAATTCCGATTCCCTTTTTCTGGAGCCCGGCCCGCCGGCCCTTGACGGACGCATGAAGCAGGCGGAAGCCTTGTGCGATACCTTTGGCCCGGCGACTGTATCCTGGCGGTTTGACCCCATCTGTTTTTATACCCGGCCCGACGGCTCCACCGGCGACACCCTTCACGATTTTTCCAGACTGGCCGGGTTTATGGCCGCAATCGGGGTTTCCCGCTGCATTACCAGTTTTATGGACCATTACCCCAAAATCCTTCAGCGGCCCAAACCCTACCCGGAATTTGCCTTTATCGAGCCGGACATGGGCCGGAAAGTGGATGTATTAAAAAAAATGGCGGCTGTTCTTGCGTCCACCCCTGTGAAACTGTATACCTGCTGTGAAAAAGACGTCCTGGCGGCATTGTCTCCCGGTTCCGGGGTGACGGCCAGCGCGTGCATCCCCAGCCAGCTTCTGGCTGACCTGTTCGGCGGGAGTCTCAGTTTTAAACAAGACACCGGCCAGCGGATAAAACAGGGATGCGGGTGTATGGTCTCAACGGATATCGGGATATATAGCGAACACCCGTGCCATCACAATTGCCTGTTTTGTTACGCCAATCCGGCTGTCGATAAAACCCGGAAGACAATCCCTGAATGAAAATCGGAAATTTACACATAGACGGCATCACTGTTCTGGCGCCCCTTGCCGGCATCACCAACCTGCCGTTCCGGCGGATCGTCCGAAAGATTGGATGCGGTCTGGTGTGCAGCGAAATGATCAGCGCCAACGGCCTGACCTATGGGTCACCAAAAACCCAAAATATGCTGGCAAGCGATGCGGATGAAAAACCGGTTTCCTTTCAGTTATTCGGCGCGGACCCGGCGATCATGGCGGATGCCGCAGTCATGGCGGCGGAAGCGGGTGCGGACATCATCGATATCAATTGCGGGTGTTCGGTGAAAAAGATCCTGAAAGGCGGGGCAGGCTCAGCCCTGATGAAAGATCCTGAAAAAGCGCGGGAGATATTCACAAACGTTCGAAAGGCCATCCGCATTCCGCTGACCGTTAAAATCCGCAGCGGCTGGGAGCCTTCCGGCAAAGAGGCGTTCCTTCTTGCCCGAATTGCCGAAGATTCCGGAATAGACGCCATTACCCTGCACCCCCGGACCGCCACCCAGGGGTTTACCGGGATATCGGACTGGACCTTGATAGCGGAATTAAAACAACGGATCAAAATTCCGGTTATCGGCAATGGGGACATCACACGGCCCGAAGACGCGATCCGCATGCTCACCCAAACCGGATGCGACGGGGTGATGGTGGGCCGGGCCGCCATGGGAAACCCCTGGATTTTCTCACAAATTCATGATCTGATGACCCATGGCAGGTATTCGGCCGTCACAATAGACCAGCGATTTTCTGCAATGAAAGCGTTTGCGGCCGCATCCGTGGCCTATTTCGGGGAACTTAACGCCTGCCGAATGATGCGAAGCCGCCTGACCTGGCTGGTCAAGGGACTGCCGGGCGCGAGCCGGTTCCGGGAATCCATCACGAAAATCAGAACCCTGGAAGAGGCCGGAGGGTTGATGGATTCGTATTTTGAGTCTTTAAGAAATGAGCAAGACTGAAAGAACGATTTTAGAGCGCCAGAAGCAGACCGGATTGTCTCTACAAAATGAGACTTATGCATTTATGCAGGACCGTCCCTAAAATTCCCCCCTATTATCGAACTGGCAAAAAGGGGGTATTTCGATGCACCAGTTTATTTACACGCAGCCCAGATTTATATTATAATTTACTCAGAATAGTTGGTCTTTAGAACTTTATCATAAATATTGACATATTTTTTTGCGACCGCGTCCCAGGTGAAGTTTTCATCCAGTCTCCGTCTGGCCTTTTCAACTGATTGCTCACACAGCAATGAATCGCCGAGGTATTTAATCAGCGCCTGACGAAGCCCCTCAGTATCTCCCGGGCTGACCAGTAAAGCCGTATTGTCCACGACTTCTTCGCACCCCGTATTTTTCGTCGTAATGATCGCCATTCCGGCATCCATGGCTTCCAGCAGGACGATGGGGAAATTGTCGGATTCAGACGGGAATACAAATATTTTGGACGTTTCCATCAAATCCCCAAACGGTGCCGAGCTGTTTTCCAAAAATCCGTGAAATTGAACGCGGGTTGTCATGGCTTCGGCCTGCTGCTTTAAGGTGTCCAGATGCGGGCCGTCGCCAACAATATGAATTTCATGGTTCATCACCAATCCGTCAACAGCCGCCAAAAAATGCTGGACTCCTTTACGTTTGAACATGCGGGTGACAATAAGAATCCTGTCTTGTTTTTGTTTTCCTGTTCGAAAACGCCCCGGAAAAAAGCCATTGGGTATAATCACTGTTCTTGCTTCAGGCATTGCCTGCTTTAAAAGCGTTTCTATATATCGCGTGATGCAAATTACCTGACTGCATGACCCAACGATCCGCTTCCACAGGGGACGCAATATCTTATGCAGCCTTATAAACCGATCAGGGTTAAAACCCGGCACATCTGATCCGTGTGATGTGATCAGATAAGGAATTCCTGTAATCTTTGACAATAGATACGCCAGAATCCCGTCAGGAAATATAAAATGGGCGTGAATAATATCATAGGGGGTTTCTGTGGTCATTTTCAGGGCGGTTGGCAGCGCTGTGCAAAGATAGCTTATCAGTTCATGGGGGTGACAGATAACCGGGCTATGACGAAGACACGGCACCCGGCGAATTGAAAAGTTTTCTGCCTGTTCAAAGTGAGGCAGCCCTTTATATTTCATGGTCACCAGGTCAACATGGTGTCCCATGGCCGCCAGCTGTTTTGAAAGCCCGTAAACGACATGGCCGCCGCCGCCGCCAAGAGGCGGATATTCATAACAGAGTTTAAGTATCTTCAAAAAATGCCTTTTCACCATCCGAGTAAAATGCCTCAAAAACAGAGCATTTTGGTCTCAATGATAAATCAATTTTTTAAATCCGTGCTTTATCCAATTGCAAAATAACGTTAAATATTATAACAATTTTAAAGGCTTTAACAGATCAAAATACAAATATACGAATTTTATCATAGACCATCACTAAATTATCAATTATGAGTTCCAGTCCTATAGCGGCGGCTATACGAATGGTTAGACGAAAGATAACAAAACCGTCCTTGAAAACCGGATCAAATCAGCTTTTACAATGAAACGCCTGACTCAAAGGATTTGAATTATGAAAGAAAAGTCCATATCCTGTGTTGAAATTTTACTGGATCCCGGCTGGATAATGAAACGCCTGATGTGGATGATTGCGTTTCTTACCCTCATGCATATCATCGGGCAGTTTTCGGTATACCATCTCGGGGTGAATCAAAATAGCGGATTTTTTAAACTGCTTTTTGTGAACGTATTTAATTTAGACTCTGAAAGAAGCATCCCCACGCTTTTTGTTGTGATTGAATGGCTGTTCTGCCTGACGCTTCTTGGTCTCATTGCATATTATAAAAAAAAAGAACACGCTCCATATTTATATTGGCTGGGACTTGCCATTGTTTTTGTTTTCCTGACCATCGATGAGTCCGTTGCAATACATGAAGCCCTGATGATCCCCATCCGTGAAACCCTGCACACAACAGGGGTTTTATATTACGCATGGGTTATCCCCTATTCAGCCGGAATTGTTTTTTTCATGCTGGTTTATGTTAAATTCGTATTCAGTTTGCCGGTTCGGACACGCAATCTTTTCATTACCGCCGGTACAATTTTTGTTTCCAGCGCCATTGGCATTGAGCTCCTTGAGAGCTGGAATACCTTTACGCAAGGAAGCAGCGGGCCATATTATCATTATCTCTTCTTCGTCACGGTCGAGGAACCTCTTGAAATGGTCGGGTTGGCGATTTTTATTTATGCATTGATTGCGTACATCAATACAGAAATGGGGCAGATGAAAATTCAAATAGGCCATGCGCCGGAAGAAAAAACCGTATTGATTAAAGCAAACCGGAATCAGAAAAAAACAAAATCATCCACCTGAAATTATTCATTGCAGCGATATTGAAAGAGCACTTAAAAAACATTGAATTCAATTTTTTATGCCATCACCCAAAAAAACAACTCAAAAAAAAGATACTGTCACCAAAGAAAACGGTCTTTTGCTATTTTTCAATTATTTTTATTTAATCTTTTTAGGGGCTGGAATTGCCGCCGGATTTCTGCCGACCAGAATTCTGAAAGATTTGGATAAAATAACCTGGACGTATCCGGCAACATTAACCGCTGTTTTTTTAACATGGGTTTTTTTATTTCTTAATCGTAAGGCGGTCTCTGAAGTTTTAGCGGAATTTTTTTCCTCCTCCCTGAAAAAACCGATGGCGCTTTGTTCATTTACTGAAAAGCTTAAGAACGCTGTCCCGCCAAAATATATTTTAGCTGTCTGTATCTTGATTATTGCAGCTTTTCTGATCTTCAGTTTTCGGCTGGATGGTCTGGATTTCTGGGATGATGAATTCCTGGTTCTCAAAGCAGCAAAGGGCTATCAGGAAACAGGAACGTATGTTTCCTGGGATTTTATAAAAAACGCACCATCACACAAAGAATACACCCGGGCCTGGCCGCACACCATTCTGGTGGCCCAGTCATTCAAATTATTTGGTGTTTCCGAGTGGTCAACCCGACTGGTTTCTGCTGTTTCCGGATGTGTTTTTATCGGGATTTCATTTTTTGTCTGCGCTTACTTCACGCAAAATTTTTTATTTTCTCTTTTCGTTTCAATCGTTTTCCTGTTGAACCCGGATTTTATGCGTTACTGGCGCTACTCACGAATGTATGCCCTTCTGTTGCCGACATTCTGTATCTGGGCTTTTCTTGTACACAAAGCCACGGAAGGATTCCCAAGAAAGAAGGAAAATGAAAGCCCGAAACAATCCTTGATCGCAGACTGTCTTAATTTTAACTGGCTGTATGCCGGCTTGTCTTTCATTGTACTTTATTTCGCCTATCACATTCATATTAATTCGATGGTTCTCCCCCTTGCAGCGATTATTTATCTTTTGATTGTCGCTGTTATGGAGAAAAAACGCAAATACACCCTCCGGTTGATAACCATAGGCATCGCAAGCCTGATCATTTTTCCGTTTATACCTGAAAAAGTTTTTACCAATCTCACCCATTACATGTTGTTCTTCAAAGCCTACAATCCGATATATTTTCAATTAATCGTCCAAAGGCCTTTTTACAGCCTAATCAGCCTTAGCCTGTTGACCGGAAGCGTGATTCTTTTGCTTTATATGCCTTCTGAACAGCTCAGAAGAAAAATTTTATTCTGCATAATAATTGTTCTGACCACCATTGTTTTTTTTGTATATTTTGCAAATTTCTCGGGAAATCATTATCGGTTTATCAGCCATACGGTTCCGTTTGCAATTCTTCTGGTCTGTTTTGTCTATTTCATTATTCTGAAAACCTTCCGAAACAGATTTATCCTGGTTGCCGGAGTTGCGATGCTGTTGCTGGCCCAGGCCGGAAATTTTTTCAAGTTGCAAAACGCTCTGTACCATGGCGCTTTATTGCAGCCTGTCCCATCCGTTGCATATCAGACGGTAAAGGACCATCTAAACCCCAAAGACGTCATTTTCATTCAGGGACTTAAAGATTATTATATGGCAGGAATCCCCCCGAATACCCCGATTATCAGTTTAGGCTATGTAAAACAGGGAACCTCCGGACCCAGTTCATACCGCTTTGAACAATTTTTTAATGACCTTGTAACGAACAGGCAGGGGTGGGTGATATGGGAAAAATATAAAGAGCGCCATGTTGACCCGAAAGTGGCAGCCTATGTAAAAACGCTGTTTAAAAAATATCATGGTCAGGGCGTTGATGATACTGAGGTTGAAGTTTTTTACTTTGACGAGTCCATGATTAAAAAACCGAACTTTAAATAAATCATCATGATAATCGAGATCATTTAAAATGAGGAAGAAGAACCCTAAAAAAACAAATGTCGTTTCCAAAGCACCGGTCCCGTCTGCCTGTTCCTTAAGACCCAAAAGCTCCGATGATTTACTTGATCACATAAATGGATTCTACCTGTTTTTTACGCTGGTGGTTATCGTCCAGTTGTTTGTATTTAAAGACTATATCGTACTCGACAAATTATTAATTTATCTGGATGCCGGATGTGATTCCTATAATCAGTTCTACCCGGAGTTCGTTCACTCCGCCCGGTATATTCGCACCGAAGGTCTTCCCACCTGGTCTTTTTGCGAAGGGATGGGGCAATCCATTTTTCCGGGCGGCATCAGCAGTCCGTTTTTTTGGTTGTTCAACCTGTTCGGAATGGACCGCCTTGCATATGGAATTGTTTTTATTGAGCTATTAAAATCAACAATAACGGGCGTTCTCTTTTATTTTTTTTTTAAAACTTTAAAATTTTCTAAATATTCATGTGTGGCAGGCGGGTTGCTGGCATCATGTCTCGGGTACCTGATTGTAGGGTCCAGCGGATGGTACGGCCATTCCACCAATGTGGTTTACTTTATCCTGTTGTTGTACGCGTTTGAGCTGTTTTATCAAAAAAACAACTGGTTATTGTTTCCTGTGGCTGTCTTCTTTACAGCCGGAAATCCGTTCCGGCTGTATTTATACTCAGTATTTCTTTTTACATACGCACTTTTAAGAATGTTGTCTGAGCCGGAATCGAATGTAAAAAACTCCATTGCCTTTTTGTTTAAGCTGGCTGGTGCCGGAGCTATCGGTGTCGGCATGAACGCTGTTTTCAGTTATAATAATCTGTTGGAAATGATCAACAGCCCAAGGGTGTCGGGTGATGTTCAGGCCGGCGCAAAGTTAGTCTCAGGATCGGTTTTCAGCATTGTGGACCGGTTTCAAGGCGTGACATCCATCATGCGATTGTTCTCCAATGATCTGATGGGAACAGGCAGCCATTATTCCGGCTGGAAAACCTACCTTGGCGCCCCGATTTTTTATGCCGGCTTGCTGCCCCTGCTGCTGCTTCCCCAAATATTTGTCTTACCGGATAAACGGAAAAGAACCATATTTTCCCTGTTCTTGCTGTTATGGCTGATCCCCGTGATGTTTCCCTTTTTCCGATTCGCGTTGTATGCGTTTATGGGAAATTATTATAAACACGGCCTGTCCATGTTCATTCCCTTTATTGTCCTGTTGTTTGGGCTGTATGGATTTGAAAATATTCAGCAGCGTAACCGCATTAATTATATTGTTTTATTCAGCTCTCTCTTGGTGCTGCTCACCTTGCTTCACTTCCCTTTTTTAAGCGGAACGCCCCTGGCCGGAAAAATGTTGATCCGCAGCGACCTTCGACTGGAAATCAGCTTTATGCTGTTCCTCTATTCGGGGCTTTTATATGTATTGCGTTATGAAGCACTCCATCGTTATATCAAACCGGTGTTGCTGGTTCTATTATGCTTTGAGGCCGGATATTTATCGTCAATCACGGTTAATAACCGGGAAACCTTAACCAGGGAACAATTTGAGAGCAAGGTGGGATATAATGATTACACCGTAGAAGCTGTTAATTATTTAAAGTCGGTTGATTCTGGCTTTTACCGGGTAAACAAAGACTATCCGTCCCCTCTTGGGGAGGTTAACAGCATTAATGACGCAAAGGTGCATGGCTACTTCGGCACACCATCCTATTCTTCTTTTAACAAACAGGAATACATTGATTTTTTAAAGGCGCTCGAAGTTATTGAACCAGGAAAGGAAGTGGAAACACGGTGGGCGATTGGCCTGCTGCAGAGACCGGTTCTTCAGGCCATTGCCAGTGTAAAGTACAACCTGGTTAAACCGGCTGATCTGGCGGCGAAAAATAGTTTTTATCAAATGACATATGAGCCGATAAAACAATTTGGCGATGTGATGGTTACAAAAAACAAATATGCAATGCCATTTGGATTTACTTATGACAGGTATATAAATGTCGCTGAATTTGAAAAATTATCGAAAACACAAAAAGACATCGCGTTGTTTTTGGCATGCGTCACTGACAAGGACCTGACCGATATTGCCCGGATCGAGTCACAACAAATTGAAAATTCAATAAAAAATTTTACGTTAAACGACTTTACAGAAATCGTTTCGCAGAAAAAAACAGATGCTCTGGATATGGTTTATTTCAGCCAAAAACAATTCAAGGGCAATATTTCGCTGGATAGAAAAAAATTCCTGTTCTTTTCCATTCCGTTTGATGGAGGCTGGGAAGCTTTTGACAATGGACAACCCATACCAATGATGAAGGCCAATATCGGTTTTATGGGGATTCTCCTTGATAAGGGAGCCCACAATATAGAATTGAGGTACAGGGTTCCATACATAAAGGCGGCTATGACGGTTTCACTAATTTCGTTGCTTATCTACCTTGCAATGGGCTCTATGAAAATTTATTCATCACGAAAAAACATTCATTCGCAAGCGCCCCTTATCTTGACGGACAGAAATGATCGACTGGTTTAAAAATGAGATTCATCAGGGAAGGACTCTGCTCTCTTACGGAATGTTGAGGGTCGGCGGGTTAGGTTTTTCATTTCTGATGCCGATTATTCTGGCGGTTTATCTGTCACCGGAAGTTCTCGGGATATATTCCCTTGGAATGATGATTGTCTATGGTTTTAATTCAACAATCGTCCTCTCATCGTCAAAACCGACAATTGTATTTGGCGTCGAGGAATTTGCGAAAAATCAGAAGATCAGCCGAACCATCACCTCCAGAATGATTGTTCTTTGCATCTCTTTTATATTATTTGTGTTTGTCATTTTTTTGCTGAAAAATCAGATTATTCTCTTTACAAAGCTGACTGAATCTCAAGTATTTCTTTTGATTCCGGTTTTTTTCGGAATGATCGTGGAAAGCTTTGTGGCCGGCGTTTTTGTGGCACTGAATCACCGGATCCGGGAATCCTTATTTTTATTGGTGAGCTCCGGAATATCCATCATTTTATTAATTATGACGCAATATTTATGGGAAATAACGCTGGAAAAACTGTTTGTGATATTCTTTATCTCACCTACCGTAACAGCCTGTTTTTTTATTAAAAAATCAGAATACGAAAAATTTATGCCACTGATTTATGACAAAAGCGCTTTTAAGCCATTCATTCACTATACCCGGTGGATGGCCCTGGGCGGAACCTCCGTATACCTGCTGAACTGGGGGGACAACATCATTTTAAGAAAATTAGCCACCATGGAGGAAATTGGGGTTTACAATCTCGGATACCAGTTTTTCAAGGGGCAAATCATGATATTGGCCATCATGAGAATCTATTTTCTTCCATTTATTTCCGAACACATCAATAATAAAGAAAAAATTGTGGATTATCTGACTAATAAAAGACAGAAGCTGATGTTGCTGGGACTTGTGTTTTTAGTTTTTTTATTTTTCATTGTACCGGAATTTGTATCCATAACCTACAAGGGCCGATATGAAGAATCGGTGGTTGTTTTCAGAATACTGATGATTGGCGCGCTTTGCACATTATACAGCCTGTTTTATGACGCGATTTTTGATAGCCTGAAAAAATACAGAATCATTCAAACCTTCACGGCATGTTGCGTTGTTGTTAATTTGCTGCTGGATTATATTCTTGTCAGTCATATCGGGTTTATCGGCGCGGCAATGGCCACTGCATTGTCATATTTTTTGCTTTCATGCGCGAAGGTATTTTATTTTAAAAAGTATTGTCAGCCGCTGATATTGTAAATGATATTGAAAAATCGGGGAGAAAAAGATCCCCTCAATGAACCGGAAACCGGAGTTGAAAGCACAGGCTACGTTAGGAGATCAGCATGTTCAATAATAAAAAGATCATCGTTATTATGCCGGCGTACAATGCGGGGGCGACATTAAAGCGGACCCATGACGAGGTGATGGCGCAAAATATAGTGGACCAGGTGATTGTGGTGGATGACGCCAGCCATGATGAAACCACGCGGATTGCCCAATCGCTTCCCCATACTCTGGTCCACACCCACCCGAAAAACAAGGGATACGGGGCCAATCAGAAATCCTGTTACCGGCTGGCTTTGGAGCAGGGTGGGGACATCATTATCATGGTCCATCCGGATTATCAGTATACCCCGAAATTAATCCCGGCCATGGCGTCCATGATCGGAAACGATTTGTATTCCTGCGTCTTAGGCTCTCGCATCCTGGGCGGATATGCGTTAAAAGGCGGGATGCCGAAATGGAAATATGTCGCCAACCGGTTTCTCACGCTTGCTGAAAATATGCTGATGGGAGCCAAATTGTCGGAATACCATACCGGCTATCGCGCATTCTCTAAGGATCTTCTGCTGAAATTAAAATTGGAAAACAATTCCGATGACTTTGTGTTCGACAACCAGATGCTGGCTCAGATTCTATGGCTGGGATATATGATCGCCGAAGTCAGTTGTCCGACGCTTTATTTTGAAGAAGCGTCATCCATCAATTTTTCACGCAGTGTCACTTACGGCCTGGGCTGCCTCGAAACTGCATTAAAATTCCGGCTGGCCCGGCTGGGGTTCATTTCCTGTCCCCTGTTCTAACATTTTCAGGAGGTTAAAACGTGAAAGTCCTTATTGTTGACGATGACCGGACAAATCTGCTGTTGATAGCGACATTGCTGACAACTAAGGGATATACCGCCGCACAGGCGGACAACGGCGAAACCGCCTTAGAGATATTGAGACGGGAAAAGTTTGACCTGATCATATCAGATATCCTGATGCCGGTGATGGACGGATACTATTTTTGCCGGGAATGTAAAAAAGACGAAACATTAAAAAACATCCCGTTCATTTTTTGTTCCGGAACCTACACCAGCGAAAAAGATGAAAAACTCGCCGTCAAGTTCGGGGCTGAAGCTTTTATTTCAAAACCATTTCGAAATGAAGACCTGCTGAATACCATCGCCAGGGTAATGGGGAATATCAGTAATGGGGGTGTCAACACTCCCGGCATTCAAGATGATGAAGAAAAAGGCGTGTATCAGTTATACAGCGAACGTCTGATTAAAAAACTCGAAGAAAAAATGCTGGATTTGGACAAGCAGAAGATGGCCCTTGAAATGGAGGTGAGTGAGCGCATCAAAGCTGAAAAACGGCTGATTGAATACCGGGACTTTGCGGAGACCCTTTTTAACGCCGCGCCAGGCATCGTGCTGATTCTGGATACGGAAGGGCGCATCCTTCGGTTTAATCCCTATATGGAGATGGTTTCCGGATATCGCCTCGAAGATGTCAAAGGCCGGTACTGGGTGGATGTCTTCGCTCCTGAAAATGGAAGCGACAGCTTTTCGGGCGATGACCCCAGAAATGAACGTCAGGAGATCCCTTCAGGAAACCTGTCTTCCATAATCACGCGAACTGGAGAAAAACGCGAGATTGTTTGGTTTGACGCCGTGTTAAAGAATGAAGACGGCAAAACCATCGGCCTTCTTGCCGTGGGCCAGGATGTCACCCGGCAACTGAAAAAAAGGAAAGGCCAGGCATCGACCAAGAAAAATGGTTGATGATTTCAGATGTAATAGTTCATATTTGCATAAAAAAACCGGGAGGGATGCTGCAAAAGCATCCCTCCCGGTTTTTGGTTTTTAGGGAGGTTTTCGTCAAGAATTTGTGATTAATACCCTCTGTTTTTCAGATCAGCAGCAATGTCGACATAAAATTCACCAGCATCAAACCCCGGGGTGATGCCGAACAACTGGCCGACGATATTTAAATGGTCGCAACCAGGGCTGTACCATGCGGCTTCTTCAATACCCCTGAAGTTGCCCCATTTGGCGCTGGTCACGCTGACCAGGCCGTCGTTGGCACCTTCATAGGCCAGAAGCACCAGCCAAGTGGGCGCCAGAATCACGCTCGGGCAACCGATTTTGGCTTTTGCGGCCCAGCTTTGATAGTAAATGCCGGATTTGTTGGGGGTGTTGGGATTAAACGTGTTGATCATATAGGGACGGGTCATGTCATAGCCGTTTTGAAGGCTGTTGGGGCTGGTGTCGCCGAAGATGAAGGCATATACGAAATCAAGAGTTCCGCCGACCAGCCATTCCATTGAATCGGGAACCACGCCGACGATGATGTCTGCAATCGCGCTGCCTCTGTGCGGGCCGGCAATACTGGTGTGGCTGGCCACATAGCTGCTGATGCCCAGATTGGAGACGGCGTCGCGGGTATAAACGGTGCCATGGGAATGGCCGATGATGTTCAACTTGGCGGCCCCGGTAATAACTTTGATTTGCATGAACTGATTTTTGAAACTGATGGCTTTGTTGCGGGTGGAATCCATGCCGTTGACGGATGTGATGTAGACTCTCGCGCCTTCATCTTCCATCGCATCCGGAATGCCCCACCAGTAATCGACGATGCCGAGTATCTCAGCGGAGGCGCCCATGCCGTGGGCCATGACGATGGGGTATTTGGTGTTGCAGGTGTAACTGCTGCCGCCCGCAAAGACGCTGACAGGAAGTAAAAGGATGGCGGCCAGTAAGATCGTTACGTGTAATTTTTTCATGGATTCCCCCGAATGTAAGTTGCTTGAAAAATGCATTGGTTATTTTTTTGTTAGTCGGTTTCTGTTTTGATCTTTGCTTGTAATTGTAAACAGTGTTTAGGATGAATATGACGTAAAGGTTAAGATAAGTCAATAGGGGAAATCCTGAAATATGGGTTCGAAAAACCTGAGGCGACCCACTGCTTTTTCGAAATTTTATTTTTTAAGGGGCTGTCAATCTTGCAAGCTATCTGCCAGATGGGTGACTCTTTGATTTTGGCAATGAACAAAAAAGCCTGAAGGGATGCCGTTGTGGCATCCCTTCAGGCTTTTTTAGCGGGATGGATTTTATTTTATAAGAGAGAAGTCAAATTAGCTGGATTCAGCTTAAAAATCATCGCGCCTGTCTGTCGCATCGAAAACGGAAGGGGGAGATGTTTGATAGCAGTTAAATATCGTTGTAGGGTTAACCGGGCGGCAAAATACATCACAGCCCAGGGACGCCAATATTTTGTCCGTTAGTTCACTGATTGATGAGCTTTCGGGAATGGGCACCCAGCGTTTTTCTTTTTCAGGTGAGGGGGAACCTTTTTTACATAAAGATCTTTTCGCCATGCTGGATCGAGTTAAATCGGCTGGTCGTTCTTGCACCATTAATACAAACGGCACACGCTTGTGATTTAAGGATCTCAACCCTCGCCGGGACTGAGGCTGCATATAATGACACCCACCCCGGAGTTCCTCCCCGGACATTTGACGATATAAAAGCCGCTTTGCTCTATCTTGCCGAACGTAAACAAACGCTTGGCATTGCCTATGGAAATGACAACCTAAAATTGACCCCCTGCGATAACCCAATTTTGACCCCCCTGCAATTAAGTTAAAAAGCCTCTATTCGCTTAAACCATTTCTGA
>QZKW01000039.1 GCA_003599885.1 Desulfobacteraceae bacterium | reverse complement strand
CATCCGTTCCGGCCACCCCATCGGTCTTCATATTGGACTCCACAATGGGTACCGTAAACCCGGTTCCATCCTCGCCCCGTGCATTATTCAAAATCATGGCAAGGCCTGCTGGCCCATAATCAAACTCATGGTTGCCGAAGGTAACGGCGTCATAATTCATGAATTCCATAAAATAAAATGCTGCCGGGGTATCGCCCATGGTCATGTCATACACTGTGCCCATCAGAAAGTCGCCGGAATCCACCAGCACGGTCGGGATTTTCTGAGCCATGGCCGCAAGCCGGGCTTCGGCAATTTTTGTCGTCAGCCGCGCATAACCGCCCTGAGTCTGGTCGAAACCATCAGAACTATCCATGCCGTCGCCAGGACTGTAAGTTAAAAACGAACCTGAGCCACTGGCGCGATGGTGGACGTCTGTGGTTTGCAGCAGGGTAAAAGAAACCACGTCTCCGTCCGAAAGTTCAGGCGGAGATGTTTCCGGCGGCGCTGAGTGATGGGAATCGCTGCAGCCAGTCAGAGCAAAAAGCATTAAAACCGAAACAATCAGCAAACATTTTTTTTCCATACATCCTCCGTTAAAAAATTAATGGAAAACCCTAAAACGACAAATCAAATCCTAAAGCCACAATGGTGGTGGCGTTTTCAGTATCCACGCTGACCGGCGGAAGCCCGTTGTCGGTGGCCCTCACAAAATTAATGGTCTCATCTTTCCAAAAGGTTCGGCCCAGCGCAAAATTACATGTCACACCATCCCTGAATTCCCAGGCAAAACCTGTTCCAAGATGCCAGTTGTCCGTATACAATGTTTCAAAGGCGCCGATGGTTTCATAATACCGGTCCATGTCGTTCCATTCAAATTTTGTATAAATCGTACCGATACTCACCTTGAAGCGTTCGTTAACCTGGTAACCGGCGGTTCCGCCCAGGCTCCAGCATTCGCCGGCCAGATCCGCGAGGTCTTCTCCGGTGGATGTTTTTCCCCAGTCTGCATCCTCCTGAAAATACATATTATAATCAAATTCCGTCGTCCATTTTGGTGAAATCCGGTATTCAAGACCGATGCCGAACATGGCAGGGAAGTCCCTTCTGTTTTTGTCTTTGTACTCTGCGAGTCCGAATTCCTCCGGGAAATCATTTTGTTTCAAATCGGTTTCAAAATCCAAAACCACCCGGGTTTCATACCGCAGACCGATATTGACGTCCCTGTGCGGGGAAAGGTTCATTCCAAGAACACCGCCCGCCCCATCCGCGTCCGTGTCATATCTCAGCTTCCATTTGTGTTCACCCGCATAAACATCAGTAAATGTCGCACCGGCCTTGATCTCATTTTTCACATAGATATACCGCAGGCCTGCCGCAAGGGATATGAATTCAGTGCACCGGTAGGCTGCCCCGATTTCCGTGGTGTAATATGTCGAATTGGCATCCAGATAATCGTTTGTGAACCCTGTGAACATGCCGCTGGAACCCATTACCGTCATCGCGCCGATAAACTGGGTATTGATGGACCCGTTCGGGTAGTCCACCTCTGCGCCGCCGCCCGGAATATAAAATCCGCCGAACAGGGATAAATCGCCTTTATTATAGGCAGTATAAAAATTGGGTATAAAATAATCGTTGGAATCCTGACTGTTGCAGCGATTATCGTTTGATGCCGGGAGCCCTAAATTATAAGAGTGTTCGGGTTCCCGGAATAAGGATTGATTGCCGAAATTGAGATGAAGCCCTTGAGACATTTTTGTCAGACCCGCCGGATTATATACTACGATATCCGTGGAATCCGTGGCTGCGTTCCGGTTACCGGTCCGAATCCATTCAGGACTCATGTTGGAAAGCTGATCGACGTTTGCCATTGCGGTTGAAGAGGCACATAAAAGAAACAATAACATGATGAACAGAACGTTTTTTCCCTTTCTCATTGAACTCCCTCCTTAGATTATTAACAGTTGGCCGGACATTGGGAAAGACTGGTAATCCGTGTTTTCCTGAATGAACCGTGTTTAAATCACAGGAAAAACGTTATTTCCGTTTTAGACAGGATTGGGGTTTCTAAGAAAGCTTCATCACTTCGCTGATTTTTCGGGACAAATCCTGGATACTGAATGGCTTTTGAATAAATCCGCTGCATCCCCGCTTCATGAGGGAGGATGCCTGGCCGTTGATGCTGTAACCGCTTGAAAGCAGAACTTTTACATTGGGATTAATGGCTTTAAGCTGGTCGAAAGCTTCCGCACCGCCAACACCCGGCATGATCAGATCCAGAATCACCATGTCGATTTGGCCATGGTTTTTCCGATAAATATCAAGGCCCTTCTGCCCGTCGCTTGCGACTGTCACCTGATACCCCAAAGCCTGGACCATTTCCTCGGCAACGCTGAGAACCATCTGCTCATCATCGATCAGCAATATATGCCCCTGCCCCTCAATGATCGCCTGATCACAAATTGTTTCCATTTCTGCGGCTTTGGATGAAGCGGGGATAAACACGTTAAATGTGGTGCCCTTGCCTTTCTCACTGTAAACCGTAATGAATCCATCATGGTTTTTAATAATTCCATAGGCGGACGCAAGCCCCAGACCTGTGCCGCGGCCTCGCTCCTTGGTGGAAAAAAAAGGCTCAAACACCCGTTTCAGGGTAGCCTGGTCCATACCGGTGCCGGTGTCGGTGATGGAAATCTGAACATACTTTCCAGGTTCCAGGACGTAAGGATCCGTGCGGGTTTTATCAAGGAACACATTGGCTGTCCGGACGTAGATATCTCCGCCGTCGGACATGGCATGCGATGCATTGACGTACATATTCAGCAATACCTGCTCAATCTGCCGCTGATCCACTTCGACAGTAAGCAGTTGATCATCCAGCTCCTCATGGAGGATGACGCCCTTTTTGGTCCGGCCGAACATGACGTTCTGTTTTTTGATCAAATCATTCAAATCCGTAGGCTTCACCTCGAATTTGCCGCTCCGGGCGATTCCCAGCATTTGCCGGGTCAGGTCCGCAGCCCGGATAATGTAGTCATCGATTTCCTTAAGGTGCTTGTAATCAACGTCCTTCGGGTTCTTATGTAACATCAGCAGGGACAGGCGCCCCTGGATCCCCATCAGGAGGTTATTGAAATCGTGGGCGATACCGCCTGCCAGGGTGCCCAGGGACTCCATTTTCTGGGCCTGCTGCATGTGCCATTGATATCGCTTGGCTTCGGAAATGTCGCGCATAATCAGCAAAACCCCGCCCGGATCACCGGCGTGGTCCAGATATCGGGAAGCGCTGATGCTCACATCCAGCAATCGGCCGTCCTTGGTGTAGCGCTGGGTTTCATAACCGCGAATCGGCTGATCCTGATCGAATACTTTTTTAATCAGATTCGAAAAAGGTTGCTTTAATGGCTTGGGGATATGCAGATTTTTATCATTTTTCAGTTCATCCAGCGCCCATCCGAAAATATGGATAAACGCGGGATTGACGAATTGAATCTGCAGACAGGCATCAAGAAGGGCGATGGCATCCGGGGATGAGTTCAACAGAGATTGATAGAGTTCTTCTGCCCGATGGGCTTCCTTGAAGAGCTCACGATACCGCAAGCGGCCTTTCTTTAAAGTCTCTTCAATCTTGATTTTATCGGTCACATCGCGGCCGATCCCACGAAAACCGATGGGTTTACCGTTCTTGTCCTTAATCAGATACGCCGACACTTCCAAAGAATGCCGTTTCCCATTCTTGGACATTATTTCATAATCGGTGATATCAGCCGGTTCTCCGGTCAGATACAGTTGATGAAAGATATCGTACATCCGCTTGGCGGCCTCGGGTGTCGCATATTGCCGATTATTCATTCCGACCAGCTCTTCCACTGAATAACCGTATGCTTCGCATACCGCCTGATTGAAATGGATCAGGTTTCCCTTTAAATCCATTTCAAAATAAATATCTTTCATGCTGTTAAAAATAGACTGGAAACGCTCTTCACTGGACCGGAGATGAACCTCATTGCGGCGAAGCTCCGAGATTTCCTTTTCCAGTTTTTCAATTTGCTGTTTTAATTGAACGTTAACAGGATCAGCTGGCATTCGGATCTCCATACAGGGTAGGGACTGAAGCATCAGGACGTGATCAAACTATAATATTGTTAGGAATTTGTCAAGCTTCGTGAGTTTGCTGAAATAAAAAAGGAAGGATATTTTTCCGGAATTCAGGAGTCAGAATCCGGAATTAAAACGGATTGAATCATTTATATTCTGGCTCCTGGCTTCTATCTCCTGAATTCCAACGTTACCTAACCTGATGGCTATGGCCGAAAAAATGGTCAAGTACCGATTACTATCAGGGCGTCAACCGCCACCGGTTCGGCTCCGGAAACAATCAGCGGGTTCATGTCGATTTCCCGAATTTCCGGATGCAGAAGCGGCATGAGGCTCAGGGTAGACAGTATTTTGGAAAGCGATCCCATATTGACTTCAGGCATCCCCCGAAATGCGGACAGCAGTTTCGGATGTTTGATTTCCCTGACCATGGCCCCGGCTTCCGATTCGCTGACAGGCACCACCCGATAACGGATATCATTGATTGCTTCGGTAAAAATTCCGCCCACGCCAAATGCCAGGCAATGACCGAATTGATCGTCCCAGGTGATGCCGGCCAGAAACTCCCTGGTTCCAGCTGTCATTTCTCCGATCAGCACCGCAACCGGCTGCCTCCCCTGCCTTTGAACGGATTGTTGAATGGCATCATAAGCCCCCAATACTTCGTCGGAATTTCTTATATTTAAATACACCAGTCCCTGCTCGGTTTTGTGCAGAATCTCCGGATCACAGGCTTTGACCACCACCGGGAAACCAATGGCAACGGCAGCGTCCAGCGCTTCCGCCGGGCTGTGAACCAGGCGCTCCCTGGAAACCGGAATGCCGTATGAACCCAGCAATTGTTTGGCTGAAAACTCATCCAGGGCTTTTTGGCCTCTTTTTTTCGCCTCTTTTAAAATACGGCAAGCCGTTTCAGTCGACTGCAAATCCGCAGGCAGCTCATAGGCTGCCCTGTTTTGAATGCGCTGATATGCGACCATGGCTGCCATGGCACGGGCCGCTTTTTCGGGGGAATCAAACACCGGCACATTATTGTCTTCATATTCGGCGGTATACTGATCGCATCGATCAAAAAAAGCGGACACGGTCATGGGCATGTTGTTTTTAAAGGGAATCTGCACCGAACCCGTCACATCCCGAATCATCCCTTTCAGCATCTCCTCGCAGGTCACTCCCGGCATCAAATCGCTGAGGTGGGAATACACTGCGGACATGAAACCTGTGGACATGGCCCCGTGCATCACGACACCATCCACTTCGCCGCTGTTCATCACGAGATCCGGAATGGTTTCCGTCATAATCTTCATGTCCAGCGCAAACGTCATGTCCACCGGATTTCCGCAAGGCGCATGGGGGGGAATGAGAGGCTTGATTTTGGCCTGCAATTCTTCAGAAAAAGCCGGCACCGTGCAGCCTAAAGCGTCCAATGTATCGGCGATGGCAGACCCCGGCCCCCCGGAATTGGTTATAATAGCTATACGGTTCCCCTGAATGCGCGGCTGAGTGGCCAGCGCCCATCCCTGGCCATACAAACCCTCCACGGAAAAAACACGAATGACGCCGGCCTGACGGAACAGCCCGTCATAAAGGTAGTCCTTTCCGGCCATGGCCCCGGTGTGACTGAGACCGGCCCGGCCCCCCGCCTCTGACCCGCCAATATACTGGACCACGATGGGTTTGTGAGGGGTAATTTTGCGGGCCACCTCCAGAAACCGACCCACATCCCGGATGCTCTCAATATACATACTGATGGCCGTTGTGCCCGGATCTTCCCCCATGTATTCCAGCACATCTACAATATTGATATCGGCTTCGTTGCCCAGGCTCACCGCCTTCCCCAGCCGGATGCCGCGTTTTTGAAGATAATCCACAGTCTGGGCCACATAAGTGCCGCTCTGGGAAATGAGCCCAAGTGGGCCCGGCCTGCCGGTTATCGGCGACACGGATGTGTTAAGCCCGATGTCCCGGTTCACGATGCCCATGCAGTTGGGGCCCACGAAGCGAATGCCATATCGTTTCGCCGTTTCTTTGAGTTGTTCTTCCAGGCGGACGCCGTCCGCGCCCGCTTCCTTGAAGCCGGCAGTGATCACGATGGCATAGCGGGTGCCAATTTGGCCGAAGGCTTCAAATACCGGCAACAGGTGTTTCGAAGGCAGCACAAACATAGCCAGATCAGGCGTTTCTGGGAGATCAAGAGGAGACTTGTATGCCGGATGCCCAAGCACCTTGCTTTCAGTGGGATGGATCGCGAAAAATTTTCCCGCAAACCCGTCTTTTAAAATACTGAGGGCGTGCATTGTACCCATTTTCGAAGGATTGTTACTTGCGCCGACAATGGCGATGGAACGGGGATTCATAAGTTCACGAAAAAATGACTGGGTCATCTCAGGCTGCCTCCGCAACAATTTTGTTAAAAGAAAACCGAAGGACGAAAGCTATCAGGGAAAAACAGGGGATGCAATGAAAAAGAACGATCGTTCTTTTTTATGAATAGTGAGCTGCCTCTTATGGAAGTAAAATGTAGCCTAATATAAGATTTTTTGATAAAGGATGAAAAAGAAAAAAATCATCAAAGTTATGGATACCCATTCACTTTACTCTAAAAGGAAAAGCACTCATGGCCTCCAAAATTTCCCTGGTAAAATATACCAACAGCCCGGATTCATTAAAAACCGGCATCGCTTTGTGCGACGGATTCAAAGACCTGAAACAGACGGACAGTGTTCTCATCAAACCCAACCTCGTGGCCTGGGATGACCGGTTCCCCATCGCCCCGTTCGGCGTTTACACCACTACTCGCTTGGTGGAAGACCTGATCATCTTGCTCAAGGATTTCGGATGCAGCCGGATAATGATCGGCGAAGGGTCCGTACAGTTTAAAAAAACTGTCGGAACCCATCAAGCTTATGAAGGTCTGGGATATCAACAGCTTGAAAAACGATACGGGGTTGAGCTGGTGGACTTTAACCAGAGCAAGGCCCTGGAATTCATCTATCATGACGGCCAGGTGCTTCATATCGCAAGTGAAGCCGTGGAAACCGATTTTTTCATCAATTTTCCGGTATTGAAAACCCACGGCCAGACCAAGGTTTCGCTGGGGCTGAAAAACCTCAAAGGGTGCCTTAAACTTAGCTCCAAACGCCATTGCCACCACCCGGAATCCGGCCTTGAATTTTCCTTTTCCCATATTGCGGATTTTGTGCAACCCAAACTCACCATTGTGGATGGCATCTATGCGCTGGAAAAAGGGGCCCTGCATTTCGGAAACGCCTACCGCAAAGAGGTGATCATTGCATCCACCGATATTCTGGGCGCGGATCTTGCGGCAGCGCAGACCATCGGTTACGGCAGTGAAGATATCGCCCACTTTCAGCATTATGCGAAGCGGCACGGCAAATCCCTATCGCTGGCAGATTATGAAATAACCGGGGAAGCCCTCAGCGATCATGTTAAACCGTTAAAATGGGACTGGACCTGGACCAAGGACAACACCGGGCCGGGGATATTTGAAAAACTCGGCGTCACCGGCGTGGCCCTCCCCAAATACGATGAAACCCTGTGCTCTGGCTGCTCACCCATCGCCAACATGAGCAATATTCTGGCGCTTTCCGCTTTTAAAGGCCAGCCCCTGCCCAAGGTGGAAATATTAAACGGCAAAAAAATGAAAGGCCGGCCCGGATATGATAAGACCGTTCTGTTGGGGAACTGCATCATCAAGGCCAACGAGGACAACCCGGACATCACCGGGGCAATCCCGGTCAAGGGCTGCCCGCCATCAGAATCCGACGTGACGGAAGCCCTGAAGTCCGTCGGCCTGGACGTGAACATTCTCGCCTATCATGGCTACATGAAGCAGCAGAGCGAAAAATATAACGGGAAGGACGGTTATGACTCGGGGCTGTATCGGGCATAACAGGCGAAATAATAATTGATTACCAATTACGAATAGCGAATTACGGATTGCCGATGAAGGAACCGGGTCAGGTCAACATCCCCACCACCGACCCGGTCATGCAGGTGGCAAGGGTACCGGCAACCACCGACCGCAATCCCAGAGACACGATATCACCCCTTCGATCCGGCGCAATTCCCCCCATTCCGGCGATCATAATGCCCAGGCTGCCGGGATTGGCGAACCCGCACAAGGCATAAGTCATGATAAGCCGGCTTCTCTCGCTCAATGCGCCTTCCGGAAGATTGCGCAGATCCAGATAAGCGATCAGCTCATTTAGAATGGTTTTGGTGCCCATAAGCGCACCCGCTGTTGGGGCTTCCCCCCAGGGAATTCCCATCAGCCACACGACGGGAGACATCAGCCAGCCCAGAACCCGCTGAAGAGTGATCGGTTCTCCTCCGCTCAAGGGCAAAACACCCGTCATGATGGCATTTACAAGATGCACCAGAGCCACCAGAACGATAATCATGGCGATGATGTTAAGCAGGAGCGACAGCCCCTGTTCCGTGCCTCTGGTGATGGCGTCCATGGTGCCGGAAGCGGTTTCCGGAGCCGCCAGTTCTCCGGCAGTCAGGGGAGAGGTCTCCGGAACCATGATTTTGGCAACCACAATGGCTGCGGGCGCACTGATAATGGAGGCGATAAGGATGTGGCCGATAACGTTGGGAATCACCGGGTCTAAAATGCTGGCGTACAACACCATGACGGTTCCTGCGATCGTCGCCATGCCGCTGGTCATGAGGGTGAAGAGTTCGCTTCGGGTCATATGGCGCACATAAGGGCCGACCAACAGGGGCGCTTCCACCATGCCGACAAAAATATTAACCGACACACCAAGTCCTTCCGCCCCTCCGATTCTCAAAGTTTTTTCCAGCACCCATGAAAAGCCCTTCACGATTTTCTGGAGAATCCCCCAGTGGAACAGAATCGCTGATAGCGCACTGATGACCAGCACCAGAGGCATGGTCTGAAACGCCAGGATAAAAGACGCCTGGGGATAAGCAATTTCATAGGGCGCCGTTCCGCCGCCGACAAATCCGAAAACGAAAGCCGTGCCAGCGTGGGTTGCGGCTTCAAGCGCCATAACCGCCCGATTGAGATACAAAAATCCGCTCCTTACGAGAGAAAATCGTAACAGCACCACCCCGAGAATTATCTGCATACCCATGCCAATCAACACGATGCGCAGGGGGAAGAGCCTGCGGCGTTCGCTGAAGCACCAGGCGATCCCTGCAAACAGACAAAAACCGAAAAAACTCTGAACATTCATCACGCCTCCTCTATTCACCCGCTAAACCGGCAGGACGCCCTTTGTGCAGCGTCATTGCGGCCCTTGCTCCCGGGTGTCCTGTTCCTTAACCCGCAACACTCCTAACACTATATCGAATTGATTCCGCTTACAATAACTTCCGTAAAGCAAAGTTGATATAATCTTCTTGCAATTAGCTGCTTTTTAAAGTTATTTTTTGAAAAATTCGCTATGCTGCTGATGAGAACACCGGCTGTCAGTCATGACAGCTCCTGGTGATGTCTATTGAACCATAACGCGGGAGCTCCTATGGCCCTGACCGGAAACTTAGAAACTTTCTATTTGACGACGATTTTGCAGCTTCTGCACACTGATCAGAAAACCGGAATCCTCCAGGTGATGCGCAACGATGAAGAGATCAAAGTATATGTTCAGGGTGGGTCCATTATTCACGCGACCCGAACCCAGGAAAAAAACCGTTTGGGCGACCTGCTCGTCAAACATGGCATAATAACAGAGAAACAGCTGAAAGAGTGTTTAAAATTTTGTCAGATGAATAAACAGCCCCTGGGAAAAGTTGTTGTGGAAAAAGAATACGCCACGCCCCAGGCATTAAAACAGATCCTCTTCAAACAGGCTGAAAACGCGATTTACGATTTGCTTTTATGGAAAACAGGCAAGTTCGAATATCAGGATAAGCCGTTCAGCACGCAGGGACTGGTAATCAGAAAAATCAATATCATGCGTCTTATATTAGAGGCATCCCGGCGCATTGATGAAATTTCGATCCTGAAAAAACAGATTCCTGATGAAGAGATGATTTTTAAACTCACCGGAAATGTCCGGGACGACCGCTCAATCAACCTGAGCCCGGATGAATGGAGCGTACTGGCGCTGATCGACGGCAAATCGAATGTGCGGAATGTTTGTCGTAATAGCGTAATGGATCAGTATTCGGTATACAAAATTTTAAATTCCCTGATTTCCGCAGGCTGCATAAAGGCTTCCGAGGAACTTTCCCCGGCCCTTCGCGCCCAAAAAGCTTATGAACAAATCAAAAATGTGGATTCAAAAACCATTCGCGAACTGTTCGACACCTTCGGCCTTCCCCGCTCCAGTTTGCTGCGGCTGATCTTCACCCGGATTATCCGGGATGCCGTCAGTCCCGAAGATTTAATGGACATGATCGACCATGAATCGAAAAAGATTTCCCAGGTCCAGGAAATTGAAACCCTTGCCCGCCTGAACAGGGAAAAGCATGTGCCGTTTATGGAAGACATTATCGCCCTGCTCATGGCAAAGGCCGACAATGCCATGAATGGACAAAATTTATGAACAGCCACCCATTTACACTGCACCCCTTTCATTCGGTGTCTGCGGATACGCCGGATATCAGCATAACAGGCCATATTTCAAGAACCGCCCAGATACTCGGCATCTGCTATCAACTGGCCGGGGATTGCACGGCGCTGGACCTGCCGGATCTGGCCGAACAACCCCTCCGCAAGGACCTTCTCTGGCAGGAAACCTGTTTCGAGTTATTCGTTAGGAAATCCCATTCAAAGGGATATTGGGAGATCAATCTGTCGCCCGCCGGGCATTGGAATATCTACCGGTTTGACGGGTATCGGGCGGGGATGCGGGTGGAAACGGAAACTTCCGCACCATTGGTTCAATCCGATGAACAGAATCCGGGGGTTCGAAAAATTTCAGCCATGATCCGTCTGGATGGACTCATGACAGCCATTCAGCCTATCCGGGTGGCCATCAGCACCGTGATCAAAACCCTCACGGGCCAGATATCCTACTGGGCGCTTGCCCATCCCGGACCAGGGCCGGATTTTCATCATCGAAAAGGATTTTTGCTGACGTTGTAAATAAAAGGCGGAATATCCGCTGTTTTCAGAACCCGTTTTAAGCCTTGGTGTTTTTCTGCTGCTTTTTTCCCGGCCGGTCCCCGGAGTCATCTGCTTCAGATGTGTCCCCCCCGAATTTCCCGAGCACACCGGACACCATTTTACCGGTTTCCCGGTTCACCGTGCGGATAATTTCATACACCGCCGTAATGCCATGATTCAGCATTTTCTGAATGCCTGCGACAGCCGGTGTCAAAGGCGGAATTTTTTTTAAAATATTCAGCGGTTCATTGGCCACGGCCAGATGGACGTCCTCGATAGCGGTGGCGCTTTTGTCCACAGCGTCCTGAACCAGTTGTGTCAGTCCCTGCAATTTTCTCATCAATATACCTCTCATGAATAATGGGTTATTCGCACCATTGCCGGATCTGGGCATACACTTCCGGGCAATGGGTAAGTTTCATATGGCCAGTGGCAGGATACTCCCGATGATGTTCGGGGGGGAAATCCAGATAATGTTTCTTGTGGGGGGAGCGCCCCAAAGCACTGGGGGTTCGGACCAGTGCGTCTCCAAACAACCGGGATACCGGATGCCGCGGGTTTTCCGTCAACCTTCCGGTAATGACATAATGGGAAACCCCGTCCATCAGGGGGAGACTGTTTTTGGTATTTTTAAGAAACACGTCCGGGTCATGGCCCGCCCAATCCTCATCCGCCACATACCCGTAACGCAAGTCCTTGATTCCGGAGCTTCTGACGTTAATCACATCTCCGATAATCTTTATATAGGGCCGGGGGAATTTTTTTAACACAAACGCCGCCGCATTCCCGAATTTTTCCAAAGGTGCGCCCAGATGGGGGGCTCCCAGATAAAACAGTTTGCGCACGTTTTTTACCCATTCTGCCTCATGCTGCAATCCGTAATAACAGGCGCTGCGGGTCACAAGCCCGCCCATGCTGTGGGTGATAAAAACAATTTCATTGATCCGGACCGGCAAGGCCGCCACCAGTTTTTCCATTAACTCGGAGAGGTTCCGGCCATTTTCTGAAATATGCCGGCCGGTGTTATACCGCACGTAAAACGGGGTGTAGCCCAGATCCTCCTGAAGCGCCGAACCGTAGGTAGTTTCAGGTGATTCATTATACTTCCAGATGGTTTCATCACACACCAAACCATGTACGAGAACGCAGATCCTGGAAGTCATGTTCGGAAAAGCGGTTTTCAGGGCTTCCGGCGTCAGGGTCAGGGGTCTGCCCTGTGTATAAAACTCCATGCATACTGCTAAAGGGTTGTTCTGCTGGTGCAGATAATCGCCCACTATTCCGTTCAGAATGCCCACTCCCGCATCCGCCCCTTTTCGAAGGGATTTGGCGGCAATGCTGAACCGCTTTTTCCATGGAACCCCGGTTTTTTGCACAAGCGGCTTTAAAACCCCGTCGTCATCCCCGCAAGCGCGTTCAACGAATTGATCGGCTTGCGGGTCTGGGTTTCCGGAGATGTTCATATCTATTTCCAGTGCAATAAATAAAAGTTAATATACATAATGAACCTTGATTATCAGGAGACGCTCATAAACACAATCTCTTTTGATCTGGAAGAAGTCCCAGGCCAAAGGCACCGGATGGTTGTTTTTTTAATTAACGTAAACGTCATTTTGTGCTATAAACATCCCCTGCCATGAACGACAAAACGGATTACGGATTCATATATTATAAAATCAGCATGTTATTTACAAAATAAATCACAAGGAGAATTGCCCCATGAGACGCCCCAATGCGGTCATATTCATCATACTGACCTTTATGACAGCATGCTTTCAAAGCCCTGCTGAGGCCGCTGAAAAAATCCGGGGGGTTGTGAGTATTCTGCCCCAGAAATATTTTGTTGAAAAAATCGGCGGCAGCGCGGTCGAAATAAGCGTCATGGTGGCGCCCCACCAAAATCCCGAAAATTTTGAGCCCCTGCCCTCACAGATGACTGCGCTCGCAAAAACCGACGTGTATTTCGCCATCGGGGTGCCGTTTGAAGACATGTGGCTGGATAAATTTGCATCATCTTTTCCTGATCTGCGCATTGTTCACACAGATGATGGCATTGCCAAAAAACCCATGGACACGCAAGCGGGTACGCATCAACCGGGCCCTGCAGATCAAGCGCATCATAGCCATCATCACGGCGCCATGGATCCCCATGTATGGCTGTCCCCTTCTCTGGTGATGATTCAGGCCCGGCATATCCGGGATGCATTGGCAGCCATTGATCCTGCCCGCGCTCCTGACTATGAAGCCAATTTTAACCGCTTTATGACGGAACTTGAGCTCCTTGACCAAAAGATCAAAAATATTTTCGCAACTGATGGCAAGAAAAAGGAATTCATGGTATTTCACCCTTCATGGGGATATTTTGCCGATGCCTACGGCCTGACGCAACATGCCATCGAGGTTGAAGGGAAAGACCCCAAGGCCAAGGAAGTGAAGCTGCTCATAGATTATGCGGCCCGGCATCACATCCGATCGGTTTTTATCCAGCCCCAGTTTTCAACCAAACAGGCTGAAATCATCGCCAGAGAGATGGGGGCCCGGCTTGAAATCCTTGACCCTTTGGCTGAAGACTGGAATGAAAACCTGCTCCGGGCAGCGGCAGCCATTCAAGCATCATTTGAAGGACATTGAGATAATTCAATGAACCATCCCATCATAGACGTGAGCGGGTTAAGTTTTTCATACAACGGCACCCCGGTGTTGAGCGATGTCTCATTCCGCATCCACGAAAAAGAATTTGTCGCCCTGATCGGACCCAACGGCGGCGGCAAAACCACGCTGATCAAATTATTGATCGGGTTACTGAAACCCCGGCAGGGCCATGTGCAAATCATGGGAAAAACCCCCGGTCAGGTTGCCGGACAAATCGGCTATGTGCCCCAGGACCTCAACATCAATAAATCTTTTCCTATTTCCGTCATGGATGTGGTCCTGATGGGCCGCCTCCCCTTCAGCCGGTGGACCGGGCTTTCCAAAAAAGACACGGCAGCGGCCATATCCGCGCTGGAAAGCATGAATATGCTGGATTTGCGGGACAGAAAAATTGACGACTTATCCGGCGGTCAGCGCGAACGGGCCTTTATCGCCCGGGCGCTTGCCACTGACCCCAAAATCCTCTTTCTGGATGAACCCACGGCCAACATCGATTCCCGGGGAAGAAGCGAATTGTTCGGGATTCTGAAAGAATTAAACAAAACCAAAACCATTATCGTGGTGAGCCATGACACCATGGTTCTGTCAAGTTATGTCACAGCCGTTGCATGCGTCAACAGAAGCGTTCACTACCATGACAACGCTGAAATCACTGAAGAGATGCTGGAAATGGGTTACCATTGTCCGGTGGATATTATTGCCCACGGGCTTCCGCACCGGATACTCAAAACACACGGGAATGAATGATGATAGAGGCCCTGCAATTTGAATTCATGAGAAATGCCATTATCGCCGGTTGTTTCGCCAGCCTGATCTGCGGGGTGATCGGCACGTTTGTCGTGGTTAACCGCCTGGTTTTTCTGGCCGGGGGCATTGCACACGCAGCCTACGGCGGTATCGGCATCGCGTTCTTTTTCGGCATCCCTTATATGCTGGGCACGCTGGGCTTTTCCCTTCTGGCGGCAATGGTGATGACCGCCGTGGTCCTTAAAAGCAAACACCGGGCCGACACGTTCATCGGCATTATCTGGGCAGTGGGCATGGCCATGGGCATCATCCTTCTGGACAAAACACCCGGATATAACGTCAATCTCATGAGCTACCTGTTCGGCAGCATTTTGGCCGTTCCGAATTCAGACATCTGGTGGATGCTGGGCCTCAGCGTCATCACCCTGTTTTCAGCAAGCTTCCTGTACCGGGACCTTCTGGCCATCTCCTATGATGACGAATTCGCAAAGCTCCGGGGCGTACCGGTCAACCTGATTTATTTTTTATTCATCGGGCTCATTGCCGTGTCCATTGTCATTATCATCCGGGTGGTGGGCCTGATCCTGGTGATCGCTCTGCTCACCATTCCGCCCTATATTGCGGAAAAATATTCCCGGTCGCTGGCCATGATGATGGCGCTGTCCACAATGCTTGCGGTTTTCTTTAACATAACCGGCCTGTGGCTGGCCTATGCATATAATTTAACATCCGGCGCAACCATCATCCTGGTGGCTGCCGCCGGTTTCTTCCTGTCCATGGGATTGGATTTTCTTTTAAGGAAAAGCCGGACAGATTATCAAAATCTGTAATGGCGCTTTAGCAATGGAAACATGATCCATCAGGTTCACGATGCTTCAAATAAACGCCGTTAATATGCACAAACACTTTTTCCGAAGGGTCTTTTGGGCCGGGCTGGGATTTTTTTTGTTTGGATGCGGTGCGCATCATCTGGCGGACCCCGCAGATCAGCGCACCCAGGACCCGGTATCGCAAATCGTCCATTGCTATCAGGGACCCCTGGACCATCTGTCCGCCGTCCGCTATGGCGGTTGCCCCATGGCCCCCAATTGCTCGGCCTATTCCCTCACGGCCATTGAGCGGCACGGCCCGTTCGAAGGGGTAATGATGACCTTCGACCGGCTGATCCGCTGCGGCGGCGATGAACTCGATTTATCGCCGGAAGTCATGACAAGTGGCGGACGGCGAACCTATGACCCGGTGGAAGCCAATGAATTGAATGCTATAGAGCCATCTAAAGAAATCAGTGAATGGGAAATTTCGGTTGAATAAAGGAGATCTGAATGAATCATCACGCCGCCGCCCCTTGTATCCTCAAAAACCCCATCCGGGTGGTAACAGCCACAGCCTTATTTGACGGTCACGACGCATCCATCAACATCATCCGGCGCATATTGCAGGACTCCGGGGCCGAAGTCATCCATCTGGGGCATAACCGGTCGGTGGCGGAAATCGCCAAAGCCGCGATTGAAGAAAATGTGCAGGGCATTGCCGTTTCCAGCTACCAGGGCGGGCATATGGAATTTTTCAAATACCTCCTGGATATGCTGAAAGAAAACGGGGCCGGTCATATCAAGCTGTTCGGCGGCGGCGGCGGCGTCATTGTTCCGGATGAAATCCGGGAACTCGAAGATTACGGCGTCACCAAAATCTATTCCCCGGCAGACGGTTCCAGGATGGGCCTTCAAGGCATGATTGACGATATGCTGCGGCATCTGGATTTTCCACCGGTCATTGCCCACATTGCAGATGTCCTCCGCCTGACGCCGCAACACCCGGCCATGGTTGCCCGGATGATTTCCGCTGCCGAAACCGCAACCGGAAAAAAAGACGGGTTTCAAGCCATTAAAAAGACGCTTTCCGGCCGGTTGAACCCGAAACACATACCCGTGGTGGGAATCACCGGCACCGGCGGCGCAGGAAAATCATCCCTCACCGATGAGCTGGTGATTCGCCTGATCCATGAACACCCTGATCTTCACGTCGGCATACTGTCGTGTGATCCTTCCCGCCGGAAAACCGGCGGCGCGCTGCTGGGGGACCGGATCCGCATGAACGGCATCGATACCCCCCAGGTATACATGCGCAGCCTGGCTGTCAGACAATCCGGCACCGAACTGCCGGAAGTCCTGCCGGACGCCATCCTTGTTTTAAAGGCCGCCGGATATGATCTCATCATCGCGGAAACCGCCGGCATCGGCCAGGGATCGTCCCGGATATTTGATGTCACCGACCTTTCGGTCTATGTGATGACCAGCGATTACGGGGCGCCTTCCCAGCTTGAAAAAATTGATATGCTGGATTACGCAGACATCGTGGTGGTGAACAAATACGACAAGGAGGGCTCTGAGGACGCGCTTCGGGACGTGCAAAAGCAGGTGCAGCGGAACCGGAAAGCCTGGGAAACGCCGCTTGAGAACCTGCCGGTATTCGGCACCATTGCATCCCGGTTCAATGACGATGGCGTGACCGCCCTGTATCAATATCTCCTGACCGGAATCGAAAATAAAACCGGGGTCCGGCTGGGCGCCCAGGAACCCGATACAGGCAAGCGGGAATCCACATCCAAGACCATTTTTGTTCCACCGGAACGCATCCGCTATCTTTCCGAAATTGCGGATACGGTCCGGGCCTATCACCGGAACACCCGGAAACAGGCAACGGCCATACGCGACCTGTGGCATTTGAATGAAACCGCGGCCCTGCTTGCCGGCCAGAGCCCTGAGAACGAAACCAGCGACCTGGCGAAACCGGTCATGGACCAGACCCGATTGATTGAGGCCCTTATCCATGAAGACACCCGAAGGCTCATGGACGAATGGGAAGACATTCGGACCGCGTACAGCCAGGAAGCGCTCACCTATCAGGTCCGGGATAAGGCAATTGTGATTCCCCTGTATACCGAATCGCTGTCCCATACCCGGATTCCGAAAATCGCCCTGCCCGGTTTCCAGGATCCCGGCGAAATCTACCAGTGGATGCGCCGTGAAAACGTGCCCGGACGATTCCCCTATACGGCGGGCGTGTTTCCCCTGAAACGCACTGATGAAGACCCCACCCGCATGTTTGCGGGCGAAGGAGACCCGGCCCGGACCAACCGCCGGTTCCGCCTCCTTTCCGGAAATTACGAAGCCAACCGCCTGTCCACGGCGTTTGATTCCGTGACGCTCTATGGATTTGACCCGGACATTCAGCCGGATATTTACGGCAAGGTCGGCACCTCCGGGGTCAGTGTATGCAGCATTGAAGACGTCGCCATTCTCTACAGCGGATTTGATCTTGCGGCCCCCAACACGTCGGTTTCCATGACCATCAACGGACCGGCCCCCATGATGCTCGCCATGTTTTTAAACACCGCCATCAACCAGAAATTAGAAAAATTCAAGGAAATCCATGGCCGCGACGCTGACGACAATGAGGCCATGAGCATTCAAAAAACCGTGCTTTCCCAGGTGCGCGGCACGGTCCAGGCGGATATTCTGAAAGAAGACCAAGGGCAAAACACCTGTATTTTCTCAGTGGATTTTGCCTTAAAAATGATGGGGGACATCCAGGAATATTTTATCCAAAACAACATCCGGAACTTTTATTCGGTATCGGTTTCCGGCTACCATATCGCCGAGGCCGGGGCCAATCCCATTTCCCAGGCGGCGTTCACCCTGGCCAACGGGTTCACCTATGTGGAGTATTATCTGTCCCGTGGCATGGATATCGACAGTTTCGCGCCCAACCTGTCTTTCTTTTTCTCTTCCGGCCTGGACCCGGAATACAGTGTCATCGGCCGGGTGGCGCGCCGCATCTGGGCCATTGCCATGCGGGAAAAATACGGCGCAAGCGAGCGGTCCCAGATGCTCAAATACCATATCCAGACCTCCGGCCGCTCCCTGCACAGCCAGGAAATCCAGTTCAACGATATCCGGACCACCCTTCAGGCCCTGTATGCGGTCCAGGACAATTGCAACAGCCTGCACACCAACGCCTATGACGAGGCCGTGACCACGCCGAGCGAAGAATCCGTGCGCCGGTCCCTTGCTATCCAGCTCATCATCAATCGGGAACTGGGCTCCATCCGGAATGAAAACGCCACCCAGGGCAGTTTTTTTATTGAAACCCTGACCGATCAGGTGGAAGCGGCCATTCTTGCGGAATTTGACCGGATATCCGCCAGAGGCGGGGTTCGCGGGGCCATGGAGCGGGGATACCAGCGTTCCAGAATTCAGGATGAGTCCATTTATTACGAACAGTTAAAACATTCCGGCCAGCTTCCCATTATCGGGGTGAACACGTTCTTAAATCCCAATGCCAATGACGCCGAAACCCTTTCCAAGCTGGAACTGGCCCGGGCCACAGACTCGGAAAAAGAGTCCCAGCTTCGAAGGCGAAATGAATTTATTAAAAAAAATCAGGACATAGCGCCGGAAGCCCTTAAAAAACTCCAGGATGTGGCCCTTTCCGGGGGCAACGTTTTTGCTGAAATGATGCATACGGTCAAACATTGCACATTGGGTCAGATCACCCGGGCGTTGTATGATGTCGGCGGGAAGTATCGGCGAAATATGTAGGGCGTTAAATGCCGAAGTATTCAGGAGCCAGAATTCAGGAGTCAGAATGAGGGAACCGGCAAAGCGGTTTGAAGACCTGGTAGTGTGGCAGAAAGCTCATCAATCTTGGATATGGGGATATTTCCGGACATACCCGGTTGCTTGAAGAAACCAGTAAATTAATAGAACCTTACATGCGGGCCATTCTAAATTCTGACTCCTGAATTCTGAATACCCAGCATTAATGTAACAATCCTAAATTATTAATTATTAATTTCGAACCATAAAGGAAACTCATCATGAAACAAGCGGTTATCGTCAGCGCGGCCAGGACGGCGTTGGGCGGATTTAACGGGACACTCAGCGGTATCGGCGGAACAGACCTCGGCGCTTTGGTCATCAAAGAGGCCGTGCGCCGGGCCGGGATTGAAAAGGGAACAGTGAATGAGGTCATTATGGGCATGGTACTGCCCTGCGGCTACGGCCAGAATCCGGCCAAGCAGGCGGCGGTCAAGGCGGGTTTAGCGTGGACAGCCGAATGCCTGACGATTAATAAAGTATGCGGCTCTGCCCTGAAATCCGTGATGCTGGCAGCCCAGGCCATCCAGACCGGTGATGCGGACGTGGTGGTGGCCGGCGGCATGGAATCCATGTCCAATGCCCCCTATTTTCTTCCAAAAGCCCGGTTCGGATACCGCATGGGACCGGGCCGGCTGGAAGACCACATGCTGCACGACGGACTGTGGGACAATGTCAACGACTTCCACATGGGCATGTCCAACGAATTGTGCTCTGAAAAATATTCGGTGACACGGGAAGATCAGGACCGGTATGCCGCGGAATCCTACCTGAGAGCATTGCAGGCGATCAGGGAAGGCCGGTTTGAAAAAGAAATTCTGCCGGTTGAAATTCCTCAAAGAAAAGGAAACCCCTTGATTTTTGATAAAGATGAGACCGCCGTGGAAACCCCCTATGAAGTGCTTGCGAAAATGAAACCCGCATTCAAGGATAACGGGGTGGGAACCGCCGGCAATGCCTCCATCATCAGCGACGGGGCGGCGGCAGTGGTGGTGATGTCCGAGGAAAAGGCAAAGGAGCTGGGCTGCACGGTCCTGGCGGCAATCGGAGCCCAGGCATCTTATGGCATTGACATGAAATACGTGCTGGTGGCCCCTATCTGGGCCGTGCCCAAATGCCTTAAAAAAGAAGGTATCAGTAAGGACCAGGTGGATTTGTTTGAAATCAACGAAGCCTTCAGCGGCTCCACGATGGCGGTGTTAAAGGAACTGGAGCTGGACCCGGCCAGGGTCAATGTCAATGGCGGCAGCGTGGCTCTGGGCCATCCCATCGGGGCCTCCGGCTGTCGGGTTCTGGTCACCCTGATTCATGAAATGATCCGGCAGGACAAAAAAACCGGCCTGGCGTCCCTTTGCCTGGGCGGCGGCGAAGCGGTGGCCCTGATCGTGAACCGGTGAGCTGAACGTAAGCTCCATTAGCTGGCGGGATATGTGTGATTAAAATTAAAAGAATGAGAACATTAAAAAAAAGCCAGCATCATGCGGAGTTCCTGCTTGCATTAATATTGCCGTATAATGACCGGTGAATTATTTTTTCATAGGATTGCATATGGCCTGATCTTTTTTCAATTTTCTGGAATGCATATTGCTGGATTGTCAGTAACGGCAGGACAATGTTTTCCCTGATCTGTATTGAACGCCTTGATATCGGCTCCTCTTCCATCAGGAATCGGTTATTGGAAACAAGAAGGGTCATCTGTTTTGACAGTTCGAATTCTTCAAATAAGATATTCCAGAAGTCTTTATATTCTTCATCCCTGCTGATATATGCAGTTAGTTCAAACAAGCATTTTGACATGGACATCATGCTGTTCAGAATCAAGGCTTTGAAGAAGGGCACCTCCCGGTACAATTTCCTCAATTCGTCGATACCGGCATCATCGGCCAGTGCCTCCAAGGCAGTCCCAATACCGAAATACCCGGGGACATTCTGTCTGAGCTGGCTCCATGACCCCACAAACGAAATTGCCCTCAAATCCTTTAACGTGAGTTTATCCGTTTTTCCTCTTTTGGCGGGCCTGCTGCCGATATTTGCCATGCCATAATATTTTAAGGTGCTTTTGTTCTCCAGGTATGGCAGAAACTGTTTGTGGTTTTTGAGTGCAACATATTTTTCATGGCTCAAACGGGCCAGTTGTTCGATCATCTGCCGTGATTTTTCTGGGATATCATTTCCTTTTTCGGACAGCCCGTGTGACAGACCGGCAGTCAATAATTGTTCGCAATGATGGATGAACTGGGATCGGGTACCATACTGGCTGGTAATTGTCTGGCCCTGGATGGTCAACTGGATCGCATGATTGGCAATCCGCGGGCCCTGGGAGGCATAAAACTGATGCGCCTTCCCGCCGCCACGGGCAGGCGGGCCTCCCCGGCCGTCAAAAAAGAAAGCCTTGATATGATTCTGGTCACAAACGGCAGACAACACCTCTTTGGTCTTGAAAATAGACCAGTTGGCCTGCAGATACCCGCCATCCTTTGTTCCATCGGAAAACCCCAGCATGATGGTTTGCTTGTCTCCGCGATACCGGACATGCGACCTGTATTCCGGAATATCAAACAGCGTCCGCATGATGGATTCGGCGTGCTTCATGCCGTCCATTGATTCAAACAAAGGAACGATATCCACCGGTATTTTTCCATCTTTCCAGCCGCACCATCGCAGCAGCGCAAAGACAAACAGTACTGCGAAAATATCTTCGGAATTGCTGATAATATAGCGGTTACATCCGGCCTCGCCATTTTTTTCCTGGATGGATTTTATCTGTGCGATGGTTTGAATCGTATCCTTGATTATCTCTTCTTCGAATTGATCCGGATGGACGGTAAACTGTTCATGAACAAGAATCGAAACCAGGTCTTGTTCCGACAGCTCGTCCAGGCTGTTTTTGATCCGCTTTTCATTTTTAAGAATGTGCGTAATGACATTTTCATGTTCAATATGATTCTGCCGGATGTCAAGCGTTGCAAAATGTGTTTTGAAAATTTTTATTTTATCAATAAAGCGCTCCAAAGATTCCATGTACAACCCGCTGAACTTTTCGCGCAGCAATTCTTTGACCCGATTCAGCCGGCCGAGCATTTCCCCGACGGGTAGTGTTTTCAAAGGATCAAACATGACTGCATAGAGCTGGGCTTTCAACGCTGCAATATGATCTTCTATCTCCCTGAAAGTCAGTTTCTGCTGCAGCCCCTTGACTTCATGATAATAGCATTTCATCAAAGTCATGCGAAGTTCATCCGCCACCTGAGCCGTTGTTTCTGAAGTGACAAAGGGGTTGCCGTCCCGGTCTCCGCCCGGCCAGAATCCAAGCTGGATAATCTCGGGATTTTCAAAATCATCGGCCGGGATATTTTCTTTGATGTAGGCATACAAATCGCCCACAGCGTCATAATAGACACTGCGCAGAAAATAGATGATGTTTTTTGCTTCATCAAGCGGGGTCGGCTTTCTCGCATTCATGAGGGATGTTAACCCCAACTGTTGCAGGGAGAGTTCAATTTCATCTGTTTTATTTTCACGGACAAGAGATCTCAATTTTTCAATGATATCGAGAACCGAACGCGGGTAAAACTGGGTCGGATGAGCGGTAAAGACGATGCGAACACTGAAATCGGACATTCTCTCAACGAGAAAAGAAGTGCTCTGGTGCAGGCATACGTTCTCGGTACAGTTTGTGAGCGACAAATGATTGCCGAGTTTAAGCAAGCCATCAAATGCGGCGTCTTCCACACTGTCATACAGGACCACCTGTCGTTCAACATACTGGATGACCCGAAACATGAAATCGATTTTTTCTTCTTCTGATTCCAGCGTCGTGTGAACCCGGAAAAAGGTCTCCAGTATTTCCAACGACTCTTTACCGGATTCAAGTCCTTTTCTGCACTCCTGATTCAGAAGGGGAATGAGGTTTCCGATATTCGTAATTTTCTGGAACGGCAGGCTCAGAAACAGGCTGTTATAAATATTAAATTTGTTTTTTACTGATTTTATAAACTCTGTTTCTATAGGCGTTTTATTCATGGGCAGCCTCCGTTTTTTGGGGGAGGAATTTAGGGCCGTGGAAGAAATAAATTACCCAAACGGCATATCCCTCCGGAACTTCTATTTTTCATATAGTTAAATGCTCCTTAAAAATATAACTCATTGCTCACGAGGCTCGGCTTTTTTGCGTCGGGTGCATTTGCCTTGTTGTGCGTATTATTGTGTTATATGAGCAAAATAAATATTTTGGAACACTAAGATTTCCAGCTTGACATCACCACTGGATGTAATTACAATAGTTACAAATCGAAATCAATAAAATCTTAAGGAGCAAAATCCATGGAAAATCAAATACGAATAAGGGATGTTAAGCTGGTTCCCATTGGAAATTCCAAAGGAATTCGCATACCCAAGGCGCTCCTTCAAAAATATGGCCTAAAAAATTCCCTTTTAATAGAAGAAACAGAAAAAGGACTGCTTCTTCGCAATAAAGAAGAAAGCACGCTTTCTTGGGAAGATACCTATAAAAGCATGGCTAATGAAAGGGAAAATTGGGACGATTTTGATACAACGCTTCTTGATGGCTTGGAGGATGAGGGCTTTGAATATTAAAAGGTACGAAATATATTTTGCTGATCTCAACCCCACCATAGGGAGCGAAATAAAAAAAGTTCGCCCTGTCGTCATAATTAGCCAAGATGAAATGAATAATTATTTAGATACAATCGTTGTCTGTCCATTAACCTCTAAATTGCATCCACTATGGAGAACTCGGATACAGATAAAATGCGCGAACAAAAATGCTGAAATTGCTGTTGACCAAATTCGCACTATTAGCAAGCAAAGGTTGAAAAATAAACTTGATAAGTTATCTGATATCAAAGCCGCCCAGTTACGAAAGCTAATAACTGATATGTACGGCGAATAAATATTTTTTTCAGAAAGCTTACTTCCAGCTCCTGTTTTGCGTTAAATTCCATCTCACAACGGTGCTTTTCAGCGGCCGCGGCTTTTTGCTGTCCGCTGCAAAAGGCTTGTTTTGCGCCTTAGTTATTTGTGTTTTCAGTTTCATTAAGTAATATAGCAAGCACCTTCTCAATCAATCTGGCTATAGGAAGCATTGCCCCGTCATCACATACTTGTCCCTTATCGTCAATTTCATAGATACCGGCACTGGCTCCAAAAAGTCGATACTTATTGTTCGCCTTTTGCAAAAATTTGTTTGAAATCAACGAAGCCTTCAGCTGCTCCACGGTGGCGGTGTTAAAGGAACTGTAACTAGACCCGGCCAGGGTCAATGTCAATGGCGGCAGCGTGGCTCTGGGCCATCCCATCGGTGCCTCCGGCTGTCGGGTGCTGGTCACCCTGATTCATGAAATGATCCGGCAGGACAAAAAAACCGGACTGGCGTCCCTTTGCCTGGGCGGCGGCGAAGCGGTGGCCTTGATCGTGAACCGGTGAGCCTCTTTTTGCATTGACCATAGGGGTCAGATAACAAGGGTATTCCCGTGCGGCGGGGGGGCGCCATTGCGCTGCCGCCTCAGGTAAATGCGCTATCCCGGAATTCGCTCGGCTCTTTCCGGGAGGCAAACCGATACTTCAGATAGAAACAAACTCGACAACCATTTTGTGCTTTTTCATGTAAGCGACAATTTTTTCCGTCATTTCAGTGCCTTCTTTGTAAGTAACCGGTGAAATTTGAACACGTTTATCGTTAACCCGAAAACGGAATGAACGGATATCCTCATTTTTAAGCACGATTTGGTAAAGCGAATCAGATATTTTAAATTTTAAGGGTTTACAGAATCTTTTAAATACCGTAATGCATCCATCCTCAATATCAATTTGCCTCCATTCAATTAATGGCCTGGAAAAAAATATAAAAAGGATAACAAAGAAAACAGCGGGGATCAGAACAAGCCAGTTTCCTGATGCTTGCCATTTTAAAAAGAGCCATACGCTCAGAAAACACGATATCGATATCATTATTATAAGAAAGAGCATGTTCGGCTGATGAGGATAATATATTTTTTGCATGATATGACTTTCTAATTTTGCGATTTTTTTCATCCCTTCCCTTCACTCCGGTATTTCTTAAAATTCTCCGCCTGCTCAAAGATTTCCTTGTAAACTTCATCCCGATCCACGGGCGGATAGCCGCTCTCAGCCAGCAGAATGATAAGATCTACCTTAAGTTCCGCCTTGATATCAACACGCTGGCTCCAGTCGGTATATTTCGCTTTATCGTCCACCACTTCCTTCACTTTTTTGGACAATGGGATCAATTTCTCTTCCGGGTATTCAAAATCATATTTTTGGGCAAGCGCCTTCAGAATATCGTAAAAGGCCTTTTCTTCAAAATCGATGCCCAGGTCAGCGAATGACTCCTTTTCCTTTTTGAGGGCTTCATACAGGTCGATGATCTCGTCGGTAAAGTCTTCAAGCACACTGCTGACGAGAACGTCCTGCTCTTTGCGCTCATTGTATTTATCAACAAGCGCCTTGAACATTTTGGAAAAGTCCGCGCCCTTCACTTTGTTGATTTTTTTGAAGTTTTCAATGGCGCGTTTTAAGAGCTTTTGAAGAATCTTGATCTTGGTATGCGGCAGCTTGATCTTATCGAGTTTCTCCAGGAAATCGTCGTCGAAAAGATCAATTTCACTGGCCCCGTCTTCACCCAGCTTAAAAATTTCTTCCACGCCGCCGCTTTGCAGCGCGTCTTTGATCATCTCCCGGACCTTGGCATTCATCTGGGCCAAATCCGGGGCGTCCCCTTTTGTCAGTTTGAAGACGATGGCGCGTACCGCCATATAAAAGTGGATATGATCGCGCTCGTTTTGAACAAAGGCATCGCTGCCGCAGCAAATGTCATAGGCGGCTTTCAGGCGTTTCACCAGATACATAAAGCGCTTCTCGATCTTGTCCGTCACCTGCGCAAACTCCGAAGCCATGTTCAGGCAGTGGAGTTGCTGGAGCGGTTTTCCCGTAAAATAAGGGCTCGTGTCGAACTTGTGAAAGAGTTTTGCCAGCAGGTCAAGATGATCCTTCACCACCACAATGGACAACTGAATCTCCTCAATATTTGCGCTGTCGGCCTTTGAATATTGGGCCAGGGCCAGATTCATCTGTTTCTTGATGCCGATGTAATCCACCACAAGGCCTTTTTCTTTTCCGGCGTATTTCCGGTTTACCCGTGAAATGGTCTGAATCAGGTTGTGCCGCTGGATGGGCTTATCAATGTAGATCGTGTCGAGAAAAGGCACGTCAAAACCCGTGAGCCACATATCCACCAGAATCGCAATTTTAAAATTTGATTTGCCATTCTTGAACTGCCGGTCCAACTCCTTCCGGTAATCCGGGGTTCCAAGCAGATTGTAGAGGGCTTCCGGGTCGTCCTTGCCGCGTGTCATCACCATTTTGATGCGCTCCATGGGCTTGATTTCCTTCCGTTCCTTGTCGGAAAGTTCCGCCCCTTCATCGCACACCTTCACCTCCGCCCATTCGGGGCGCAAGTTGATTACCTCTTTATAAAATTCATAGGCGATGGGACGACTGCTGCTGACAAACATCGCCTTGCCCTTTACGGTGGCCCCCTCGCTGACGCGATTCTCGTAGTGCTTTACAAAATCTTCAGCCAACGCCTTGATGCGCTCCGGATCGCCGAGGATCGCGTTCATCTGCGCGCTGGCCTTCTTGCTTTCCTCAATGGCGTATTCGCTGGCTCCATCTTCGGCGCATCGGGCATAATATGCCTCGATCTCCTTGAGCTTGCTGTTGTCGAGAAGCACCTTGGCCGCACGCCCTTCATAGACAATCCGCACCGTGATTTCATCCTTTACCGACTCCGTCATGGTATAGAAGTCCACTACCTCCCCAAAGACATCAATGGTTGCGTCAATGGGCGTTCCCGTAAAACCCACATACGTCGCGTTCGGCAGGGAATCATGCAGATATTTGGCAAAGCCGAAAGTCTTGCGTACCCCTTTTTCCGTTATGCGGATCTTTTGCTCCAGGTTCACCTGGCTCCGGTGGGCCTCGTCCGAGATGCAAATCACATTATTCCGGTCCGTGAGCAACTGCGCGTCTTCGGTGAACTTGTGAATCGTTGTCAGAAAAACGCCGCCGCTCATTCTTCCCTGCAATGGCATCACATCAAATGCCGATGTTGTTTCGGCTGCCATCAATTCCTGAGGCTCCGGCGCGTTGTATAAAAGCGCTTTTTTGCCTGGAACATTCAGCAGATTAAGCACCGGTCCGCTCAAACGTTCCCGCAGTTCCGCCCGGCTCTCCACGCTCACGATCTCATCATCCCCAATAAATCCTTTGGCCCCGGTAAACTGCCGGGAAAGCTGATCATCCAGATCCGTTCGGTCGGTGATCAGCACAATGGTCGGGCTGGCGAAATATTCGCTTTTCATCAATAGTCGCGTCAGAAACAGCATCGTATAGCTTTTGCCGCATCCGGTCGCGCCGAAATAGGTGCCGCCCTTGCCGTCGCCGTCGGGTTTGCGGTGTTTGCAGATATTGTTATAGAGTTTGTTGGCGGCATAATACTGCGGATACCGGCAGACGATTTTTTCCTCTTTTTGGGAACTATCGGAAAAGAAGATGAAATTTCGGATCACATCCCGCAGCCGGTGCTTGTTGAACAAGCCCTTGATCATCGTAAAGAGCGAGTTGATCCCGTGTTTCTCAATTTTCTCGCTGCCGTCGATTTTGCGCCAGGTATAAAAAAACTCATAGGGCGCAAACAGGGAACCCATTTTGTTGTTGACCCCGTCGCTGATCACGCACAGCGCGTTGTATTTCAGTAAATCCGGAATGTCCCGGCGATAGCGCACCGTCAACTGGATATAGGCATCGTGAATGGTCGCCTCTTCACGAATAGCGCTTTTGAACTCGAAAACCACCAGCGGCAGGCCGTTGATATAGAGAATCCCGTCCGGGATGCGTTTTTCAAATCCGGTGATTTCAAATTGGTTGACAATCTTGTAACTGTTTTGGTCTGCCTTGGAATAGTCGATCAAATGAATGAACAGGTCTTTCCGGCTCCGGTCTTCCCGTTTAAGGAGGAAACCATCCGACACCCGTTTCATGAAAGCCTTGTTGCTCCCATACAGATCGGAAGCCGGAAGCACCTCCAGCTTGCGGATGATCCCCTCGATTTCAGCCAGAGTGATGCCATCGGCGGCGTAACGTTCATTCAGAAATGCCCGCAGGTCTTCCCTGATCAGCACCTCGCCGGGATCGCGCTGGATCGTTTCACCCAGCACATGGGGATAGCCTTCTTCACCGAGAAGTTCGATGATGGCTTGTTCAAGCTGGGATTCGCTGAATTTCATAAAAGTACCATATCATCTTGTTGCGAATTTGCTAAGTTTAGGCAACAAAACTCCTTGAACCGAAAGCAAACATTTGATTTGTTTTTTATTATTAATTATTTTCTTATACAAGGGGTTAAGCATTTTTTCAATTTGTGAAATCAGTTGTTTATCTGGAATTATTATATTTATTCCATCAAGCATATCGTATGATATAAAAGGCTGTGAGCTTCCTCTTATTTGAGATTTTAAATCCTTATTAAGCAGCGTCATATACCCAAAAAATTTTCTAAATCTTCCCCTATTCTTACAAATGACTCCATTGTAGGTAACAAAATGTTTACCATATGCATACACAATGGATCCGCAATTAACTCCTATATGGCCGATTACTGGAGCATCTTCACTGTTAAACTGGTCATACCACCCTATTAACCCGTTGCTACCATAGACTGGATATTCGCCTCCGTTGTCTGGATTATTGTTCCCTTTTCCATACTGGAACTGATAAATATCACTGAGATTTCCTAATTCCCACCCCTTCGGAATTTCCTGTTTTAGCACCTCCTTAAAAATCATTTTGCCGCTGCTGAATTTATAGGGCTGGCCTTCGAGTTCAGGCTTGCCGATGGCGGCGGCATACTCGGCGGAGATGGGAAACTCGAAATCCACAAACCACTGTTTATAAATCGCCTGGGCCGTCTCTTCCAGTTTCTGGTTCAGTCGCTCGTTCAGCTTAATCCGATTAACAATCGTATGGTATTCCTTCACGATTTCCCGCTGTTTTTCTGGCGAGGGGACTGGGAATTTCATTTCACAAAAATCATTCCAGTTAAATCCACCTCGAACGCTGCTGTCGGTGGTAAACCAGGCATTCCGGTCAAATTCCGGCCTCCGGCACCACATCATCAGATATTCCGGCAAAAGCGCCTGCTTATCAATGATTTCGAAAACAACGTAAGCCGGTGAAACAATCACCGGATCATCGGTTTCAAGCATCGCAATCGGCAACACCTCATCCCTGCCGACGTGCATGGGGTTATAGGCAAACTGTTCCTTGGTCACCACTTTATATTTGGTAAGATCGGTTCCATTGATGTTGGCCACGGAAGGCATGAAAAATTTGTTGATGCTCACGCCTTGCAAATTCGTCACCGACAGGCCGAGGTTGCGCGCATTCGCCTGCTGAACATAATTTCCAATGGGTTTAAAGTTTGATCTCATAACCCAATTCCTTGAAAACGTTCAGAAGACCAGCCCTTGATGTGGCTTCTTCCTTCAGCAGTTCGCCGAACTCCTGTTGGAGCGCAGCCATTTTTTCATCAAAATCGATATTCTCGTCACGGTTGATAAACTCGATGTATTTGCTCGGCACAAGGGAGTAATCCTTTTCCCTCACCTCCTCGATTGATGCCGAGTAGCAGTATTCCGGAATATTTTGATATTCCTGAGCGGCCCGCGTTTCCTGCCATGTATGGAACGTATTGGTGATGTCGGCCCGATGCTGATCCGAGAACTGGATGTATTTCTTCTCGAAGGTTTCTCCCCATTTTCTCAAATCCAGAAACAGCACCTCGTTTTCACGATCCCGGTAGTTCCGCGTAATGTCACCGCGCTGCACGGTTCGCGCCTTTTTGTTTTTGTTTAGAACCCACAGGGTGACGCTGATGTCGGTCGTATAAAACATGCGCATCGGAAGCACCAAAATCGCCTCCACCAGATGGTTCTCAATCATCTTTTTGCGGATGGCTTTTTCCTGCCCCTCGCCGGACAGCGCGCCATTGGCGAGAATGAAGCAGGCCGTGCCGTTTTCCGAAAGTTTGGAAACCATGTGGAGAATCCAGCCGTAATTGGCGTTTCCCGTGGGCGGCGCTTCATAGCCGTCCCAGCGCGGGTCATCGGTCAGTTCATCCGCCGCCCGCCAGTCCTTTTGATTGAAAGGCGGATTCGCCATGATGAAATCCGCTTTCAGATCAGGATGTTGATCCTTTGAAAACGTATTGTCGGCCTTAACCCCGAGGTTTGCCGAAATGCCGCGAATCGCCAGATTCATTTTGGCCAGCTTGAGGGTGGTGGTGGTGCCTTCCTGCCCTTAAATGGAGATGTCTTTGGTATTGCCCTGGTGGTTTTCCACAAATTTCATGGACTGCACAAACATGCCGCCCGAGCCGCAGCAGGGGTCGTAAATCTTGCCTTTGTATGGCTCGATCAACTCCGCGATCAGGTTGACGATGGTTTTGGGGGTATAAAATTCGCCCTTTCCCTTGCCTTCCGCCAGTGCGAATTTGCTCAAGAAATATTCATAGACACGCCCCACGATATCCTGGGACTTGTCGGCGATGGTGTTGATGTTGCTGATGGTGTCGATGAGGGCCGCGAGCTTGCTCCGGTCCAGATCCAGGCGGGAAAAATAATTGTCCGGCAACGCGCCGGCAAGGGATTTGTTATTCTTTTCAATGGTATGCAGGGCGGTATCGACTTTAATTGCCAGATCGTCCTGTTTGGCATTGGCCTGAATATAACTCCACCGGGACTGCTCCGGCAAATAAAATACGTTTTTCATGGTGTAAAATTCCACCATATCGACGTATTTCTCTTTCCCGTCGCTCATCAGCTCCTGCCGCCGCTCGTTAAATTTATCGGAAGCAAATTTCAGGAAGATCAGACTCAGTACCACATGCTTGTAT
>QZKW01000041.1 GCA_003599885.1 Desulfobacteraceae bacterium | reverse complement strand
TTTCGTTTGACTTTTTCCGGGCCGGTGTCTCTTGTTAAGATACCGGTCCGGCCCGGTCCTATTAGAATCATTCATCTTCCAGTTAATCATACCTGCCGGCTGACTTCGACAGGATTTATCAGTCCACTTGCTGCCCGTAAACCCAGAAATTTTCAAAACGGAAAAACCCCTCCGAATGTTAAGCATCCGAAAAATAAACGCCGCCAGCCTTTCCTACCGGCATTTTTCCCGTTACCGGCAAATCCTTACGGTTTTGTTCAAATACGGCTTTGAGGATGTTCTCGGCGCCTTTAAAATGGACAAATACCTGGCCGGCGGTCTTCGGCTGGTATCACGAAAACGGCGGGATCTCATGGCGAATTATTCCCGTTTTGAGCGCCTCAGGATGGCTCTGGAGGAACTGGGACCGACCTTCATCAAACTGGGCCAGGCCTTATCCATGCGGCCGGATTTTGTTTCAGTGGAATTCATCGATGAACTGACCAAGCTCCAGGATATGGTTCCCCCCTGTGAATTTTCAGCGATAAAACCCATTATTGAATCCGAATTCAAAAGCGAACTGACTGATCTGTTTGAATCTTTTGACACAACCCCCATCGCATCCGCTTCCATCGGCCAGGTGTACAAAGCCAGATTAAAGGACGGCCGGATGGCAGCGGTCAAAGTGCAGCGGCCGAGTCTTGATCATCTGGTGGCGGTGGATTTAGGCATTATGTACCACCTTGCATCCGTAATGGAGAAGAATATCGAGGAAGTGTCATTCATCCGCCCGGTCACCATTGTGGAGGAATTCGCCCGGACCATCACAAAAGAGCTCGACTATGCCATTGAGGCCAACCATCTGGAACGGTTCGCCCGGAATTTTTTTGATGACCCCACCATCCACATCCCGGAAGTATACAGGAAACTGACCTCCCGGCGGGTGCTGACCATGGAATTTATCAATGGCGTCAAAGCATCCGATATCCAGCACCTCGACACCAATGGCATGGACAAAAAACTCATCACCCGCCGGGGAGCCCATCTCTTATTAAAACAGATCTTTGACCATGGGTTCTTCCATGCAGACCCGCACCCCGGCAACATTTTTATCCTGCCGCATCATGTGATCGCCATGCTGGACTTTGGCCAGGTTGGTGCCGTGGACCAGCAGTCCAAGGAAGATTTTGTGGACCTGATCGATAGCGTGGTCCATCAGAATCCATTTAAAGCCACGCGCCAGCTTCTTAAAATCACTCTCTGGGACCAAAAGCCGGATCTCCGGCGGCTGGAAAAAGATGTGGCGGAATTTATCGGCAAACATCTCTATAAACCATTAAAAGAATTAAATATCAGTACGTTGATCCAGGACCTGCTCTACCTGGTTTCCCGGTACCAGCTTCGGATTCCGCCGGATATTTTTTTAATGATGAAGGCATTAGGCACCATCGAAGGCATTGCCCGGCAACTGGATCCGGATTTTGACATGATCGAACAGGCCACGCCGTTCATCAAACAAATCAAGCTGGACCGGTTGAAACCTCAGCGGCTGGGTGACGACCTGTACACATTGACCGGAGAATTCATTCAATTCGCCAAACAGTTTCCCACCGACATGATCGAAATCTCCCGGCTGATCAAGGAACACAAAATCTCCCTCAGAATCGACGAAAAAAGCCTGGCAACTCTCCAGATGACCCACAATAAGACCGGGAACCGGATTGTTTTCTCCATTATCATCGCAGCACTGATCATCGGTTCTGCTGTTGTCATCGCCGCTGGGACACCACCGTTTATTTTCGGGATACCTGCATTGGGCTTTTCGGGAATTGTTATTTCCGCAGTCATGGGAGTATGGCTTTTGATCGCAGTCATCAAAAAAGGACGGCTATAAGTGGAAAACGGAAGTTTTTTTTCTCGCCTGTTTTTTCTATCTTGACATATATATTGTATTTCTAATATATACTTATACCAAATATATGGCATTCATTTAAAAACTCCAATATTCAGAATCGGCAATATGAACTTTAATGAAGATTCACCTCCCGTCAAAATAAAAGGCGTGGGCGACAGCTTATGGGTTACCATCAACCCGTCACTGCCCATCGATCAGTTAAAACAAGAATTAATCAAACCCTTTGAGCGGCTTAAACACCTGGCGATCAACGCCAGAATCATTATCGACGCAGGTAATGGCGAACAGGAAAGCAGCGATGATCTGATCGAAACCCTGGGAACTTTTTTAAAAAAAGAATTTCAGGTGGGTCACGTCACCAAACCCGTTTCCCAGAACCGGGCGGTGACGCAAAACCGGATCCGGCAGCAGGATATGGGCAATTCCTGGCACCATTACCAGAACGACGGCCTCGTGATCGCCGGACGTGTCCGGTCAGGGCAAAAAATCCAGGCCAAAAAACACCTGATCGTGCTTGGCGATGTAAATCCCGGCGCAGAGGCCATTGCCGGGGGCGACATCATTATCATGGGCAGCCTTCAGGGCAAGGCCTCCGCCGGACAGCCCGACAACGAGGAGGCCATCATCGTGGCCCTGGAGTTTAAACCGACCCAGATTCAAATCGGCGGTTTTGTCGCAGGCGGGATGACGGAATCCGCAAAGAATCGCCCGGAATTCGCCTATATCGAAAACAATGCCATCGTCGTGGATGACTATATCAAGGAAAATCCGTTCAGGCGACTGGCCTGGCCGGAGGTTCGATAAACAGCAATTTTTAATTTTGGCTCATGAGGTGTCCTGTGGACGGTAAAATCATTGTTGTAACATCAGGAAAAGGGGGCGTCGGCAAAACCACCATCACCGCCTCCATCGGCGCAGCGCTGGCCCTGCAGGGGAAACGGGTCGCTGTGGTGGATATGGATATCGGGCTCAGAAACCTGGACGTGGTGATGGGGCTCGAGAACCGCATTGTATTTAATATCGTGGATATCATTCAGGGCCGCTGCAAAATCAAACAGGCCGCAATCAAAGACCGGCGCATCGACAATCTGTATCTGATCCCCGCTTCTCAAAGTGACGACAAAAACGCCATCAAACCGGAAAACATGGTCTGGCTGTGCGGTAAACTCCGAAAAGAATTCGACATCACCCTTCTTGACTGTCCGGCAGGTATTGAACAGGGGTTTAGGAACTCCATTGTCGCTGCGGATGAAGCCGTTGTCGTCTGCACGCCGGAAGTTTCCGCTGTCCGGGATGCGGACCGGATCATCGGGTTGCTTTATGCCCAGTCCATCACCCCCAAGCTGATCGTCAACCGGATTGTGCCCAGAATGGTGGAAAACGGGGATATGCTGAGTCATGAAGATGTGGTGGAGGTGCTTTCCATTGATCTCCTCGGGCTGATCGAAATGGACGAATACGTGGTCGTGTCCACCAACACCGGGACGCCCCTGGTTTTACAGGAAGACTCCAAAGCAGGAAAGGCCCTGCACCGGATTGCCCTTCGACTGGACGGCCACCCGGATCTTCCCATCGAAAATCCCATGATTCAGAAAACTTTCTGGAAAAAACTCAGCTCGAAATTTAGCCGCAAAAATTAAGGATATCCCATGAATTTCAATTCTCTGCTGAAAAAATTAATGAATAAACCGGCCAGCAAGGATGTTGCCAAACAACGGCTTAAATTCGCGCTGCTGACGGATAAACTGGACGTGAAAAAGGATATGCTGAAAGATCTGCAAAAAGATCTGATAGAAGTCATTTCACGATACTTTGAGATTGATAAAGAATCGATTACCATCGACATCCAGCGCTCGGAAGAATGCTCGGCGCTTGTTTTCAATTCACCGATTCTTTCAGCCACTCATAAACGAGGCGCTCCAGCAGCATAGCGACATACATTACTTATGGTTTATAAATAACGGGCAAACTCGGTCTGAATATAGCTATAGAGCTGCTCGCCCAGAGAAAGCCCCTGATCAATGAATTCAGGACCATAGATCTTTCCGGTAGGCGTCCGGAAGGTCGTCTTGATTTTTTCTAAAAACACTATGCCAGATGGATATGCGTCCATAAATTTTCTAATGGGGATATTGGCATAGGAAACCATGGCCCACACCGTATGGGTAAAATTTTCAACTCCCCACCGGAACTTGTCCGCATCATAAAGGCAATCGGACAGAAGCGATCCCTCCAAACTTCTGCCGGGTTTTGTCTCCTTGAACGCCTCATGATTTTCAATGGCTAAGCAGACATCCATGATGTCGTGGCGAGAAAACGCATACCGCTCCAGCACTTTTTCCGCGAATACCGCGCCTTCCTGCGCATGATTTTTGTGTTTCCGGCGGATATCATGAAGTAAACCGGCACATTGGGCCATTCGCACCCGATGCCCCATTTGATCGTCAGAGATAAAACCATCATTCCCGCTGCTGAAACACCGGCCTTCAATCGCCGCCAGGGCTCCCGCATCCTGGGCCACCTTAACCGCATGATGGAGGCCGTGCCCAAAATCATCTTCTGTATGTCCGGCCACAAAATCATGCAATGCGCCCACAACCGGATCGGATTCAAACGTCCGCAGCGAAAACGCCACCTGTTCCGGAAAATTCTGATAAAACGCCGTCGCAGGATAACGTGAGGCGATGTCCAGGGCCTGGTTCCGTATTTTCTCGTAAATGGAATTCATTGCGCCTGTCTCCCAAAAAAGGACAGCTCATCGCTGCGCGTTCTCATCATGCCCTCCCGCTCCCTCACACAAACAACCCGGCAGCGTTTAAACCGCAGATTCTCTCCCGCTCCAGAGGGGAAATGCCAGCGGCGTCTATTTCCCGAAAGTATCGGTCCGGCGGGAGCAGCGGAAAATCTGTTCCCATCAGAATTTTTTCCGCGCCCGCCATCCTGATGGCCGCCGGATATATCTCCGGGGAGTATAAAAACGGCGACGCCGCAGTATCAAAATAAATATTTTTAAGCACATCCCGCACTTCTTTTTTAAGCAGGGTATAGAAAAAAATACCGCCGCCCCAATGGGCCAGAATGATTTTATTGTCCGGAAACATTTTCGCCATCGCATAAATCTGGGCCAGGGTATTGGGAGTCTTTCCCGGATAGGCATGTCCAACAGGCTCGTTGGTGTGAATCATGACCGGCACACCCTTTTCCCGGCACAGGTCCATTATGGGCGCAAGCCTTTGCAGAGCGCCCGTTTCGATGCCGGACTCATAGAACGCCAGCTCTCCAACACCTGAAAGCCCTGCGTCCAGACATCGTTCAACCTCCGCAACCGCCCCTTCGCTAAAAACATCCACACAGCAAAGCCCGATAAGCCGGCCCGGATATTTCTGAACCGATGCAAGGACAGAATCGTTATTTTTTTTATAAAACTCAGGGTTCTTCCAGGGGAACCCAAATGCTACGGAGCGATCCACCCCGTGGATGTCCATGGATTCAATCAGAGAATCGGCGCCGATTAACCGCGATTTTGGCGAATCATACAGCAGCCGGAACGCGTCTTCGTTGTCAAAATAGTCTCCACGAAAATCGCATACCGCTTTCGGGAAGATATGGGTATGGACATCTATTATCATGAACTGCCTCCTCATAGTGCCTGTTATAACCGGCAATCGAACGGGCTGGCCCGCTTTTTCAACAGAACGTGCGCCCAGTCCCATTTCACATTCAGCTATTTTAACTTGACTGACTCTGTGGTTCTATTTTAATCTACTGACATTATTTTGTTAATAAACACTATTATCCTGCGTCTTGCAATTGAAAACAACCCCTCAGCAAGGATTTGACGAATGGGAATGGGAACTTTATTTACGCATTTCGAAGAACCGGGCAAAATCAACACCCAACAAACACTGGAGTTTGCCCATGATCGTGCCAAAGAACTGGGGTTAAATGAAGTGGTCGTGGCGTCGACAACCGGCGCAACCGCCTATAAAGCCATGGAACTGTTCAAGGGGTTTAAAATAACGGCGGTTACCTATCACTGTGGATTTAAAGAACCGTTTCAAAACACCATGAAAGAGGATGTCCAGAAAGATCTCGAAGCCGAAGGTGTGCGGGTCGTTCAGGCCACCCATGCGCTTTCCGGCGTTGAGCGGGCCATTGCCAAAAAATTCACCGGAAGCTATCCGGTACTGCTCATTGCCGAAACCTTAAGACTATTCGGCCATGGCACAAAGGTCGCTGTTGAAATCGCGATTATGGCCGCAGACGCCGGGGCGCTGTCCGGAAACGACATCATCAGTATCGGCGGAACAGCCGGCGGGGCGGACACGGCCCTCATCATCACCCCCGCCCACCAGTCCAATTTCTTTGATCTTCGCGTTAAGGAAATCATCTGCAAGCCCCGAAGCTTTTAAACAAAATGTTAAATTCTCAGAGCCTGCATGAGCCCAGTGACTGAGCGCCACGTCGTTCTTATCGCGCCCGAGATTCACTGGAATACGGGAAACGCCGGGAGAAGCTGCCTGGGCGCCGGGGCATTCCTGCACCTGATCCGCCCCCTCGGTTTTTCGATAGACACCCGGGAAGTCAAAAGGGCCGGTCTGGATTACTGGCCGAATGTAAAATTGTCGGTCTGGGACGATTTCGCCGCTTTTTACGCATCCATGCGAATAGCCGCCCATGAAGTGGCCCTGTTCACCAAAACCGGCAAACATTCCGTATGGGATATGCCAAGGTCTCAACGGCTTTTTTTAATTTTCGGCTCGGAAACCAAAGGGATTCCATCCCCTGTCCGAAATCTGTTCGGCGAATCATCCACCTATCACATCCCCATTTCCCCGGACATCCGCAGCCTTAATCTCTCCACCGCCGTTGGCATCGCCCTTTATGAAAGCCTGCGCCATGTTCCGGACTTTCACGCCTGGCCTTGCCATTGAGGTTTCTCCGGTAAAATCGAGGTTAAACGCACATGCTTAAAAGATTGCGATCTTTTCCCTTTCTGATTACCCTGATCATTCTTGGAGTCGCCATGTATGCTGCCATGTATGCCGGCAGCGACCAGCCGGTGATGCCGTTTCTGGATATTATTGAACTCAAAACCATTGATCTGCGCTTCAAATTAAGGGGCGAAAAAAAGCCCGGTTCATCGGTTGTCATCGCCGTGGTGGATGAAAAGAGTCTGAAACAGGAAGGCAAATGGATCTGGCCCCGACAAAAGATTGCGGACCTCATCACCAAACTATCTGACGCCGGCGCCAGGGTGGTTGCGTTTGATATTGTCTTCAGTGAACCTGACAACAAAGGCGTAGGCGTTCTGCACGATGTCCGGCGGGAAATGCAATATTTAAACATCGAAAACGCCGAACTCAATCAATATTTAATTGAACTGACGCAGCTGGCGGACAATGACCGGATTCTGGCGGAAGCCATCAAAAATTCAAAAGCCCGTGTGGTACTCGGCAGTTTTTTCCATATTAACCCTCAGGAAGCTGCCCACATGGATGAAAACGCCATTGCCGCCCAGCTACCCTATATATCAACTGCCGTCTATCAAAGCGTTCAATATGCTTCTGAAAAGGCCTTTTTAAATATACCGGTTCTGGAAGTAGCAGCTCAGGAATCCAACATTCCCGTTATCTCCGAATCCACCTCATACAGCGGTTTTTTTAACATGATGCCAGATAAGGAAGACGGGGTGGTGCGATGGATTCCCGGCATTTATAAATTCAGGGACAATCTTTACGCCCACTTGTCCATCAAGGCATTAAGCGCTTATACCGGCAGTCCGCTGAATGTTTTTGTGGGGGAATACGGCATTGACGGAATTCAAATCGGCGACTTGCAAGTTCCCACCGACGAAAAGGGACGTATCATGGTCAATTACCGGGGGACATCCAAAACCTTTCCCCACCTGTCGGCAACGGATATTCTGCAGGGCCGGGTACCGGCTGAACGGATCAAAGACAAGCTGGTGCTGGTAGGCGTAACCGCAATCGGCATCTATGATTTGCGGGTCACACCATTTGACACAAATTTCCCGGGAGTTGAGATTAAAGCCAATCTCATTGACAGCATCCTGTCTCAGGACTATCTGTATCAACCGGATCTTATGAAAATTTATAACATCCTGGCGATCCTGATCCTCGGCGGGCTTTTGGGATGGTTTCTCCCAAGGGCCAATGTTATCATTGGGCTCATCATGGCATTAAGCCTGCTGGCCGGTTATATCATTTTCTGCCTGTACCTGTTTACCGGACAGGGAGTGGTGATCAATGCGGTCTATCCGCTCATCACGATCCTGTTGATTTACATCTCCATCACCGCTTACCGGTATTTTGTGGAAGAACGCCAAAAACGATTCATCAAAAGCGCATTTTCCACCTATCTGGCCCCGGCAATCGTCAACCAGCTTATTGCCTCGCCTGAAAAACTGGTTCTGGGCGGGGAAGAGAGGCAAATCACCGCGTTCTTTTCCGATATTGCCGGGTTTACGACGATTTCAGAAAAACTGTCCCCCCATGAGCTGGTGGAACTGCTCAACGAATTTTTAACGGAAATGTCGGATATTATCTTGAAGCACAACGGCATGGTAGACAAATACGAAGGGGACGCCATTATCGCTATGTTCGGTGCGCCCAACGCCCTTCCAAACCATGCGGAAGCCGCCTGCCTGGCGAGCATCGACATGCAGGCACGGCTTGCGGTGCTGCGGGAAAAATGGCAAAATGAAAAAAACATCACCATCCGCATGCGCATCGGATTATGCAGCGGGCCGGCGGTTGTGGGCAACATGGGATCCAAAAACCGCATGGATTACACGATGATGGGAGATACGGTGAACACCGCCGCCCGGCTGGAAGGCGTCAACAAAGTATACGGCACGTATATCATGATGGGCGAAACCACGAGTAATGACGTAAAAAACAGCGTTGTCGCCAGGGAACTGGACGCCATCAATGTGGTGGGCAAGAAAATCCCGGTAAAAATTTATGAACTGGTGGGGTATCAGGGACAGGTTTCTTCAAAGATGCTTCAAGCCATAGACACTTATGAAAAAGGACTGGCTGCCTACCGAGGGTGTGAATGGGACCAGGCCATTGATTTTTTTAACCAGGCGCTGAGTTTGACACCGGATGATCCGCCCAGCCAAATCATGATCGACCGTTGCCTGGAATACAAACTAAATCCCCCGGAGGCCTGCTGGAATGGGGCCTATATCATGAGGACAAAATAAAAACACCAAAACTTTTCAATCATGCTTGAATAAGAAATGCCGGATCACATCGACCAATGATGATCCGGCATTTTTATTTCAAACTTTGATCCGTTAAAAATTAATTTGATGGCGCTGTTATTGCGTCGATAAAACATCCTACGCTGCCCCCGGCCTTCTCTCCTCCCAACCCGGACATGGGCATGGGCGGCGTGTCATTGGGCGCATTCGCGTAGGCCGTATCCGTCACAGGCAGAAGGCTCCCCGCCCACGCTGTTAACCGGCTCCATATCGAATCCATGACGCCGCCAGACCGCGACGCAATACCGGCGTCCGCGGGGAAACAAATAAACACGTTGGCTTGCTTGGCCCGGACCCAGTACCCGCTGTATCGTTCCAATAAAAAGTCCGGCGATGTCGAAGCCGTATAAGCGCCCTGATCCCATCCCCAGATGCGTACATCAATATATTCATTGTCCGCAGACAACCGGGATACAGGCATTGGCCCAAAAACCGTATTCCCCTGGCCGTCCGTAACCGTCACCTGAAGGTCTCCCCACCGGTAATCCCGGTCGTTCGGCGGCGCAATCATATTCCACCCGTTTCCCGAAACTGCATTAAATTTCAAACCGATGCAGAAATCAACGGATGTGCTGACCGGTACGCCCGCCCCGGTCAAATCGATTCCATCCCTGGCCAGGAACCAGTATGTCTGTCCGGGTTCCACCGTGAAATCCGGATATTCCCGGTAGCCGCCGCTGCCGAGCGTGGGGTCATAAACACCGATCCGGAAAAGCGACGTATCGTATTCACCGCCCATCAAAGCACCGAACACGCCTTCGGCCGACGCATCCAGAGGCCACTGAATAAAAGAGACCATCCGGTAATCGCTCATAGTGATCCCCGGGCCTACCGGCGGTATATTCGGATCAATCGCAGATTCTCCCACCAGAAATGTTTCCTCGTCAGACCAGGAATATTCGCCGCTGCCCGCGTCCTGGTAGCCTGCCCGCCATGAATATTTTAACCCCGCATCAAGACCCTGGGAAATTTCATAAGCTTCCAGATCGGTCCCGGATTGTTCGCTATATACGACTCCGGGCAAATTAAACCGGCTCACCTGCCACCAGGTGCTGGTGTGCGGATCGTTCTCCGGATCAACATAGAGACCGGAATGGAGCGTGAAAGGACCGGCCGCCATGACCGCATTGCCTTTAGGTGAAATCAGTTCGGGTTTTTCCGGCGGCTGATTGCCGGTATTTTCTTCAAATCCAGCGTTGACCGTCATGTTCGATGTCACATTCGTGAGGGTCAGGGTGGCGTCAGTGCCAATATAATCCCCAATCCAGCCGGTAAATTTATACCCGGCATCCGGAATCGCCGTCACTGCTGTACAGCCGCTGCCTTCTTCCAGCACCTGGACGGAATTGCCATCGATCCGGCCACCGGCACCGGCAATAAAACTCACCGTATACACGGCCTTTTCCTGAAAATTCGCGTAAACCGTCATGTGCGATGCAACATTGGCAATGGTCAGGGTGGCGTCTGTACTTGTGTGATCCCCGCTCCAGCCTTCAAACACATACCCGTCTTCCGCTTCCGCAGTCACTGCTGTACACCCGCCGCCTTCTTTCACCGTCTGGTTTGAATTACCATTAATATGACCGCCGGCATTGGCAATAAAATTCACTGAGAACGTCCTAACCGGCATGACTTCAAAATTGGCCGTGACCATCTTGTTCGATGTCACATTCTTCAAGGTCAGCGGGTTCTCGGTACCTGTATAATCTCCGGTCCACCCGGCAAACAAATAGCCGGAATCCGGCACCGCCGTCACAGATCCGCAATCCCTCCCTTCCGCAATTGTCTGAGAAAGGTTGCCGTCAATCTGCCCCCCGGCCTCGGCAATAAAGCGCACCGAGTAGGTGACCGCCGCCGGTTCCCTGAAATTGGCATAAATGGTCATATCCGATGTAACATTGGTGATGGTCAATGGGTTGGCTGCGCCTGAAAAACTTCCTGACCAGCCGATGAAATCATAACCTGCGTTTGGCACCGCCGTCACCGGACTGCAATTGCCGCTGTATGGAACCGTCTGAGTCGCTGAGCCGGAAATGCTGCCGCCCGCCTCTGCAATAAACCGGACAGTCCGCGTTACAACTACAGGCTTTATCCGGAAATTGGCCGTGACCGTCATGTTCGACGTCACGTTAGTGAGCGTTAACGGATTGGCCATGCCTGTATAATCCCCGGTCCATCCGGCAAATTCATACCCGGTTTCCGGGACAGCCGTTACCGGCGTACAGTCCGAACCGGCCGCCACTGTCTGAACCAGAATTCCATCGATGCCACCACCCGCTCCTGCAATAAAATTCACCGTATATGCGATTAAACCCGGTGTCGCCTCATAACACCCCATGTCATAAACACCGCCATTATCGACAGAGGCGATATCGATGGGGCGGGAATTCCCGTCCAGATCCGGACCAAACCCGCCATCGCTTGCATCAATGCACGGCGATGAAACGCCCAAATGGTAATCAGTTCCGTCAACGACGTAAACCGGGTCACCTGAAATCGATCCCGCGCCTGCGGTACAACCGGCATAATCTGCCACACCGCTGTTAAAGACATCATTGTATCCATTGTAATCCATCGTCGCAATTCCATCGACATTATTAATGCCGTAGCTCTGGGAATTGCTGATGATATTATAATAGATCGAAGGCTCACACACGCCGCCACTTAAAAGCGTAGCATCGATATAAAGACCATCTGCTATGGCCCGGTCGATGGTGTTGTTATAAATGGTCAGGTTGGTTGTGATCTGCCCGGATGCGCTCATCTGAAGATAAATCCCGGTATTCATTCCCGGAACCTCGCCACTGTAGAAGAGGTTGTTCCAAATGGCCGGGGAAGTCTCGACACCATCTACGGCAAACACATAAACCCCTCTTAAATTATTCATCAGCGTGTTGCGTTTGATCCGGGCACCGCCGCCGAAAATATAAATTCCAGATGACAAATGAGATTCGATTACATTTTGTTCAATGTCGATTTGAGAACCGGCGCCCACATTTTCAAGATAAATTCCAACATTCTGACGATAGGTTAAATCTCCCGTGGAATAGATATGGTTATTGGTGATATCGTTATTATCGGCATTCCCGCCTTCAATATAAATACCCGTGCCGCCATCGGCATTCCCATTATCATATATGGAACCCAGGTTGTTGATGATTTGGTTGTCATGGCTGTTGCGGATATAAATACCGGAACCACCGTTATTGTATATTTCGCACCCGGTTCGGATAATATTGCCTGAACTCGGATTGGGGGTGGAGCCCCCATCCGTTTCGATCATGATTCCGCTGAGCCCATTGCCATGCAGACTGCAGGACTCCACCACACCGTTAACTGCCCCTCCCATGTGAATGCCATTGGCCGGGAAATGCATGATTTCCATATCCTTCATGATCACGCCGCTTGTTCTGTGGGCATCCAGCCCGTCAATCCAGTTGCTTGACGGTGACCCTGTACCGTCTATGACGGTGCTGCCAATCCCGGCACCCTGAATGGTCAGGTTATCCTGGGTGATAAACAGCACTTCTTCCGTTTCAAATCCGCCACCATTAAACGCTGTGGTATAGTTACCGGCCGCTACGTTCAGAATGTATGGGTCTAAAACCGTACCTGGCGTTCCCGTATTAATCCGGTTATTGATAGCGTGATGCAACGTCTGCCAGGGATTTAATTCTGACCCGTCTCCGGTTTCATCACTCCCACCGGCGCTGTCCACCCAATATTCCCCTGGCGTAATGACAACTGCTGTTTCAAAATTCGCCGTGATCGAAGATGTTTCCGAAATGGTAAAGGAACATGTCCCTGTTCCGGAACACCCAACTGCCGATCCCGTTCCGTCTGCCCAGCCAGCAAAAATGAACCCGGAATCCGGAACAGCAGCCAACTGGATTGCCGTGTCCTTTGGAAACACACCAACACATTCCGCCCCGCAATCAATTTGGGCCGGGACGCTGGTGACGGTTCCCGTGCCCGTTCCCGCTTTTGCCACAAACAGGTTAAAAACATCGCCCAGAGTGAAAAAACCGACTTCTCTATAGATGGCAGAATCGACCGCATCCTCGATCCGGATCATTGCGTTGACTGTTGAAAGACCGGTTACGAGCCAGGCATCGCTGCCATCATTCTCCGTTAACGCGACAATTTCATCAAAGGTCGACCCGCCATCACGGGACAGCAGAATACGGACATTGCCGCTTCCCCCCACTAAGGGAGCCCACTCGATGGACAACATATCGCCCTGAGCGTATTTGCTTCCCTGAGTTGGAGAGGAGATACTAAAAGCGCCATCTCCGAATTGACCGCCCCGCACGGCACGGAAAACATAAGGATCGGCGGTTTTGGCAACAATGTCGATGCCGCCGTCATTAAAATTAATCCGCCACGCCAATGCCGGATTTCCAGCATCCGTTGTCGACGTCCAGTAATACCAGGATATTGTATCCGAAAACAGCGGGACATTAATTGCAGGGCCGGTTTGTGTATAATCCACCAGGGTCTGTAACTCATTGCGGTTGGGCAATCGCCAGTCATCGTGCCCGGCCAGACTGAGTCCTTCAGCAGATGATAAAGCCGATTCCCAGGTCCCTGCCGCATTGGTTGCCTGCTGCCACATCAAACCCGTGACAGTATCCGTCACCGTGCCGTCACCGTTGTCCAGCATTCGGCCGGGATCAATGGCATTGGCGAACACTCCCGTATCCGGGGCGCCAACAGGCCCTTGCCGCACGGCGATGACAAGGCGTTCGGTGTCTTTTGTTGCAAAAGAGACGTCTCCGCCAGCGAAATCAACACCCCACGCGCCGTTAGGATCGATAATAAAATCAGCACTTGTCCAATAGTAAGACGTCATATTGGGTAACTTGCCGCTGTCAATGGCCGGAATCATGCCGCTGTTGACCAGAGACGTCAGTTCCTTGACCGTTGGCAGACGCCAGTCGGTAAATCCGCCAAAACCACTTGAGGCATTCAATCCGGCGATGAAATCGGCCGAAGCATTCGACCAGGTGTAAGAGTCGCCCTGATTGCCAGCGGTCTTAATCTCCCAAATCAGACCGGTCACATTGTCCCGGGTCATGAGCCAGTCCGGCTGCGTCGCTGTGTCCGGGAGTTCGAGGCCATTCATTCCCAGCTTGGTATAGGACCTGGGATGCTGGGGCTGGTATTGGAAATCCTGGCCGGAAAATGCGCCAGATCCAGGGCAGGTTATTGCTGCGGTGTTATCATAACATGTGGCCTGGCCCGTGTCCGGGATGGCAGAGAGCTGGCCCAATGGGGCCGGTGGCGCGAATATTTCAAGCGCATAATCCTCCACCTCGCCGTCAACTGCAAGACCTGTATAGGTCAACCCTCCCCCTGAGCTGAACCGGAACCGGGCAAAAGTTTTACCGAGGGCCGCATCACAGGGGACCGTGAAATTCAGGTTATTGGTTCCTGCGGCCACGGCCTGGCTGGTAAAAATTTGTTCCCCGGTATCGGCCCAGTCACCGTCGGCGTTATAATCTATCCAGGCATCGATATATCCGGCACCCGAAGCCGTGATCGTCACCGGGAGCTGTTGGCAGAGGAACGGGGATGCCCCGAAAACCACGCCGTCTTCATCATCATTGCCGTCATCGTCATCCCCTATACCCCCTGCATCGGGCTGGCCGTCGAGATCGGGATCCACGCTGTTACCCAGAGAATAAGCGTCTACGATGGTATGACGCGCACCATCGCTGGCAAGGAGTGTCGGGTACGTTGGATCCGGAGCGTCTCCAAAATCCAGATACTCGGTTTCTGCTACGAAATCGGCCGTTACATCCACATCGGACACGGCTGTGTCAATCCGTGGGTTTTGAATGGAACCGTCACTCCAGCCGAAAAAATGATAATTGGTGTCAGGCGTGGCGGTTATTGGCGAACTGTCCACACCGTGGTTAAGCACTTGCAGTGTCGAACCCGATAAAGACCCATTGGCACCCGCCGAATAGCTCAACGTAAATTGGATCTGTCCGAAACACTGAATATACGGGAAAGAAACGCCTTCAGGAAATACCCAGATTCCGGAGACGTCCCATATAGGAAAGCTGCTTTGCTGCCTCATTTCGATTGTGGTCAGACCGACGCCGCCTTCAGATGCAGTCTGGCCGCTGGTTTCAGTGTTCCAATAACAATCCACCACTCTATCTTCAGGGTTGTTATCATAGATACCCACCAGGCCCCCAGCCGTCGCATCTCCCGTCACTCTGCCCGAGGAATAGCTGGCGGTGATGGATCCATTGAAGTTTTTTCCCACTAAACCGCCGATGTATTGCCCGGTGCCCGACACACGAACTATAGCATAACTATCTTGAATTATTCCGGGATCATAATTATAGCCCACCAGACCGCCGACACCGCCGATATCGCTACCATTGCCCGTCACTGTTCCCGTGGCCAGGCATTCCTTTATGAGTCCGCCATCATTTTTCCCCACCAAGGCACCCACAGCATCCCTGCCGGTGACGCTGACGTCCTTTACCGCAAGGTTCTTTATTTCCGCGCCCGGACCGATATATCCGAACAAGCCGACAAAATCATCGCCCGATCTATCGATAAAAAGGGTCGTGATGGTTTTGCAATTCCCGTCAAAATGGCCAGTAAACATTTCGGTTTCGGTGCCGATGGGTGCCCAGCCAAGCCCATCGTTCCAGGGGGGCTGGCCTAGGTCAAGATCTGCGTTCACAATAAAATAACTATCGAAATAGTCTTTTACTGCTGCCAATTGCGCCGCCGTTTCAATCTGATAAGGATCTAATTCCGTACCGGATCCGCCCGCAAAAGGATTTGCCCCTCCCGACCGGTATTCGCTTTTGTAGACTCGCCAAATTGGAGTATATCCATCATCTTTGCCGACAAAAACATCCCATGCGATCACCGCATCGCCAATATTGTCTATGGCTGCATCAGGGCTGTATGGATAGGGATAATAAGAATCTATCTCTCCGACCGGCGGTATCTCTGCCGCATGCTTCCAAACGCCAGCACGATATTCCATCATGGAAATCCAGCCGGTATAAACACCATTGCCTTTGTTGGACCAGACGATGACGGCATTACCGTTGCCATCCATGGCCGCATGGGCATTATCGGCCTCATATCCGGCTTGACTGATATAATTATTGCGAGTCAGGGGATGGGTCCAGATGCCGGAACGGTATTCGCTCATGAATATCCGTTTACCATATGAGAATTCCTCATTCTGCGCCCAGACAATGATGGTATCGCCATTGGCCTTATTCATGGCAACCTGGGATGTCCCGGCACCGGAGCCGGAAGGGCTGATCATAACCGGAGAACTCCAAACGGTCATGTTCCGGTATTCCATCATATAAAGTTCCATATTATACCCGCTCTGCTCCCAGGTAATCACCGCATCACCGTTGTCGGCCATAGCCACCTGGGGCAACATGGCATAAATGCCGGAAGGGCTGATGTGGTCAGACAAATCTGCCGGATGGGTCCACGATCCTCCGCGGTATTCACTCTTATAAATCAGGCTATTGGAGACGCCATCATACTGCTGCCAAACAATCACCGCATCAGCATTCGTAGCATCACCATTATCATCCATGGCCACCTGGGGGGACGAGGCATCCGTACCGGCAAGGCTGATGGCCTCCAGTCCGGTCCATGCACCGGCGAAATATTCATATTTATAAATCCGGTTATTAACGCCATCGGACTGCTGCCAGACAATCATCGCATCGCCGCTGCCGGCCATTGCCGCCTGGGGGGCATCGGCATCCGTACCGGACAAACTGATAGGAGCAGGAGCGTCCCATCCGATCGCAGTCTGGTACTCATTTTTATAAATCCGGTTATTAACGCCGTCGTATTGCTGCCAGACGATAATGGCATTTCCATTACCATCCATGGCCGCCTGAGGATTGAACGCATCCGTACCGTCAGGGCTGATGATTTCCGGGCCGCTCCAGAATCCGCCCCGGTATTCATTTTTATAAATTTTGCTGTAACTGCCATCATATTGTGCCCAGACAATGAGGGTATCACCATTTCCGGCCATTGCCACCTGAGGTTTGATCTGCCCTGAGGGCCAGGGCTCACCGTTAACCGTATCATCCATGCTGCCCGGATCAATCCATCCGGTGGATTGGCTCTGACCATTCCATCGCAGGACAGGATATGCGCTTGTGGGCTCGAAATCCCAGACAAAGGAATACCAGTCGATATAGATGCTACCTGAAGGGGTGCCAGTTTTCATTTCGCTGGTGGTTTTCGGTTCACCCTGCCCCGTATTATCGGATTGTCCGGTTGTATCTGAGTCGTAGTAGCTGTTGGTGACGGTGGAGTATGTTTTCACTCCGATCAGACCACCCACCGAAGTATCGCCGGAAACGCTTCCCACAGCATAACAATTGGTCACGTAGGCAGTCCAGCCTTCCCCCATGAACCCTCCGACAGTATCAATTCCGGTGACAGACCCGGCCGCAAAACAATTGATCATCTGCCCGTATTCGGCACTTCCCGCAAAGCCGCCGACAGAAGTTGAACCTGTTACGGGCCCTTCGGCATAACTCTGGGATATGGTGCCATTTTCATGATAGCCCACCAGGCCGCCGATATTCTCAGGGCCGTTAACCGTCACGACAGCATGGCATTGCTCCACCTGACCGGTATTGTATCCCACCAGCCCGCCCGTGTTGGTCCCAAATGTTGAAGTTCCCGCAACAGCGCCACTGATCGCGGAACAATTCATGATCACACCGGAATTGTTGCCTGCCAGGGCTCCGATGTTCGCATGGCAGGTGATGGAGATATTGTTCAGTGTGATGTTTTTCAGCCTCCCTCCCTCTCCCACGCATCCGAAGAGGCCAATGGTTTCTTCCGATGGCCGGTTAATGGTCAGCGAGCTGATGGTGTATCCGCTCCCGTCATACGACCCGGTAAAACAATTCCCGTCACTGCCGATGGGATCCCAGCCGGGTCCGGAGGCAAAGCCAGCCAAATCAATATTTGCAACCTGCCTAAAATACTTATCCGGGAGTTTTCGGACATGATTGAGCTGCTCCGGAGTGGCAATCAGATAAGGATCAAATTCTGTGCCGGTCCCGCCGTCGTTTGCGGCCACCACGTCCAGCGTTAAGGTATTCGGTGTCGCACTGGTGTTCAGGGTCTGCCGCCAGATCATACCGTCCGGCAGCGGCGGCAGGATCACAGGGCCGAAAAACCCAGTCAGGGACGCGAAGGTCATAATCTCAAAACTGTGACCGATTTGCGGCTCATATCCATCTATCAGGGTGGCATAGATCTCACCGCCAGCGTTCAGCTGGCCGTTGATGATCAGCTTGTCGAACATGTCTGGCCCGGTTCCGCCGATTTCGATTTCCAGGCGGGCGGATGGGTCCATTGTATGGTCACCGTTGATGGTCAAGATACCAGCTGAGGTTCCCGGCGCCAGAGTGCCGTAATTTGCACTCCAAAGATGGACAGAGGCATTCAAGTCCCCTTTTCCCTGCAGGGTGCCGTCCACCGTGTTCACCATAAACGACCCTTCCCCTTCCACAGTCAAAACCTTACCGGCAGGGATGTTGACGGTCCCATGATTCTCAATACTGAGAATCGTATCGTTTACCGGTGGAACGGCTGAAAAGTCCGCATCCATTTCGACATCAAACCCGCCGGGAATGAGAACGCGGTCATTTGATCCCGGAACCGTCTGCGGATTCCAGTTGAGTGGATTGGACCAGAGGCTGTTTCCGCCGCTGCCGGTCCAGGTGATGGTGGGATAATAAAACACAATGGCTTCGAAACAGCCCATGTCATAACCATCTGTAGAGGCTCTGTAATTATACTGGGGCCTGGACACCCGGTCGAAATCTTCAAAAACCGCCAGATTGTGGTTGGCCGCCGTAATGGCGTTGATGGCGGGAGAATCGGGTGAAAGGCGGCAATTACTACTGGCTGGATCGACAAACAGGGGGTCTTCCTCTGTCAGGTTGGTTCCGGTTAATGGCTGAATGCCCCCACCAGCCCCTTCAAGAAAATAATCTCCATTCGTATTGGCAAAAAAAAGATTGTATTCGATTGTGGGAGCAAGAGAAAATTCTTTCTGGAATATGCCATATCCCAAAGTAGTATTGGAAATAATGTTATAGAGAATGTCTGGAACAGCCGCATAGCCTCCGCCCACATTACTTTGAATCGCCTTGTCTGCTGCACCGTAGATGGTATTGTGATATATAAGGACCGCCGGTGTCGGACCGGACGGCATGGCATTAATGTCGATCCCAATACTGGAAGGCATAGACGTCGTGATCAGATTGTTGATAATACGGGGGGAAGTATTGATATAGTTATAGGAAATATAAATTCCGGTCGTGTTGTCTTTCAATAGATTGCGATGAATTTCCGGTGCGCTCTCAAATACGTAAACGCCGGTGGTGTTGTCATGAATCCGGTTGTCATACACCTGGGCTGTCCCAGTACTTCCCGTAACTTTGATACCGGCGGGAAGAGAACCGGTTGTATGACCGTAAACTTCATTGGAATGAATGTTATTGGCGGCGGGTGACGTAATGTCGACGCCGAGACCCTGGGGAAAATTGGGAGACAGCGCAATTCCAGACCAGAATACCTGGTTTCCGGAAATAATGTTATTTTCAGAACCGGCAATGACACCGACTCCCGGTGTGCCAGATATGCCATTGTCGTAAATGGATGAGTCTTCGATCCGGTTCCTGCCGTTACCTTCAAGATAGACACCAGCGACAGCATTCTGATAAATCCGGCAGTTCTGAATTAAGACATTGCTGACATAACCTTCAAATCTTATCCCGTTTTCCGAAAAATTGCGGATATCGATATTCTCGATCACAATACCGGATATACCGCTGACCTCATCATACACCTGGATGCCATAGAACCAAGATGCTGCACCTGCCCCATCGATGATCACCTCACCAGAAGCGCCATTACCGACAATCCGGATGTTTCCGGTATAAATGGTAAGCGGCGAATCGGCTTCACCGTTTGCTGGGGTTACTGTATCGACCTTGTAGGTTCCCGGCTGGACGTTAAGGGTATCGCCGGGTTGAAGCTGACTTACGGCATAATGCAGGGTTTTCCATGGCGTAAGCTGACCATCACCCGAATCATCCCCGTTTTGAATATCCACATAATATTGCCCCGCCACACCCGCAGCCATGACCGAACCTGCGGCCAGGCATATGAATGCCATCATCAGACATAAAGTCAGCGTTATCAGCCTTAATCGCATCCGGAAATTTTGCGCGCCCATTCGATTCCTCCCCCGCCCGTTTCCAATCATAAATCACCTAATTCTTTATAAAAAAATACAATCTGACGTTTATGGTGTTCCCGGAAAATCGGGCAATTCCTGTTCTTGAATATCTTCAGACCGCTGTTGAGTAAGAAGGAGATTTTGATCACGAATCTCAGATCCGATCAGAAAAGACCTTCTGACTTTGAAGTCATCCGCGAGCATCGGCAGCCTGTTCACGTCCGCCCAAAAACGGTCAACATCTGAATAAATCAAGTCGTCCCTGTCCACCATCAAAATTTCAGCCGTTTCCGTTCGGGCAGCAACCGACCATTCCTGCTTTACGCTGTCCTGTTCGCCGGGCAACGGAGAAAACTTGAATTCACGCATCAGCCGGTCCACTTCTTCTGCCTGTATTTTCCGAACCGCTCCCGGCGGCATTCCCAGGGGAACGGTTGTATTTTCAAAATCCTTCAAAACCACCGGCGCGGCGTCAAGCGCCGCCAGACTAAAGACCTCCAGTTCGGTATGTTCCAGGGTGGTGATTTCAGTCATGGAATCTGTGCTGGAAATGATAAAATCCGATCCCCGGACACCGGCTACGGAAGTGGCGGTCTTGACCTTGAACTCATTTCGGCGGGATTCGACAAAGGATTTCACCACAAACCGGGCTTTCCCCTTTATCATGTTGATAAATGTTGTCCGGGTGGTTTTCTCCGGCGCATACACACTTTTAGCGATCACCATCCGGGAATCCGGCGACAGTGTAACAAAGCTGCCGTCGGCCAATCGGAAGGCAACGTGCCCGTCAGTCAGGGTCATCACCGTATCATTCTCAAACAAATCAATTCCTTCACGGGCCCAGTAGCCGTTGGTCCCCTCCTTGTGAATCAGAACCGTCTGGCCGGACACCCGGCTGATCTGCCCCACTGCCTGTCCCGTTCCGGGTTCAAAGCCCTCCTGCATCACCACCCCTTCCGGCAACGGAGAAGCCCCAAAGCTTTCAGGGACGGCACCCGACACGAGAAATCCGAGCGCCATAACGAGCCAGCACAACCCTTTAATGCCTGATATCTTCATCTGATCCCCCTTTAAAAATCCGCTGTGACGAACACTGCCGTGGTGTTTCGTTCGTAACTATACTCATCAATATTGGAATCATTCCGGGTGTAAGTATATTCCACCGCCATGCCCGGCCAGCCGGCAAAAGGATTCCATGACACGAGAGCAGATACCGCATATCGGGAATCCTCCCGCGTGACGTCATAATAGCTGTCCCGGTTGTCATAATTTTTGTCTTTATAATCCCCGCCGATATTGACACGAACTGCTTCAAGTACACCCGCATTCATACCGATTCGCCCTGTCATTTCATTGAAATACTCATCCGGGCTTGACGCAGAGTTGTCCTCATACCCGCCGCCGCAGTAAAGATAACCGTCAAAAAAATTAACCTCGTGAAACAGCATCACATTGACTTCATTGGCATGACCGTCCCGGTCCGGGTCCGTAAAATAATTATTTCGGGAATATCCATAGGAAAGCAGCACATCATCGGCGCCGGTCAGCCGCCATCGTACTTCGGGCCGGATCTGGTGCTGCATCAGGTAGCTTTCATTATCCACCCAGTAATATGAAGGGGCATAGGCAAGACCAACGGTGACCTTAGAGAAATGGTAGCGCGTAAACATATCGCCAATGCTGCCGGTCATGTTATAATCATCAAAATCCTGGTAATAGGTCTGATAATGGCTGTACCCGATCCCGGCATCCAGTTTATCCTTCACCGGCAGGGCATACTGTCCGGAAAAAAACAGAACCGCTGCAGAGTCTTCTTTGCCGGAAACCGTATCCGAATCCAGAGGCGCCAGCTGGACGTTGTCGTCATACATGTACCCTGCCCTGGCAAACAGTCGTAACGGTTTTTCCCGTTCGATCCGGGTTCGGATGTCCGCAGCCCATCGTTTGGCATCCACTCTCATGGATTCGGTGTCAGCGGTGGCCGCCACTTCATCGAACCGGACCAGGGCCTGATCGAGCTCAGACAGCTGATAATGGCAAAGGCCGGCATAATAATACGCGTTGGGTTTGATGGAAACGCTAAGGTCTGCGCTACGCACGAGAAAATCCAGGGCTTTGGGATATTGTTCGAGCATAAAATGGCTGATCCCCCCATGATACAGGGCCAGCACATAGGACGGATCCTCCGCTGAAACTGCTTCAAATTCCGCTGCCGCCCGGTTGTAATCCTTTTTTTTCTGATACAGGGTCCCCATGTCGTAGGAAAGGCCGGGAATCCCGTGATCCAGTCTACGGGCGGACAGGAAAGAACCTTCCGCTTCGGCAAACCGTTCCTGTTTTAAAAAGGTTTTCCCCATATAATAATGGATATAGGCGTCATCAGGACTGACGTGAAGCGCTTTTTTTAAAAGCTGCTCGGCTTCCGCATAATCTCCGGCCTGGAATGAAAAAACCGCCAGATCATAATATCCGGCCCCGGTTTCAGCTTCCACAGAAGCGGAAAACATGGCCACACATATTAAGATCAGAATCCACGCCCAGTTCCTCTCCCTCCCCATGGTCGACTCCTTCTTTCAATAAGCTTTCAATAAGTTGGTATGCCAGATGTGCTTGCTGATTAAGCCCTTCTTAAATAAACGGGTACCGTCAGGTATTGACGCGCCGCTTCAACTGCTTGCGGTAAAAAAGCGCGTTCGCCTTCCCACGGCTCAGCATTGATGTGAGGTATTTGATGTTATTGGTGATGGCTTCAGCGTAAAGATCACGGTTGATGTGCCAGCGAGCCTTGAAATGATGTTTCATGCAGGATGAGACATTACCCATTTGATGGATCAGACGATCACAGGCGACATTCTTATAAAACCCTTCGGTTTTTTCAAGAAGCTCCTCTTCGGATTCAAACCCGGGGATTCCGGCTTCTTCAAACTCTTTAAAAAGGAGAAGCAGCTTTTCCAGATAATGCCGGTCCGACATCTGGGCCAGCAAGTCGGCAGATCCGACAATTTTTCCGAGAGATTTAATTTCTTCGTTTCGAAAATCAATATCTGAGATATGAATTTTCAGGTTGGTGCATTTGATCATTTGTTCACAGTCATCCATCTGCTGTATGGAAAAACCGTTTTTATCGAGATTCTTTCTCATAAAAGCGACGCTGCGTTTTTCATGTCCGATGGTATACTTGGCGCCGGTTCCCTTTTTGTCCTGCCGGGTTTGAATGAGCCCTGCATCATGAAATAATGCCGCCAGAAGGCCCGTCAGGATATTTTCAGGCTCAAAGCTCTTTCCGGCGACGACACATCCGTGAATCAGGCGGGCCGTGGCCAGAGTGACCATGAGCGTATGCTCAAGATCGTGATATTTGGTGTTGGAGGCCCGATAACCGGTGTAATCGCCATTAAACAAACGAATAATGTCCTGAGAGATGACCTGAAAGGAAGTTAGAGTTTTTTCTGAATCCAGAAGAGACACAATAACGGCGATTTCTTCAAGAATTCTTTCAGGATGCTGACTGTCGATCAAATCATAAAGTTTTTTGACTGCTCCTTTATCCATCCATCGCTCCGTTTTGTTCCAGACATTGGTTTCTGTTTTAAGTGGCATATGAGAGAGGGAACCCTCAACAACTTTCAGTACCAGATATCAGTCTTTGTATTTACTTCGAATTGCCTTTATTACCGGCAGGATCTGAAAAAAAACCTCCACCAGCTCCGGATCAAACTGGCGGCCGGATTCGGCCTCTATGATGCCAAGGGTCTTTTCATCTGTCCATGGCTCTTTGTAAGAACGCCGGGAGGTCAATGCGTCAAAGACATCCGCAAGCGAGACAATTCGCGCGCTTAAAGGAACTTCCTCTTTGACCTTGGGTGTTCCCATTCTAACATCGGACTGCATCAAATCCTCTATATAACCGGGGTACCCGCCGCCAGCCCATTTTTCATGATGATTGAGAGCAATCTGCATGCTCATGCGGTCAAGATCAGACGTCTGATTAATAAACAAGCGGCCGCCATAAACCGTATGCCATTTCATGACATCAAACTCCTGGCCGGAAAGTTTATCGGGTTTCTTTAAAATAATATCCGGAATCCCGACTTTTCCCACATCATGAAGCATGGCGGCCAGCCGGATAATATCCTTTTTCCGGCTCCGTTCCTGCTTGTCAATCCCCCGCCGGACCGCCCACTGATGGTAAATTTCAGCTGAATAAGCGCCCACCCGCTGAACATGAGCGCCGGTTTCCGTCGGATCCCTCAGCTCCGCCATTTTCACCATCCGCAGAATCATTTCACGATTCATAATTCCACGGTCAACGGCAACCGCCGCATTATTGGCCAAAAGGGGAATCAGGTCCCGGGTTTTTTTTGCAAACGGGATCACCTTTCCAGCCTCATCTTTCGCATTGATCAACTGCATGACGCCAACCAGGCGGCCATGAAATGTATGTAACGGAACGGCTAAAATAGACTGGGTTTTATAGCCGGATTTTTGGTCATAGGCTGAATTGAATGTATACGGGCTGTCTTCGGGAAGATGATAGGCGTCTTCAATAACAATGGTCTCTCCGGTGCTTGCCACATAGCCGACAATGGAATGGTGGTCGACGGGCACTGAAAAATCGACATAGATTTCCTCGTTGGCCTCGTCTTTTTTGAACAGCGAATCATTATGCACATATCCGAACAGCAACCGGTCATCTTCGGCGATAAAAATTGAACCCGCATCAGCCTTTGTCAAATGGCGGGCTTCCTCAAGAATTTTATCCAGAATGGTATCGATATCCTGAAGGGTGTTAAACCCCTCGATCCGCTTCATAATCAAGGCAACGTCACGGCTGGGAAACTGGGCGTAATCCGTATGTCGCTTGTACTGAAAGTTCATTGATTACAACATCCTGTCATTATTTAATTTTATAATTAAAATATTTATTTAATTTTAAAATATAAGACAAAACCTTTCGTGGATGGAGAGTCGACAAAAAAACAATTCAGCCAGCATTCCGGACTCGAAAATTGTTTGATGGATTTTATTATTAATTCTAAGGAATCCGAGGGCCAAGGTCAAATAAAAAGTCCATCAGCCAACCATGGCCAACTCAGGATTGACAGGGTTTTAAAAATGGTTATCCTTATCAGACACAGCGGGTTACAAAATTTTATAGAACAAAATCGGGAATCAATCGCATCAATCACCCGAAAAGTGAAGGAGGACTCATGCGTTTAGATAAATTTACATTAAAATCCCAGGAGCTGATCCAGGAAGCCCACAATGCGGCATCGAGATACAAACATCAGCAGATTGAACCGGAGCATCTTCTGGGTGCAATGCTTGCCGAACCGGACAGCATTGCCGTTTCCATTTTAAGAAAAATCGGCGTGTCGCCGGATGACCTGACCCGGGAAGTCCAGAAAGCTATCGAAGGACTGCCGAGGGTGGAGGGTGGGGCTGCGGAAGCATATTTTTCTCCAAGGACCCGCAAGGTCATTGAGAAAGCATTTGACGAAGCATCCGGCATGAAGGACCAGTATGTCAGTGTAGAGCATATTTTTCTGGCGATTTCCGCTGAAAAAGGGGGCGGGGTTGAAAAAATTTTCGCCCGGTTCGGCATCAGCCGGGAGTCCATCTTAAAGGTGCTGATGGAAATCCGGGGATCCCAGACCATCACCGACCAGAACCCGGAAGATAAATACCAGGCCCTGGAAAAATACACCCGGGATCTGACCCAACTTGCCCGTCTGGGGAAAATCGACCCGGTCATCGGCCGGGACGAGGAAATCCGGCGAATCGCTCAGGTATTGTCCCGGCGAACCAAAAACAATCCGGTGCTCATCGGCGAACCGGGGGTCGGAAAAACCGCGATTGTCGAAGGGCTTGCCCAGCGGATCATCGAAGGCGATGTATCGGAATCCCTGAAAAACCGGCGGCTGATCGTTCTGGATATGGGCTCGCTGATCGCGGGCGCCAAATACCGGGGGGAATTTGAAGACCGGCTCAAAGCGGTGGTCAAGGAAGTGGAAAAAGCCGAAGGAAAAATCATTCTGTTTATTGATGAGCTCCATACGCTGGTGGGGGCGGGCGCCGCGGAAGGGTCCCTTGATGCATCCAACATGCTGAAACCCGCTCTGGCCAGGGGAACCCTGCGATGCATTGGTGCCACAACCATATCGGAATACCGGAAATATATTGAAAAAGACGCGGCTCTGGAGCGGCGTTTTCAGCCGGTCATGGCCGCCGAACCCACCAAAGAAGACACGGTTTCGATTCTCCGGGGGCTCAAGCCGAAATATGAAGTGCATCACGGGGTAAAAATCAAAGACGCCGCCCTGGTTGCGGCCGCCACCCTGTCCGACCGCTATATCACCGACCGGTTTCTGCCTGACAAGGCCATCGACCTGATTGACGAAGCCGCCTCCCGCTTAAGGATTGAGATTGACAGCAAACCTGCAGAGGTGGATGAAATCCAGCGAAAAATCACCCAGCTGGAAATTGAGCGGGAAGCATTGAAAAAAGAAACCGATGCAGCCTCAAAAGAACGGCTGGAAAAACTGGAAAAAGACATTGCCTCCTTAAAAGAAGACTTTAACAGCATGAACGCTCACTGGAAGAATGAAAAAGACAGCATTCAGTCGATACGGGACATTAAAACAGCCATAGACCAGGTGGGCATCGAGGAACAGCAGGCGGAACGGGCAGGCAACCTGGAACGGGTGGCAGAACTCCGTTACGGCAAACGCAATGAACTGAAACAACAGCTCGAAGCCGCCAACCAGAAGCTCGTTGAACTCCAGATCCATCGCAAGATGCTCCGGGAGGAAGTGGGCCCGGAGGATATTGCGGAAATCGTTGCCAAATGGACCGGCATTCCGGTTCAGAAAATGCTCGAGGGTGAACGGGAAAAGCTGGTAAAAATGGAAGACCGGCTGAAACAGCGGCTGATCGGACAGGATACAGCCGTTCAGGCTGTTTCCAACGCCGTGCGTCGGGCCCGGTCCGGGCTCCAGGATCCGAACCGGCCCATCGGCTCCTTTATTTTTATGGGGCCCACCGGCGTGGGAAAAACCGAGCTGGCCAAATCATTGGCAGAATTTCTTTACGACAATGAACAGGCCATCGTCCGGGTCGACATGTCGGAATACATGGAAAAACATTCCGTGTCCCGGCTCATCGGCGCTCCGCCCGGATACGTGGGGTATGAGGAGGGGGGCTATCTCACTGAAGCGGTGCGGCGGCGGCCCTATTCCGTGGTGCTTTTCGATGAAATTGAAAAAGCCCACCCCGATGTATTCAACGCCCTGCTGCAGATTTTAGATGACGGCCGCATGACAGATGGTCACGGCAAAACCGTGGATTTTAAAAACAGCCTGATTATCATGACATCGAACGTAGGCAGCCATTTAATCCAGGAAATGAACGGCAGCGACCCCAAAGAAATGGAATCCCGGGTCATGGGAGCGCTCAGGGCCAGTTTCAAACCGGAATTTTTAAACCGGATCGACGACATCATCATCTTTGAGAGCCTGTCCCAGGAGCAAATCCGCCGGATTGTCAATATCCAGCTGAACCGGTTACAAAAACGGCTGGACGACATCAATGTCACCCTGAAGCTTTCGGATGCCGCCAAATCTCTGGTTGCAGAAAAAGGATTTGACCCGGTATATGGTGCCCGGCCGCTAAAACGAACCATTCAGCAATACATTGAGAATCCGCTGTCCATGGAAATTCTGAAAGGGGAGGTCAAGGATGGCAGCACCATCATGGCCGATGCGGAAGGAGAAGATATCGTGTTTGAAGTGATTCCCTCCAGAACAAAGTGCGACATTTAAAGCGGCTTGAACTGGATTCACCACCCAGGGCGCAGAGATAAGCTATTAAAAAATGCTTTTTCTGAGCCCTCGGTGTTCTCTGGGGTGAAAAACCTTTTTAAAATCCGAAAAGCCTTCCCCCCTGATACACCAGAAACGACATGCTCCAGGCCACCCCGGTGGTGAAGGCAATGTTGAACAAGGTCCATTTTACGGACCCGGTTTCCCGGGTGATGGCCCCGATGGTGGCGAGGCAGGGCACATACAGCAGTACAAAAATCATCATGGACAGGGCCGACAGGGGCGTCATGCCGGAGTTTCGAAGCGCACTCCGCAGGGCATCGGATTCATCGTCCCCTTTGGCGGCATACAATACCCCCATGGTGCTGACCACGATTTCCTTGGCCACAAAACCGGTCAGAAGGGCCACACTTCCCCGCCAGTCAATGCCGATGGGCGCAAAAAACGGTTCGATGGTTTTCCCCAGCCGTCCGATGTATGAGTTTTCCGCCTGAACTGCGGCATTCCGGACAGCCATCTCCGGCGTCAATGCCGCCGGCGCGTCATACCGGGGGAAGTTGGACAAGGCCCAGATGACAATGGACCCGACCAGAATAATGCCGCCCATCTTTTTTAAAAACATCCGGCTCCGGTCCCACATATGAATCATCAGATTTTTCATCATCGGCACCCGGTAGGGCGGCAATTCCATGACAAACGGCGCGTCTTCGCCCCTGAGCAAGGCGGTTCGGAAGAGACGGCCGGTGACGATGGCCATTACAATGCCGAACAGATAGATGCAAAAAATCACCGTACCCGCATGGGCCGCAAAAAACGTTCCGGCCAGTACGATATACACCGGCAACCGGGCGGAACAGGACATGAAGGGGGTGATTAGAATGGTCAGAATGCGGTCTTTCCGGCTTTCCAGGGACCGGGTGGCGATAATGGCGGGAACGCTGCATCCAAACCCCATGAGCATGGGAATAAACGATTTGCCGTGCAGGCCGATAAGATGCATGATCTTGTCCATTAAAAACGCCGCCCGGGCCATATACCCCGTATCCTCAAACAGGGCAATGCAGAAAAAAAGAATCAATATATTCGGCAAAAAAATGATAATGCTGCCCACACCGGCAATCATGCCGTCGACGATCAGGTCTTTCACCAGGCCGGCTGGAAGCAGACTGGCCACAAACCCGGAGAGCAGCCCGACGCCAGCATCAATCCATTCCATGGGATAGGCGCCCAGGGTAAAGGTGGTCTGAAACATGGCCCATATAAAAAAAATAAAAATCGGGAAACCCAGAAACCGGTTGGTCAGCACCAGATCGATATTCCGGGATATGTCCACGCGCTGCCGGGTGGAACTGGACTGGACCTCTTTGATGATCCCTGCGATAAACCCGTAACGTTCGTCAGTCATGATGATCTCAGGATCATCATTGAAAAACTTCGCAAGCCTGCCGCGCAGGGTTTCTGCTTTGGCGAGGATCACCTTGCCCGGCGGCCCGGCTTTTTCTTCCAGTCTTTTTTTTACAATTTCATCATTTTCCAGAAGTTTGACCGACGTCCATCGGGGGTTGTAGGGAAATGCCGGGTCAATATGATTCCGGATGGTATCTTTCAGTTCACTGATGGCATCCTCAATTTCCTTGCTGTAGCGGGTCTTGCGTTCTTCCGAAATCACCAGGGGGGAATTGGCCAGATCCACGGCTGCTTTTAACAGATCATCGAGCCCTTCATTTTTATTGCCCACGGTAAACACCACCGGAACACCCAGCAGCGAGGATAATTTTTCAGCGTCGATTTTCAGTCCCCTGGACCGGGCCACATCCGCCATGTTCAACGCAAAGAGCACCTTGCAGTCGAGCTCCCTGAGCTGGTTGGCAAGATAGAGGTTTCGCTCAAGATTCGACGCATCGATAATATCGATGACCACATCCGGATTTTCATCCAGAATAAAATCCCTGGCCACGATTTCTTCGATGGAAAAAGGCGTCAGGCTGTAAGTTCCGGGAAGATCGATGATTTTAATGTCATAGCCGAACTTGTGGATATCCCCCTCTTTTTTCTCAACCGTCACCCCCGGCCAGTTTCCGACTTTCTGACGGGTGCCGGTCAGATTGTTGAAAGTAGTGGTTTTCCCGGAATTCGGGTTGCCCGCAAGGGCGATTCTCAACTGTTTTTTCTCCATTTTCACATCCCGGTCTGTCCGGTTAACTCCACATCAATCTCAGCGGCTTCGTTGACCCTGAGCGATATATGGCTGCCGCGAACCACCAGTTCCAGCGGGTCTTTCAACGGCGCATATTTTTCGATATATATCTCGGAATTCCGGGTCAGACCCATTTCAAGAATCCGCCGCCGCAGCTTCGATTCGCCGCCGATCCGCACAATTTTTCCAGACTGCCCTTCTCTCATTTCATTCAAACGCATCGCTGTCCATATCCTTCAATCTGCTATAAAAACAGTATAATATGATTTAATTTTAATGCCCTGTCGGCTCCACCGGCTGAACAATAATTTTCTGGGACATGCCACGCCCCAGAACATACCGGTGAAAATCAACAGCAACCACCAGCTGGCCCTGGCCATTATTGGTGATCACCTCCAACGTATCGCCCACGCGAAGCCCCATGCTGAGCAGCCGCAACCGGATATTGCTGCCGCCGACCAGTTCCCTGATGATCACCCGTTCACCCGGCTTCGCGGCCTGAAGGGGCATCTGCAGCTCTCTGGATTTCAGGCAGTCCGCGCAAATTCCATAGATTTCCATACGGTGCTGGAGCATATGAAACCCGAAACCCGCCACCACCTGAGATTGGAGCTGTTCGAGCTGGTCGTTCTTAAATTCGATGATTTGACCGCATTTGGTGCAGATCATGTGATCATGGTGCTGGCCCAGATGGCGGTGTTCATAATGCACCACCCCGTTGTCAAACCGGTTTTTCTGGGCAAATCCGAACCGGTGCATCAGCTCCAGGGTTTCTTCGATAAATTCCGGCACCAATGAGATCTTTTTTTCTTTTAATATCAAGGCCAGTGAGTCAACGGTGATATGTTGCTCAGTCTGCAAAAACACTTCCAGAACCTTGAACCGGTCTTCAAACCGGTCAATTTTCTCCTGTTTGAAAAGGGTTTCAA
>QZKW01000011.1 GCA_003599885.1 Desulfobacteraceae bacterium | reverse complement strand
TCACAGCTCGGGTTGCGGCAGGTGGAAGTGAAGAACAAGATCGGGCTGGATTTTGCCAGGATCATGCGTGCTTTTTTACGTGCAGACCCGGACGTGATCATGGTCGGTGAAATGCGGGATCATGAAACCGCATCAATTGGTATTGAGGCCTCTTTAACAGGACATCTGGTATTTTCAACACTTCATACCAACAGCGCTCCGGAAACCGTTACCCGTCTTTTGGACATGGGCCTGAATCCGCTTAATTTCTCCGATGCGTTTTTGGCAGTGCTGGCCCAGCGCCTGCTTCGTCGCTTATGTAAAAATTGCCGAAAAGCATACACACCGACCCGGGAAGACTTTGATGATATGGTGATGGCTTATGGAGAGAATGATTTTAAAAAAACCGGTATCACCTATTCGTCCGATCTTAAAATTTATCAGACGGTTGGTTGTGAACAATGCAGTGGCACGGGTTACAAAGGCCGTTTAGGCATTCATGAATTGATGGAAGGGACTCCGGATATTAAACGAATGATCAAAAAACAGGCCAGCGCTGAAGAATTGTTTGTTAAGGCAAAGGATGAAGGAATGACGACCCTGATGCAGGACGGGATCATAAAAGTTTTTGGCGGGCACACGGATATGGTGGAAGTGCGCAGGGTTTGCATTCAATAAAATTAAGCCTGACTGCCGGGCATCATTTACCAGGACATTGCAATATATCAGATGAATCCCATTATTAAGCGTCTGCTGACATATGTTCAAACACGATTCGGCAACAAGTCCAATAAGCCGGATGTCCCACCCCAAAAGCCTTCGAATGAAAGATCCTTTAACCGTTTTTCCATAGGATCCGAAGTCAATGTCACGTGCCTTGATGGAGCCGATGAAAAATACAGTGAAACATCTGAACTTCATGACATATCCGGCAGCGGAGCGATGTTTATCAGCTGTTTTTCTGAAAGATATTTTACAGGCCAGCAATTAAGACTGGATATTTTTCTGGCTGGAACGGATGCTGTGCGCGCCTGTATTAAAACCGAAGCTTCAGTTGTACGCATTCAAGCATTGAGTTCGAACATCAGCAGCGGATGTGAACAAGGAACCGGGAATACCAAAATGGGTATAGCCGTAAAATTTAATCTGCCCTTTGAGTTTGAAAGAATGGATACACGGGATTGACGGTAATAATGATGCAAAAAAAGTACCGGCGGGATTATAATACATTAGGCGGAAAGATGTTGGCTGCGCTGGCATTGATGGCGATCATTCCGTATCTTCTATTTGTATATTTATATGTTTTCGGCAAAATAAGCGCAACTGAGACAATTATTTTTTATATTCCCGTGGTCTTGTTTTCCACTGTAACCGGGTATTCCCTGATCAGAAAATCCGCTGACGATGTGTTTCATTTGAGCAATGAAACCCGGATGCTTCAAACCGGGGAAAAGAGTGACCCGATTCAAATTCAGGCAGATCGTGAGCTAAATGAAATAGCCAGCAACTTTAATTCTCTGCTGGGACGGCTGGACCAAGTGAAACGAAAGAATCAGGAACAGGCCACTCAATTGATGGTTTATTCGCGGGATCTAGCCTTGTCCTACCAGCGGACCAAGCAGGAAGAAGAATTGAGAAACCGTCTGAGCCGGTATGTGGGAAACAATCTGGTGGAAAAGCTCATGGATGCCAAGGGCGGCGGTCTGGTAAAGACGGAAAGACGGGAGGTGACCGTTCTTTTTGCGGACATCCGTTCCTTTACTTCCATTGCTGAGCGCATGACCGCTGAAGAAGTGGTCTTCCTGTTGAATCAGTATTTCAGCGTCATGGTGGACATCGTTTTCAAGAACAACGGATTGCTGGATAAATTCGTCGGGGATCAACTGATTGCCGTGTTCGGCCTGGTGGAAAGTTCCGGGAATGCCTCTGAAAATGCCATTCGAACAGCCCTTGAAATGCAGGAGGCAACTGAAGCAATGATGAAAAAGCGGTTGCAGGAGAATCAGGAACTTTTCGAAGTGGGTATCGGCGTCAATACCGGTCAGGCCATCATTGGAAATATCGGGTCCGCCAACCGGATGGATTATACGGTGATCGGGGATTGCGTCAACATCGCCGCACGGTTGGAGCAAATGGCCTTAGGCGGTGAGATCATTATCGGCGAACAGACGTTTTTGGAAAATTCCGGTCAGTTCACGATTGAAAGCCGGGGAGAAGTGTATGTTAAAAATAAAATGGAACCCTTGATCTGCTATAATGTTTTGCGCAATTGAATAAACAGCCATGACTGCACAATTACACAAGCAGTGATATCGCATAATAAACAACTGGCGAACCGCTTAAAAATAGTGGGGCCGGTGCATTTTGACCGGTGTAATTGTTTCAGGGCTGAGGTTTTTTATAATATTTCATGGCCTCGGGCAGAAGCGACTGAATATTCCGAATCCGGCTGGCCCCGGCCGGATGGGTGCTTAAAAATTCAGGGGGAGCCTGGCCCCCGGTCTTAGCGGACATCCGTTGCCAGAAGCCCACCGCAGCATGGGGGTCGTACCCGGCCATCGCCATGAAAACCAGGCCTAAATGATCCGCTTCATTCTCCTGCAACCGGCTGTAAGGCATCAGGATTCCATATTGCGCACCCAGGCCGAAAGCGCCCATCCAAAGCTGTTGTGTGGCCTCCGGCTCCGTCTGAATGGCCGTGGAAAGGGCCATGCCGCCCAGTTGGGCGAGCAACCCCTGGCTCACCCGCTCATTTCCATGCTTGGCCACTGCGTGGGCGATTTCATGGCCCACCACCACCGCCAGTCCTGCGTCGTTCTGGGTTATGGGAAGAATGCCCGTATACACAACGACTTTTCCGCCGGGCATGCACCAGGCATTGACCTCCTTGCTTTCCACAAGGTTAAAATCCCAGGCATAGTTTGCCAGTTCGCGGCCCATATTGTTTTGTCTGAAATACAGCTCGACAGCGTGCCGGATTCGGGTGCCCACCCGTTTGACCTGTGCGGTCTGCTCCTTGTTCTGGCTGATTTTGTTCTCTTTTAAAAATTGATTATACTGCTGGAGACTAGTGGCCATCATCGTATCCTGAGAGACCAGATTAAGCTGCTGTCGTCCGGACAGGGGCACTGTGGTGCAGGCAAACATCATGAAAACGGCGCAGATCAGCACGCCTGTCAAATGGATGCTTTTTACCTTATGCATTGAACTTCTCCTTATTTCCGATAAAATCCTGAATTCATCATTTTTGGCAATCACCTTAATATATAGCAGACAAGAAACAAACAAAAGCATTGAATCAATAAATTGCTGAATATTTTTGTTGTGTAAAATATAACATTTAGAAATTATAAACTAAAGAGGGTCTGTCTCATGAGTTTTCATTCCTGTGTCCATCCATCCGGCCATTTTATCCATGGTATCCATAAACCTTTTTTCAGCGTAGCCAATTTGCGCGAAAAGAATTACGTCGACGCTTTGGGTTCCGGTGATGACGGAGGCCAGATCATGAACCATGCAAATTTCCCGCCGGGCGACGTGGATGAACCCCATGCCGATCCAATTTTTGAGATTCCCAACGCGTTTCCGTTTCGGGGCGTGACGTATATCAGTAAAAGCTGGGCAGACGGGAAAGCAAACAATCCATCATCCATCTCGCTTCCGGAACCGCCATCCCTGTCATTTTGCGAAACGATCGGGCAATGGTTCGGTGAAACCGGTTTAACCCCGGAAAAGCTGGATGCTGTTTTTCGAACCCTGCCCAAACCACTGCAGCTGACGGTGGCTGCAACATCCACAGATGCTGATGACCTGGCCCGTCTGGCCCGTCTGTCCTGTGAATTTATATATGATGATACAACCCGTCGTCCCTGCGGATTACGCTACCGGGCCGGCAAAAACCATGTCCAACGCCCGGTAATTAGAGACCACACACTTTACGAAACCATTGCCAATAACCGTTTTTTGTCGGATGATTATAAGCGGGTCATGGTGCTAAAACCCGGTGTTCAGGGCGGCAGTGAAATCGTCGGTGAAACCGGGGACACGGAAACAGGCGGTAGCTCCCATGTATTTGAATATCTCCGACGCAACAGCTATATTCCCTGGGGGCATTATGCGGCCAATATGAGTGACGATGCCGTCCGTTACCGGGTCCGGGATTTGTCGGAACAGGATATGACGGCCCTGCGTCACCTGTATTATCAACGGACGTATGTTCGACTGGCCCGTGAGTCAGGAATTCTGGGGGAAGTTGAAAGACGGCAGATGAGCGAAGAGGAACTGGAAAGCCTTCGCCTGAATATTTTGGGGTTTATCCAATCAAATGGACAGAGAAAGGATATCTCTTTTACCCGGACCTTGTGGGGATGGAATTTCGGGTTTGATTATGCGGCCAGCGGCTACCGTCTTCACGCGTCCCATCAGCAGATACATCAGCAGTTCGCCATGATACCGGCGGTTGTTTCTATGGGTGGCGGCGGAGAAGGGCAGGAGGCCGGTGATACGATGCCCGCTTATGCGTGCGGAGATTTAATTGCGGATTTTATCCGTCAGTATCGGAAACAAACCGGCCAACCGTTTTTTGGCGCCTATATCCGGGCCATCCGCAATAACCGGCGAATGGACGGCGCGGCCAACCCTTCCAGTCTGGTGATCCATGAAGATGAGAACGTCATGCTGTTTGTGCCTAAAGCCCAGACATCCCAGTGGGAAATCCAGTTAATGACTCTCAAGCCTGTCGGCAATATCCTTGAAGCAGATACCCGGACCCGGCAGTCCATTGACCGGGCCATGCGGCTTGGGGTGCAGACTCTGGAGCGGATGGGCGCAAAAATGATCACCAGCATTGAATATTCCAAATCGTTCACTGCCGATGCCGATACGGATGACCAGCGGTTGTTGTATGCGTTTATGCCGCGTCTTCCTGAGTCTCCGGGCGCGTTCAGCGAAGCCCAGCTCCGGTGGATCAACGGTCATTATCCGGAAGACTTTGCCGCCGCCTGCCGTCACAGTCTGTCTTGTCTGCCGATCATTCCGAAGAGCGTGTAAATCAAGCGGGCTGCTGTAAATTCCGGTGCATGCATGCCGGGAATCGGAGCCAGTTCCACCACATCAAACCCGATTACCTGCCGCGTCCGTATCACGGAGGCAAGGGCTGAAATTGCCTGATACCAGCTTAAACCACCGGGTTCGGGCGTGCCGGTGGCCGGCATGATGGACGGGTCGAGTCCGTCCACATCAAAGGTGATGTAAATGTTTTTGGGAAAATCTTCCGGCAGGATCATATCCGGAACCGGGGCCATGCCGATGGCGGATGCGTCCAGATGGCCGATATCCTTCTCTTTCCGCAAAAGATGTTCTTCATGGGACAGGCTCCGGACCCCGATTTGAAAAATGGGGATATCCATTTCAACCGCCCGGCGCATGACACAGGCGTGGCTCTGGGTTGTTCCGTGATACGTTTCGCGGAGGTCCGCATGCGCATCAAACTGAACAATTCCGAAATCCTTGAAATGCGTTTTTAACGCCCTGAACGCTCCCACGCTGACCGTGTGCTCGCCGCCCAGAACCACCGGGATTTTTTTCAGGTCCAATGCCTTTGAGACCGCATCTGTGATTCTTTCCAGCACTTCTTCAGCGGAGTCATCGCATTCCAACGGTGGGCAGGTGTATATGCCGTATTCCGCAGGAATGCCGATGCCGTCAAATAGTTCCAGTTGCAGGGAGCTTTCCAGAATGGCCAAAGGCCCGGATGCGGTTCCCGTTCCATATGACACGCTTTTTTCGTAAGGCACCGGAATCACATGAAACAGACATTCTTCCGGGGGGTGAGGCTCGATTTCCGATGAGAGAAAACCGGGGAAAGAGTGAGGGGAAGTCATCTTTGGCTGCTCCTATATCTCAGTGCGCTCTGTGGTTGATTTTTTCTGGATACTGCCGGCAGCTTTCAACAGGCTTACGACAACCGGTTTTTATAATCTGCGTATCCGAATTCCCGGATTATGGTAAATTTGTCGGTTTCAATGTCATAAGTGGCGATGGCTGGGAGCTGGATGCCGTTGAAGGTATTGGTTTTGACCATGGAATAGATGGCCATGTCCTGAAACGCAAGCCGGTCGCCAATCCTCAGGGGTTTATCAAAAGAATAGTCCCCGATAATGTCCCCGGCCAGACAGGACAGTCCGGCCAGCCGATACGTGTGGGGTTTTTCGCCGGGCAACCCGGCACCTTCAATTCCCGGGCGATAGGGCATTTCCAGCACATCCGGCATATGAGTGGCCGCTGATGCGTCCAAAATGGCGATGGGGCCGTCATTGTCCACAATATCCAGCACTGACGCCGCAAGAATCCCCGCATGCAGGGCTACGGCTTCGCCGGGTTCAAGATATATATCCACTTTGTATTTTTTCTTGAAATTGACGATCAGATTGCACAGAAGATCCACATCGTAGTCTTTTCTCGTGATGTGATGGCCTCCGCCGAAATTGACCCAGGCCATCCCTGGAAGATAATCCCCGAAAGTTTCCTCCACCACCCGCAGTGTCCGCTCCAGGGCGTCTGCATTTTTTTCGCACAGGGTATGAAAGTGAAGGCCGGTGATGCCATCCAGAAAGCCTGCGCCGGATCGGGACTCTTCCCGAAAGCGGTCAGCCGTTACTCCCAGCCGGGACCGGGGGGCGCAGGGATCATAAAGAGGAACCGCCACTTCCGAATGGGCCGGGTTGATCCGGATGCCGCAATGGATGTTTTGCTTGGCGTCCGCAATCAAGGGCTTGAAGCGCCGCCACTGATTGAAGGAATTGAACACAAGGGTATCGGCTGTCCGGATGAGCGATTCCATGTCATGATCGCTGTAAGCTGCTGCAAACGCATGGACTTCGCCGCCGAAGGCCTCCCGGCCAAGTCTGGCTTCATGGGGGGAACTGGCGCAAACCCCTTTCAGCGTCTGCCGGATCAGGGGGAATACCGAAAACATGGCAAAGCCCTTGAGGGCCAGGAGGATATGACAGCCGGTGCGGTTCTGCACGGTTTGCAGAATTTTCAGATTGCGCTTCAGGGCCGCCAGGTCCAGGACAAAGCAGGGGGTGGGCACCCGGTTCAGATCCAGTCTGGGTTCGCTCATGAAAGAATGGTTTCGGTCCATGGCAGTCCGTGAAGGTTCAGTTTTTCCATAAACGGGTCCGGATCGAATTGTTCCATATTAAACACTCCCTTTCCCCGCCAGGTTCCGGTCAGCATCATCATGGCCCCGATCATGGCCGGAACGCCTGTGGTGTATGAAATGGCCTGGGACTGGACTTCGGCAAAACATTGCTCATGGTCGCAGATATTGTAAATAAAATAGATTTTATCCCGTCCGTCTTTTTTGCCTTTGATGAGGCACCCGATGCATGTGCGGCCTTTTGTCAGAGGTCCCAGGGTCATGGGGTCCGGGAGCAGGGCTTTTAAAAATTTCAAAGGGATAATCGGCTGGCCGTTAAACATGACCGGGTCAATCCGGGTCATGCCCACATTGCCCAGCACCTCCAGATGTTTGAGGTAGTTATCTGAAAACGTCATCCAGAACCGGGCTTTCTTTACGCCCGGTATAAATTTGACAATGGATTCCAACTCTTCATGATACATCAGGTAGATTTTTTTGGGGCCGATGCCTTCGGGAAAATCAAATTCTTTTGAAACCGACAGCGGATCGGTTTCCACCCATTCCCCCCCGTCAAAATACCGGCCCTTGGCCGTGACTTCACGGATATTGATTTCCGGGTTAAAATTCGTGGCAAAGGGCTGGCCGTGATCACCCGCATTGCAGTCAATTATGTCGATTTCTTCAATTTCGTCAAACTGGTGTTTTTGGGCGAAAGCACAGAACACATTGGTGACGCCGGGGTCGAATCCGGAGCCGAGGAGCGCCATGATCCCGCGCTCCTTGAATCGCTCGTGATAATTCCACTGCCACTGATAACAGAACCGGGCTTCATCCGGAGGTTCGTAATTGGCCGTATCCAGGTAATCCACATCGGTTTCCAGGCATGCGTCCATGATATGCAGGTCCTGATAGGGCAGGGCCACATTGATGACGAGTTCCGGCTTAAACTGCTTGATTAGAGATACCAGCTCCGGCACATTGTCTGCGTCAATGCGGGCGGTCTGGATGGGGCGGGACAGTTGGGCTGCGATGCGGTCGCATTTTTCAATCGTCCGGCTGGCCAAAAGGATGTCCGTAAACACCTCCGGAACCTGGGCGCATTTATGGGTAACCACCTGGCTGACACCGCCGGCACCGATAATCAGAACGCGAGACATGGCATTCTCCTTTGCCCTGAAATTTTATTTTTCAAAATACGTATATCCCCGCAGCCCTTTCTGATAGGCCCGCATGATCTGCTGGCGTTCATTCGGGGAAATAAGCCCTTTCCGGACGGCTTTTTCAGCGGTTTCCCGGAACTGGACCACCATGGCCTTGGTGTCATACTCCACATAGGACAGCACATCCGAAACCGAATCGCCCTCAATCTCCCGGACAAATTTGAAATCCCCGTTCTGTTTGATCTGGATGCTGACAATATTCGTGTCCCCCAGCAGGTTATGAAGATCGCCCAGGGTTTCCTGATAGGCCCCCACCAGAAAAACCCCCAGATAATAGTCTTCGTCCAGCTTAAAATCATGCAGGGGAAGGGATTTCCGGACGTTATGGGTGGCGATGAATTTATCGATCTTGCCGTCGCAGTCGCACGTGATGTCCGCAAGTATCGCGTTTCTTCGCGGGGGTTCGTTGAGCCGGTGGACCGGCATGATGGGGAAGAGATGATCAATGGCCCATGAATCCGGAAGGGATTGGAAAACGCTGAAGTTGCCGTAGTAAATATCAGCCAGCGCATTTTCAATGTCTTCCAGTTCGCTGGGGATATGCTTCAGTTTTGAAAGGTCAGCCGCGATTTTTTTCATCACATGCCAGAAAATATTTTCGCCGGTGATCCGTTCCCGCAGGGAAATGTTGCCATGCTTGAAGAGCTGGCGGATTTCATCCCGGTAATAGATGGCGTCATTATAGCATTCCTGCATGTTTTTTAATGTCAGGGAATGCAGCACGTCCAGGAGATTTACGATCATTTCCGGGGTGTCTTCCGCAGGTGTTTCAGGCAGGGGCAGGGTTTGAAAACAGCTCACATCAATAATGTTGAACAGCAGCACCGAATAATACGCCACAGTGGCCCGCCCGGATTCGGAGATAATCGTGGGATGGGGGATGCCCTGGTCATCCAGGGTGCCCATGATGACCTCAATCACATCTGCGCAGTATTCAGCCAGGTTGTAATTCCGGGAGCTTGTGAAATTGGTGTGAGACCCGTCATAATCCACGGCCAGACCGCCGCCGATATCCAGGTATCCCATGGGTGCGCCTTCATCCACCAGTCCCGTATACACCCGGCAGGCTTCCACCACCGCCGAACGGATATCCCGGATATTGGGTATCTGGGAACCCAGGTGGTAGTGCAGGAGCTGAAGACAGTCGATCATCTCCTTTTCTTTGAGGTAATCCACCATCTGGATGAGCTGGGTCATGCTCAGGCCGAAAATGCTCCGGTCCCCGCCGGATTCCGTCCAATGGCCCCCGGCCCGAGTCGAAAGTTTGATGCGGATGCCGATCAGGGGCTTGATATTCAGCCGGGCCGCCCGTTCGAGAATCATCGGGAGTTCGCTGGGCATTTCAATGACAAAAAAACATTTAAATCCCATTTTTTGAGCATAAAGCCCCAGATCAATGAATTCTTCGTCTTTATACCCGTTGCAGATAAGGCAGGCTTCCGGGTCTTTCAGGAGCGAGATGGCGGCAATCAGTTCGGCCTTGCTGCCGGCTTCCAGTCCGTGATGGTATTTTGACCCGAAATGGGTCACTTCTTCCACCACTTGTTGCTGCTGGTTTACTTTAATGGGAAAAACGCCCCGGTACTGGCCTTTGTATCCGAAGTTATCAATGGCGGTCTGAAAGCTGTCGTGCAACAGGGAAATGCGGGATTGAAGGATGTCTCCAAGCCGCAGCAGAATGGGCATCCCCAGCCCTCTTTCTTTAATGCCGGAGATGACGTCCATCATGCTGACGACATGGGACGGATCATTGCCCGTTGGGTTAATCACGATTTCTCCTTTGTCGGAGATATCAAAATACCCGCCACCCCAGTTGCGGATGCCGTACAAGTCCACGGAATTCTCGATGGTCCAGCGTTCCATGGAGCCGATGTTTTTCAAGTGTTGATTCATTATTATAATCTGGCTTTAAATTGAATATTTAAAAGGAAAACAGATCATTCGTGAGAATGATCGGAAATACTTTAACAGTGCCTATATAACGGATATCCATATAAAAAAAGTTCTTTTTAGAGGCATATGGAAAAAATAGCAAGCGTTGATTGAGGGGGTTGTGAAATGTTGTTATATCAACGAACCAGAGGAAGATAAATTCAGCAGATGCGTGGAAGCTGTTCCCCTGTCAGCATATCGACAATTCGCTCGCCGCCGATTCGCGTTTCCATAACAACTTTCCCCGGATGATTTTCCACAACTTCTCCGATAATGCAGGCGTTTTCGCCCAGCGGGTCATCCTGCATGACGGAAAGAACCCTTTCCGCATGACGGCTCTCGACAAACGCCAGGAGTTTCCCTTCGTTGGCCACATAGAGCGGATCAAAGCCCAGCAGCTCGCAGATGCCGGCCACGGCTTTTTTAACGGGAATTTTTTCCTCAACTATGCGAATGCCTGTTTGGGAAGCATTCGCGATTTCATTTAAGGTGGTTCCCACGCCTCCTCTGGTGGGATCACGGAGTGCATGAATGTCCGGGCAGGCGGACAACATTCGGTCCACCAGATGGTTTAAGGCAGCGGTGTCGCTCTCCACCGGCGCATCAAAGGTCAGGCCTTCCCGTTGGGCCAGCACCGTGACGCCATGATCCGCAATACTGCCGCTTAATATGATTTGATCACCGGGACGGGCAAGGCTGCCCGAGACATGGATGCCTTTGGGGATGGTTCCGATACCGGAAGTATTGATGAAAATTTTATCTGCGGCACCTTTGGGAACCACCTTGGTGTCTCCGGTGACAATCGTGACCCCCGCTTTTTTTGCGGCTTCACTCATGGACCGGAGAATAATTTCAAGGTCGGTCATGGGAAAGCCTTCTTCGATGATGAGTCCGGCGCTTAAATACAGAGGAATTGCCCCGCACATGGCAATGTCGTTTACCGTGCCGTTCACCGCCAGATCGCCGATGTTCCCGCCCGGGAAAAAGATGGGATCCACCACATAGGAATCCGTGGAAAACGCCAGCCGGGTTCCGTTGATGTCAAGCGTAGCCCCGTCGTCCATTCGTGAAAGCACCGGATTGTCGAACAGGGGGAGCATCAGGTCGGCAATCAGGCTGTTTGCGATCTTTCCGCCACTGCCGTGATCAAGAAGGATTTTGTCTTTTTTCATGGAACTCCGGGAATTCACGCTTAAGAAAATCAATTATACTTATAATATGCCGCGCATGTCCCTTCGCTCGACACCATGCACGGTCCGACCGGGTCCACAGGCGTGCAAACGGTCTTAAACAGGGGGCACTGCAGGGGCGTTATTTTGCCGGTCAGGATTTCCCCGCAGGCGCAACCCTTGGGGGAGACTGTCTGGATTATGGGGATTTCAAACTGTTTGGCGGCGTCAAAGGCCCCGTATTCATCCCGGATTCTCAGCCCACTGCCGGGAATGACACCGATCCCCCGCCATGCCGCATCACAAGGTTCAAAAACCATATTCATGACCTCCCGGGCCTTTGAATTCCCGCCAGCGCTCACGGCTCTGGGATAGCAGTTGGCAAGCGAAGGCGCATCGGTCTCGATCTGTTCAGCCAGACAAAGGATGGCCTGTAAGATGTCGGTGGGTTCGAACCCGGCCACTGCGCAGGGCAAATGATATTTTTCAAAAAAAGGGGCGTATCCGTCAACGCCGATAATGACGGAAACATGCCCGGGCAGCAGAAACCCGTCAATGTCGACACCATCGGTATTCATCAGGGCTTCAAGGGCAGGGGGCACCATTTTATGGGCCGTATAAACAAAATAATTTTTTAATCCCATTTGCCGGGCGCTGATAATGGATGCTGCAATGGTGGGGGCGGTGGTTTCAAATCCCACACCCAAAAACACAACGTTGGTGTCCGGATGCTGCCTTGCCAGTTCCAGAGCATCGGTTGTGGAATATACCATGCGGATGTTTCTGCCCTCTGCCTGCTCCATTAAAAGGGAAGACCCGCTGCCCGGCACCCGCATCAGGTCTCCGAATGTGGCGATCAGTGTTTTCCCATTCCTTGCCAGCTGGATAAAGGCGTCAATATCGCTTTGGTCCGTGACACACACCGGACATCCGGGGCCTGAAATCAGAGTAATCGTTTCTGGAAGTACTGATCGGATGCCGTTTCTGAAAATCGATACGGTGTGCGTGCCGCAGACTTCCATGAGGCGGATGGGCCGTCGGCTGACAGTGTTGATTCGTTTGATGATCTGCCGGGAAAGCAGGGTGTCGCGGTATTCTTCGGAATGTTTCATTTCAATCCCCGGCCTGCGCAAATGCCTCTCTCAGGAGTTCCAATGACTCAAGGGCGGATGCCTCATCCAGTTTATGGATTGCGTAACCCGCATGGACAATCACGTAATCCCCTGTTTTTATATCATCAAGCAGCATCAGGCTGGCCTGGCGCCGGACGCCGTCCACATCAATGATGGCTGTGTTGCCCTCTATGCTTACGATTTTTGATGGAATGGCTAGGCACATGGTGTTTTTCCTGATTCATCGGGTCGTTGAACGGTTTGAAACGAAAAATTTGATGGCAGGGTATCACAGTTTCCGGGTATAGTCAAAATAAGCCTTAACTGTTCAGGTATTCAGAAGTCAGGAGTCAGAATGAGGGAGACAGCATGACGGGTTGAAGATATGATGGTATGGCAAAAGTCCATCAATTCGTGTTTGCTTTATATCGCTTGACGCCAGCCTTCCCGTGTTCATAAATTTATGGTTTGTCTCCCCAAATTCGCCGGTCAGCCGTATCTATTGCAGCGAACATTGCTGAAGGATTCAGAAAGCGTGAATGCACGGACCATCCTGCCATAAGGAGATTCATTATTCCATAGGCGTTTAGCCATAGTATCTAATGTAAATCTCCACACAGGTCACGAATAGAACGCTCAAAGAATAGGCGCTCACAGCCCCGCCCAAAATTCGTCTATCTATGTTGGGGGCTGCTCGAGTTTGTAATGTAAGCAGGATCGGAACCAACAACGGAATCAGGTAGCGGCCTTGGATTCCTTCAATAATCAAGGCTTCGGGTTTGTTCCAGGAAAGGTATTGCGCTGTCGCTATGAGAAGGAAAGATAGGCAGGCGAATCCAAGCGCCGCCGTTTTTTCCATCGGACAAAAAATATCCCCCTTCTCTCTTCTTTCAAGCAATGCTGTTACTGCTAACGCTGGAAGATAGGTAAGGTATATCCATTCCGGGAGAATTGTATCAAGCCATCCCAAAATACCTATAAGACTGCCCATCCATCCAGGCCAGTGGATCCATATTGTCCTCATTAATATCTTCGCATACTCTTGGGGGGCGGCCAATATGAACGACAATTGTTCACCCATATTTGCGCCGTTAAGGGGAACATATATCCTTTTTATTTCAATTCCCCACAGGTAAAGACATAACAATGATGAGATGGCAACAGCAGTGCAATAGAGTATTTTCTTCTTCCACCCGCCATATCTGTTTTCAGGAATGATAAGCAGCAAGCCAACAAGAGGAGCATACACCTGTTTCATCATGGCAAGGAACACGGCCATCACACCAATCGCCCATTTCAACTTAAAGCTCATTTTATGATTGTCCGTAAATCGCTCATGCAATACTGAGGCGATGAACAGGAGGGAACAACCATTAATCACTGAATCTGCGGACAGAGACGCTGCAAGAAAGACAGCCATAGGCATGAGGCCGACGAGCACAAAAATCCATTTGAAAACCGGTGTCACTCTTATAGCCGTAAAAACAAGTCCACACCAGCATAAAAGGTTAAAAACCCTTCCAAAATACATCAAGCCGAGAGCGGAAATGTCAAAAAGCCTTCCGATCCCGATCCCTATTGCTTGAGGAATATAGCATATCGGAAAATAGAGGGCGGTATTGGGAAAGGAAAGGAATGTCCTCTGACTGCTTGTAAAAGGATCTCTCAGATTCTGTATTATCTGATGCCCTGATATTTTCGTTTCGGGATGAAATGGTACTGAAAAGAAGTCTTTGCCAGCGTTAATAAGATCTTCCGGAAGTCGAGCCCCTGTTTGATCCTCAAAACGTTCTGAAAAAATTTTCCCTTCAGATATCTGATAGGCCCTAAAGAAGTGGGTGTTTTCGTCCGGGGCCTGGAAAGGCCCTGTGATAAAAACCATATAAAGACCTGCGATGAGAGCCATCACCAGAAAAACTGATTCGGGTTGGAGCATCCTGTCCAGGCAGGTCGGTGTTTTGTTAAAAGGCTCTTTTTCTGTTTTGTTTTTTGTGTACATAATAAAGTTTCCACTTTATTGGCCACTGACAGGATATTGTGTATACCTGATGCCCCTGGCAGCGCATAAATCTGTTATGCAAGTTCTTAAGCCTTGAGCGCAATGTAAGTGGACCCAATCCGGTTGAACAGCAGAAAGCACACTTTCGAACGCTTCAAGCGCCTGAGGGCTTACAAATTGTGCCTTTGTATCAACTTTGGCTGGAACGCCCATCCCAAAAACACAAACACCATTATCGGTTTCATAACGTCTTACTTTATATGCCGGCGCCATGTCCTCAGGTAAAGTTGTAAAAATATAAATTTCATTGGGTTCTTTATTATTGGATAGTTTGTTGACTGCCTCTGCGACCATAGTGTCCCCAGCAAAAGACTGTGGAGCATTATAAATATTTACAGACAGTATGCGTTGCCGGTGTTTTGTTCTCTTATATTTTTTAACCAAAGGTAAGACCTGGTGATTTGCAATGCCATCCGGTGAATAATCCTCTATCACCGATGTATATGCCGATTCTCCAACGCGTTTTCTCATGCCAGGGTCTTTAACCAGCATTTCCAGGACATCTTTAAAGGCATCCTGTGTTTCGCATAAAAACCCGTTTTCACCATGGGCAATGGCTTGTCGGAAAGTTGCCCTTGGGGAACAAACAGATGGAATCTTAACAATTGATGCTTCAAGAAATTTGATATTACTTTTGGCATCGTTGAATACGGTGTTCTCCAATGGAGCAATACTGATGTCGCACTCGGCCAAAAGGGATAAATACTGTTTGTAATCACAAAGCGGGATTTTCTCGATTTTTGATTCGTAAGGTATGAATTTTTTTGGGAGATCAAGTGGACCGATCAGTCTGAATTTTACGTTGTCGAAATGTTTGAGTATCTGTAAAATCGCATCGGCAACTTCTTCAAAATCAACATTATGTGTATTGGTCCCAGATCCGTAAACGATACGCACAAATCCACCTGCTGCGGTCCTTTTGGTGGCGTTAATCTGTTTTGCGTAATCAAGGGTCTCCTGATCCAATGCATTTTCAATGACAATCACTTCGCCTGAACCAGCTGATTCCATTTCAAGGGCAAGACCTGTTGACGAGGCAATCCCTTTACCGCAGGCCAGCATTGCTTTAAGATAAAGTCCAGCTCCGTTTAGCATTCCTTCAAAGACTGTTTTACCAATGGCTGCAAGGGATTTACTTTGCTCAAGCAAAGCCCGGTTGAAAATCAGGTCGTCCACTTCCCAGAAAGTTGGCATTTTTAACCGGTGCGCCTCTGAGATCAATTCAAGAACGCAATCGAATCCGGAAACACGATAAAATATAACCAGGGAGTGTGTTGACAGGGCATTGTGGCACGCAACTCTGTCGGTCCAGGAAATTACGGTGCATTCAACGCCTAATTTTTCAAACATAGCCTTCTTTTGCATAACTCTATATTTTGTACACAGAGGCAGGCTGAGTTCTGCGATTATAAGGACTCTCAGTTCAAGAAGTTCTTCCGCAGGAGTGCTTATAGGCTTCAATAGAATGGGGATATGATAATGAGGTTTTAATCTCTGATGGCGGGATAAAATTCTCATAACCCCATCCCAAATGCCACTCATTCCATCCTGGCGAAATAGTTGCAAGGCTTCCTGGATGGATTTACTAAAACCGCCGTGTCGTTTTATATCTGATAAAATAGGTTCAAGCCTGCTAAACGAAACTTGCTGAGTTTCGCTGATACGCCTAATCAGGCCGACAAAATCCCCTTTTATTAAATAACCTGAAGTGTATCTCAATTGGTGAATTGTTTTTAAGAAACGTTTTGTAAACATTCTCATAAACAGGGGGAAAGCTGTTTTGAGTTCGGTTAAGGCTTGTAGTTCTTGGTTGAGAACGGCAATCTGACTATCAAGATCGCATATCCCCTGATTGAGGAGTTTGATCTGTTTGTCTCTTTCAGTAATAATATGGAGCAGATTAGGAATCTTTTCGGTCGAAAAAATGTCATATTTCGCTGTTAGATCAATAAACACCCTGTGATCGAAATTATAAAGTTTTTGGATGGTTGCGGATCGAATTGGATTGGAAATCAATTCTAACAGAATGTCCAGCCCAAACAGTTGCTTCGAAGCGGAAGATGCTTCCTCCAGTGCAACCATAGCCAAAACGAACTGTATGTCTGTTTCATTTCCGCGGTTGTACTTTTCTGCGGTGGGAAACACTTTTACCAGATCGCAAAACGATTCTATTTTTTTGTAGTTTTCAAGCGTCTTATAAAATTCATACTTCAGCCGGATCCTTTTTTCCGGCTTGTTGCCACTGGTAGTTTCCTCATTTTCATGCACTCGGAATCTAACCAGCTGATCCGGGAGAATAAAAATTTCGTATTTTAAACATAACCGTATCCACATATCAAAGTCGGGAAGTTGAAAGAGTCCATATCGATATAAGCCGCAATTCTCATAACATACCTTACGGATCAATACACTGGGGTGGCACAATGCATTTCCATGATGGAAAAAGAAATTCAGCCACTCATGGCGGTTGCGGTTGGGCTGCTTAAAGATATTGTAATAAGGATGGGATTTGTCTTTTAAAGACTCACCCTGTTCCCCAATGATCATCACGTTGGTGAACGCGGCGCCAACCTCCGGGTGGGCATCCAGGAAAGCCACTTGCTTTTCCAGCTTATCAAATTCCCATACATCGTCGGAATGATGGATGGCGATGTATTCTCCGGTTGCCGCTTGAGGAAACACTTCGGGAAACTCCCCAAGCTGGTTGGTGATATTTTTGAAGACCTGAATTCGAGGGTCTGAATAACTATATATTATTTCTAAGGATTCGTCAGTGGAGGCATCATCTAAGATAAACAGTTCAAAGTCTGAAAAAATCTGATGTAAGACGCAATCTATCGCCTCTCGCAAATATTTTGCATGATTGTATGACCATAAAAAGATCGAGACTTTAGGGCGTCTACTCATTGCTCTTGTTTCCTTCAGTCGTTTTTTCTGCTGTACGCTCTTAGAGCTTCGATGAGCTGTTTGTTATCCCCAGGCAGCCTGACAGCGATTCGTGCATACGCGCTGCCATCTTCAAATCTCGAAGAACAATCTTTGATATATATGTTCCACTGTTTGAAAAGAGAGTTCCTCAGATCGTCCATATGAGCGGGTTTTATCTTGAGGCGCAGGAGGATGAAATTTGCCTTGGATGGGTAGACTCGGTCCACCAGAGCCAGAGAGGCAAGCATTTCAGAAAAGTCCTTACGATCCGCAATCGTGGATTCAAAGCTACCCGCCAGTTCCAAGCGGTGTTTCAATATGATCTCAAGAAAATATTCAGCAAGTGAGTTGGTGTTCCATATCGGAATTGTATCGTTGAGTTTTTGGATCGCACTTTCATCTCGGGAATAGGCATAACCAAGCCGTAACCCGGGAATCCCGAGACTCTTACTGAGACTCTTAAGAATCCACACATTGGAAAGGGGCTCTTTCTGAAGCAGATCCTGCACCGATTTCTGCTCAGCAAACTCAATAAAAGATTCATCTACCATTATCAGCTTTTGTGGAACCCGGTGTGCAAGTCCCAGAATTTCGGCACCTGAGATGCACGAACCGGTTGGATTATTCGGATTTACGAAGACTACAACCTGCGCGGCTTCAATCTGCCTGTATGGAATGTCCTCGATGTTCTTTAGTCCTTCATCCCGGTAGGTTATCCGGTTTTGGAAAATACGAGCGTACTCGCCGAATGTCGGTTCAGGAATAAGAGCTGTTTTGTCTCCCAACAGCGCCTCAAGTATCGGGTAGATCTGAGAGATCCCATTGAGCAGGCATACGCGTTCCTTAGGAACCAGAAGGAAATGAGCGAGTTTCTGGTTTAGAATCTCTTGAGACGAGCCATAGTTCTGCACAAGGCTCGGAAGGTTATAACGCATGTCGGCAAGGATCGAATTATTTGGAAAGTACATGTTACGGATGAAGGCGAAGTCTGAAATCTTTATATCCCAAAATCCTCCGAAAGCCTTGTCCAGGCAGGCAACGCCGCCTTCTTCAGAAAAGGCAATCTCGGCAAGCCGCAAATCATTGGCGTCATCAACTTCGCACCACTTTGATCCGCTCACATCGCAAGCAAATATCTGTTCATGGCGCATATAAACGAGAATGCCAAGAATCAGTTCATAGTAGCAGTTATTATTATAGACCGTTGCATAAAACGATAATAACTTTCGGAATGAAGTTTGCACAAACTCAGCGGAGAACCTATAAATATTTAGCGTCTTATATTTGTCGGAGAAATCGAAGTTTGGACCTTGAAGGTGAGGGGGAATGATATTTGTGATGAGGTTGTCTTTAACGTCCACAACGGTTCCGTCCATGCCCACTTGAAACTTATCCACCAAGGCGATGTTAGGGTAAGGGGATTGTAGGATTCTTTCCAAAACAGTTTCTGTAAAAATGAGATCTGACTCAATGAGAAGAATATCATCGTCAAGAGAAAAATGCTCAAAAGCCAGATGCATCGAGTATATATTGTTCGTTTTATGATAGATCCCATTGAACACGAAGGTGAAGTGTGCGTCTGGAAATGAGGCAATGAGGTAGCTTTCTAGCTGATCTCGGCAATACCCTGTAACAACACAAATTTCCGAGATCCCTCGGGCAAGCAACAATTTCAGCATCCGTCCAATGATTGTTTGACCGGCGATTTCAATCATCGCTTTTGGTTTTGAATCTGTATATGGTCGTATACGAGCTCCGTAACCGGCCGCAAGAATGATCGCTTTCAATATATTTATTTCCTTTTTATAGTCAGATAAACCGAATAACGGTAGCGGGCCGCCTGGTAATTTCCAAGATCGAATTCCGTATGGTCGATGATTCTCAAATCCATTGAGGTAGCGCGGGCAAAGTTTTTGAAAAACTCCTTGGGCAGATATAGGTGATCAGGATTTGCGCTGGAAATTTTTTTTACGGACTGATGGCTGGCTTTCCGTATGCTTTCAGCCTCACCACGTTTGGCGGCGTCTGGAATTTCTCCAATATATACCATGCCTCCTGGTCTCGTAATGCGCATCATTTCACTAATAGCCTGACTTGCGGCTTCCTCTGAAGAAAGATACAATAGTGTGCCGAATGAAAGGGTGTGATCATAAGTATCCTTTTCCAGAAACCCCAAATCAGTCATATCCGCGACAAAAAAATCCCCGTTAAGATACCCGCGTGCCTTTTCCAGAAGGGTTGGCGAATAATCAACACCAGAAATTTTTAAAGTCGGATAGACTTTCAGGAGGCTTGCCAAAAAAGCACCCGCTCCACAGCCGCATTCCAAAATGTTCTCGTTTCCGATTAAGCCGATAGGCCGGGTAACCTGGAAGACCATGCAATCATATTCATCGGCTGTTAGAAGGTCATAGCCGTCAGCAAGAAGAGGGGCAATATTTTTATTCAGTCCTTTTTTTATCCAGATATCTTTCCATTCTAAGTTTCTATCCTTGGGTTCCATTCAGTCGGTCTCCATTTTTTTTATCTATGCAAGTGTATTCCGTAAATACCTGGCGATCCGCTTTCCTGCGCCGCCGTTAAGTATGCCCTTACAAATATTTTCCTGACGACGCTCACGCTCGCTTTTCATTGGGTCATCTCCGTTCTTTAGTTGAAGGAAAAACGCAGTAATCTGATCTTCAGAAGACGCAACATAGTAACCCTTCAAAATATCATCTCTTATTGAATCATCAAGATCCCATCCGTCTTCTCGATATAAATAGATAATTGGCTTTCTTGCTGGGGCATACTCGCCCAGAATGCTGGATGCGTCACTAATAAGCATATCTGACCTCTGAAACAATCCATAATAATCATCGCCTTCATAAAGGTAGCATCTTTCTCCGGAAAAAAAGTTATAAAAATCATTCTCCGACATCAGATTATCTATTATAAGCCTAACTATCAGTGAAGGATGCGGCCTGAAAAAGAGAAAGCAGTCTTTGTTTTTTTCAACGAGTTCTCTAATATGTGCGCCGTAACGGAGAAATGTGCTCCAGCCATCCACCGTGTGATGTGGCGTGTAGAGGATCTTGAATTTTCCTGCACTTGCGGATTGAATCGCTTCTGGAAGAACGCTGGATGAAGCACCTGAGGCATATTGATCTAATATAGGAAGGCCAGCGCCCACAATCCGTCGCGATGAGACGCCGCAATACTTTTTATAAATATAGCGTGTTTTATTTGACCGCGAAAAAATTCGCCATGCGTTTTTTTGGGTATCATTACCGAACCAGTATTTATTTTCCCTCTCTACCTTTGTCCCAAAATCAATACCATAGGGTATATATACAATCTTTGCGTACCGTAGCAGGCTTGCTGGATTGTGATGATCAGGGCGGTAAACATCATATGGACTTCCTAAAACAAAGATATCCGGATTCAGAAGATCGAATCTGATTTTATGGTTGAAGCCATCGAGGTATTCGATGTTGTTTTTCGCAAGAAAGGCGGAACAATCATCTCTTCCTTTTTGCCAAAGGAATTCGCTATTTACAACGTATGTCTTGAAAATCTGGTCGGTTAGGCAGGCACGATACAATGATTCCATTACTCTCCAGGTGTAGGGTTCCTGGGCAATGAAGACGATCCGGATGGGTATCTGGCCGAGCTTGAGTTTGCGAATTGCACGCTTGACGTGGAATAATAAGGATGCTCCAAAGTATTGCTTCAATATTTGCTTGCGGAGGTCAAAGGATTCTTTCTGATAAAGGCGGGCGTAAAAATATCGTATTAACTTGTCTGCAAATGATGCGGGCGGATCGTAGCTTGTGCCGATATCATACGTATCAAATTTAATAAATAGGGAAATCAATTTTTTGAGTAAGCTGATAGCCCTATTGAATATTTTTCCCATCGAATTACCAATACGGCCACAATTAGGTTAATATTTAGTGAAAAAATGAAAGTTTATCATTTGTTGAAACGTATAGGCATTATTTAATAATGAATACCGATATATTTATGGCCTCATTAGTAATTTTTTTAGTAGACTAAGCAGGGCGGTTCAAGAGTCGCGTTGTCCTGTCTTGGAGGAATTTTTCCAGACCGAATATTCATGCTTCCAGAATGTACAATGATGGCATAAATCGATTGGGTATTTTGAGGACCATTCGGAAAAACCATCAAGCCCTTTCGATATATCAAAATATCTCTCGGGTGTTAAGTTTTGGATTGCTCTATATTCCGGTCTGTGCTCAAGGCCACACGCTAATGAGCAACGGAATAGCTTGCCGTCTGCTTTGAGCATATAGCAAAATGCAGTACAACAGGCATTCAAGACCGCTTGCCTATCTGTGTGAAAATCCCATTTTATGAATGCGTTGATCATCGGAGTGACTTCTACATTAATATGCGGACAGAGATATTTTAACAGTAAAACAAGTTCATCAAATTTCTCTTCACCGCCGATCCTGTTTACAGTAATTGGATACTTTGAAATTAACATCTCATCCAGTGATTTTAATAGTGGAGCTATTTCTCTTATCTTGGTCTTGCTCGCCCAATAAAAATTAGTGGTTAATCCAACTGTCTTTAAAGGATATTTCTCCTTCATTTCATCAATAAACAAAAATAGATTAGCATGTAAAAAAGGTTCTCCACCAGTAATTGCTATATAAGTGTCTCTGAAGGAATTTTGATTATCGTTAAACAATTGATCCAGCCAAGGGAAAAAAGAGGAAGCAGGGTATGAGTTTTTTCCTGCAAATGGAGCACTAGTACTGCAAAATTCACATCTGTTGGTGCAATTTTCAACGGCAATAATATGAACGCCAGCCGGTTTTATGCCCCATTGGTCGTTTTTAATTTTTTTTGTTACCATGGGTGGGAGCGGCGCCACAGGCAAAGGCGCGCCAGCAAGAGCGGCTTCTATCAGGTCCATTATCACGGCGGAACTCTGGCCGAGATGGCTGAAGTAGTAATCTCTGAGTTCTCGGATTTTGGGACGAAGCTTCTCTCGATTGCACAAGGTGTTTTTCACCACTGTCTCAAGCTCAGCGCGGGTTGTTTTAATGGCGAATGAAGGCGGTTCAGCGAATCGGGGCGGGAGGTCTACTCCGCGATAGTTTGGTATAGCCGGAATAAGCCAATCTGTAACTGCGATTCCCGGAACCTCAAATAAAAGGGCCTCGATCAGGCAATTCGATTCATCGGAAACTAATACATCGCTTAGCGCCAGGCAAGTCATGATACTGGTATCTGGATCGATAACGTAGATGCCGTCTTCCTCCCGCCCCTGGTATTTGGCTGTAGTTTCGCGAATTCGATCCCGATTTTTCTTGTCTGGCCAAGGCGCCTGTTTAATAAGCAGATTGACTGGCAAGTGAATTAACGATCGAATAAAGTCATCCTGCTTGCCATCGTTTTCAAAAGATGGTGCATAAAGCACAGATGGCCGGTCTTTGAGCTGAAGCACCTTCCTCAAATTATCAACCTCTTTATCGAATCCTGCCAGGTCATTGAAAACTATATCGGCTTTGGGCCAGCCGAGATCGAATACCCCTAGCCGAGGCCTTGCAGCGGCTTGTGTTGAAACCGATAGCCAGCATTGGGACCACGCCTGGCCTGGCAAAATACCAATGTCAAAGGCATCCCACGGCTCTTCACTCCAAAAATTTGGTTCGAGGCTCGGGCATTCCGGCCATTGTTCCTGGCCCAGGTCGTGAAGCATGATAATTGAGAAACGCGAGTTGGAGGCGTCGGAGAAGTGTTTGCAATAGACCCCAATCTCAACCGGAAGCTGAAAATTCTTGGTAAAAACGGTTTCATATCCGCGTGTACTGGCTTCCAGCGCCACGGGTTTCATGGCCTGGAATTCGGAAGGTTCGTAGACAAAGAACGTAATTCGCCTGAGAGAGCCATGCTTGTTCTTTCTTGTATTGACTGTGGAGGCACGGCTGCTGAAACTTGGCAAGGGCTTGTGACCTTTAAATCTGCCATGTTTCAAGTAATGTAGCAACGGATTGATCCCTGCTGCTTGAGCATCCGGGTAGGTGTCCAGATACCAACCGCTGTTGAAATCAGGCCCCGGATGCCGCCTTTCCAAACCTCCATGTTTGTAATAGTGCAACAGCGGATACATTTTACCCTGTGCGACATCCGGGTTGTTTTTTAAATACCAGTCCTTATCAAATAGCCCGGAGGTCCACAATAATTGCAGATCTCTGGTTGTTTTTAATTTGTGAAACACTTTTTTCAGCATAGTCATAAGTCCAAATCAATTATATCAGCGCGATTTACTTTTTCCAATATATATACCGTTACCACGCCCACCAAACAATCCTTTGGAATCATATTTCACAACCAAACCCGCCCGATGAAAAGCATCCTGATATTCCTCATGGGTAAAAAGACCATATTCATGGCGTTCAGTAACATATTCAATCCCTTTAGGTGTGCCCACGAGAAAATGTGTATTATATACAGAGACCTTACCTTCAATTTCAGTGATAAACATCCAGGCTATTTTTATGTCCTGCTGATCTACGAAATTGGCTGTAACCTTGCCGACCCAATAGTTATCCGGATAGAACCAGGGCTCTATTAACAATAACCCACTTGGTTTCAAGTGAAAAGCCATTCTGGCAACCGATTTGTATAAATTTTCAAGCGTCTTAACACAAGCGATTGAAGAAAATAAACAAGTGACTACGTCAAATCTGTTTGTTAATTCCAAGTTTACCATATCGCCTTGATGAAAAGGAACATCCGGGCAACGCGCATGTGCAATTTCAAGTATTTCAGGGTCAATATCAAAGCCTTCAACGAGATAGTTATTGCGCAAACATTCAAGATGCTTTCCAGTGCCACAAGCCACATCCAGAAGACTCTTTGCATTTGGATTATCTTGTTGTATTATAGACTGTAACTTCTTAGAAGCTTCACTATAGTTTAAAAAATGATAAAGAGTATCATAATATTTGGCTGTTTTTTTGTACATTTATCAGCTCCTGGCATCCTATTTTTAGTGTACGAATATTATTTAATTAAAAATCAGAAATTCTTCTTTGTCAATTTTATGTTGCAACGTCTTAGAAAAGATTAACCATACTGTTTCTTAATTTCGATGAACTCATCTTTCAAAAATGAAAAAATTACTATATTATGGTACTTGCCATTTTTATATACCGCTTCCCGTAACAATCCCTCTCTTATACCACCTAATTTTTCAGCAACGCTTTGGGATTTCGTGTTATATTCAAGTATTGGCATGCTAATCCGATGCAGTCCTCTATCTAAAAAAGCAAATGAGAATAATAATAAATACGCCTCGACTGCATATCCACCTCCCCAATACCTTTTATCTCCGATTAGAATTCCGGCCACAGCGCTTCTGTTTATCCAGTCAATTTCATTAAGATAGATATTACCTATATGTTCATTGTTTTTCTTTAAACAAATGGCCAATCGAATATTAATTTTATCGAAAATAGCTTCTTCCACCCACTTCTTTTCATAATCAGGAGACACAAAGTGCTTTGGCCCCACCAACATGGACCATATTTCATCATCATTCCGCCAATTAATAGTATTTTTATAATCATCGCTCTGCAGTGCCCTCAGATAAATTCTCCATGTCTTCATTGGATTCGTTCTCCTTTATTAGATAGAGCCCCTCTCTGCGGGACTACACCAAGCCTATAAATGACAAAATACATTTAATTTAAATATCTTAATTTTAAGCCTAAATTTTGCTACATAAGGAGGCCGTTCTTAACCCTACAATCTGACTTAAAAATTAAGTTCGATATATTATGTTTATAATTAGCATAAACACAAAATGTTATAAGTCGAAATGTTATATGTTATTGCAGGGTTAATGCTTCTTGACGTTCATACCTGCGCTCGGTTCAAGTTTAAAATGACCAGCATTTTAAAATCTTCTGAGTTATAGAAATTCCCCGGAACGATATGCAGGAAAATAGTTTGCAACAGATAAACCCTTTACTCCGGATATTTCCGCATAGATCTTTTGATCTAACACCTTTCCACAAAGATAGACAGGGAGTGTTTTATTAGTCCACCCCTTTTTGAAGGCCGTCAACCCGTCCTCTTTCTGGGAAAGACCCGGGCCAGAACCGAAGTCCAGCCAACGCAAAGATTTGGAAAAGTGCTGAATTGCAGTCCAATTCAAAGCATATGCCGCATTGAAATCATAACCAAGGGGACTAATTGCCATCAGATGTCCATAACCTATATTATCTTGAACTAACCAGATTGCCGCCCCGACTATTTCATATCCAAGGCGGGCTATGAACATCTCTAACCCCGGTACGGTAAATAATTTCTGAAAACTCTGTTCGGAAAAAGCACGTATCCCTAAAATTTTATGACGTTTAATTAACGAATTGTATAGTATAACCCATTCAGAAAAAAATAATTTGGGGTTTACACAGCTATCTACGATTAAATCCTTCAAAGCATTTTTAGCAAATCTAAGGCTGTTCTTCCGAACAAATAACTCTATTGGTTCAGTGAGATCAGCGATGTAATGTTCCTTATACTTAATGCAGACATTAAAAATGTCCGCCAACTTATCGTGAGCAATGTCAGCAAAAGGGTCAGTAACCAGCGATAGACTGATGAGCTTACCTTCCAGTTTCTGGATGTCTTCCCCGAGCTTAGACCAATCTCTGCAGACAAACAGCGGGTAGCAGCCCATGGCATCACTATAAGGCCAGCCTTGAATATGGCGCTCCAAAATCCAACCGCCACACTCAGGCAGTTCGTGCGGTGTACCAAATTCAGCCAAAGATAATGCATATTGCGGATGTGAGTAACCAGGCATGTCCATTAAAAATCCTTAGATTCAACTTGCAAGTGCAACTTTCATTTGATTGTTCCTATGCTGACTTTGAATAGTTTGTTTTATAAAATTTAATACTTGCAAGTAAATAGCACCATCGAAATTGCTTTTGGCATAATCTCTAATAGGTCTTTCAAATCCGGTTACCATAAATCCAAGTTATATTAAAAATGTGTTCGCATCAACCCGAACACAAGTCATGGGGGATTTCATCTTGACTTTAAGCGAATTCTCTTTAATTATTAAGCACTTTCCCAAAGCGAAATTACAATTTATTATAAATTTTACGCATGGTTATTCTGGCGTACACCAACCTGGAATTTTTGAGAATTGAGTTTTTATATATACAAAGTCACCGATACCCGTCATGAAAATTATTGGCAACTCATTTGGATGCTTGCCAAAACGGATTTCAAGATTCGATATCAAAATTCATTTTTAGGTTATTTTTGGGCGATTCTGAAACCGCTTTTCATGTTTTCAGTTTTATATTTTGTTTTTTCGTCAATTTTTAATCCCCGGAATATCGGCGGGCAACATTATTCACTCAGTTTGCTGGTTTCCCTGATCCTGTTTTCTTTTTTTAGTGAAGGCACCACTGCGGGCATGCAGTCGCTTCAAATGAAATCCGATCTGGTTTTAAAGATTTATGTTCCACGCTGGTGTATTATTATGGCATCAACCATCCATAGTGCAATGGTGTTTTTTACAAACTTCCTGGTTATTGCGTTTTTTTTTATATGGTACCAATTTCTGCCCCCTTGGAATGCAATGTCGCTCTTTATCCTTTTTTCACTGCTGCTTTACGCTTTTATTTTATCGGTATCGTTATTGTTCGCTCCACTTTTCATTAAGTTCAGGGATATGGGAATGATATGGGAAGTGGTTTTAAATGCCATGTTTTATACCGTACCGATTGTTTATCCTTTGCAGATTTTGCCGGAATGGACCCAACGAATACTTCTTGTGAACCCGGTGGCGTTTATTATTCATTTCGTGAAAGAGTTGATGTTCAACAACCACTATGTCGATGTATGGCAGTTTGTACTTTTTTTTGTGACCAACATCCTCTTTTCTGTTTTCTGTATCTGGGGATATCGATTGCTGATACCAAAAGTAGCTGAAAGTATGTAGCCAAATGAATGATCCTGTTGCCATTTCAGTTAAAAAACTTAATAAAGTATTTCGAATTCCCCATCAAAAAATTGATTCCATGCGGCGGGCCTTTGTGACTGCCTTTAAAAAAAAATCCTATGAAACGTTTAATGCCTTGGACAATGTCTCGTTTGAAGTTAAGAAAGGCGAGTTTCTGGGAATTATTGGCAGAAATGGCTCCGGCAAATCAACGCTGCTAAAAATTTTAGCAGGTGTCTATAGCGCGGATTCCGGTGAGGTAATTATCAACGGCCGCATTTCACCGTTTCTTGAATTGGGGATTGGATTTAATCCCGAGCTGACTGGTCGTGACAACGTCTATTTGAATGCCACGGTTTTGGGGCTTTCAACAAAAACCATCAATCGAAAGTTCGATGAAATTGTGGATTTTTCTGAAATTCGGCGGTTTATTGACCAGCAGGTTAAAAATTATTCATCCGGAATGCAAGCCCGATTGGCTTTCTCTGTGGCAATTCATGCTGAACGGGATATTTTGTTGATGGATGAAGTGCTTGCGGTTGGGGATATGTCATTTACCGAGAAATGCCTGAGTGTCTTTCGAAATTTTAAAGAAAATGGTCGCACCATTATTTTGGTGACGCATTCAATGGATGTTGTTAAGGACTTTTGTGACAGAGCCTTGATCCTGGACCAAAGCCGGATTTTAAACGAAGGCGATCCGAAGAAAATGGTTAAAGAATACAGTGAGTTGTTTCATCCTGACAAATGTTAGCGCCTTTTCAAAATATGAATAATTTTAAAAAAAGAAGAAGAATGTTTGGCGATAAAAAACGGGCCTACAAATTCGGATAACTCTCAGAGGGCAACTCCCCCAAAATTCCTTATCGTGATGATTGCCCCGACACCATTTTATTCGGGGCGTGGCACCCACATGAGGATTCTGCATGAAGCCAATGCCCTGGCAGAACGGGGGCATCGGATTATCATTGTCACTTATCATAATGGCACCACTCCTGACAATCTGCACCCCAATATTTCCATTCGCAGAATCATCCGCTTTTTATTCTGGTATACCCAGATAGCACCGGGACCCAACTGGCAGAAAATTTTTCTGGATATGCTGCTTTGCATCAAGACCCTCCGTATTTCAAAAAAAGAGAAACCGGCAATACTCCATGGCCATCTGCATGAAGGGATTCTGATTGGCTGGGTGGTTAAAAAATTATTGTTTTTCCGAAAGCTGATTCTCGTGGGCGATTTTCACGGGCCTCTGGTGGAAGAGATGCGTTCCCATGGGTATTTACGGATCGGTCTAATTCAGAAAATTTTTAACTTTATAGAAAAAATAATCCATCGGATGCCGAACCAGGTTTTTGTAAGTTCACCTGGTCTTAAACAAAAAATCAATGGTGACAGAAAAGAAAATGACGCTTTTGTTCTGACTGATGCCCCGACTTTGACATACAAGTCAAATCCGCCAGCGAATCTGGTTCATAACCGGCATGAATCAGATCTCCCGAGCGTCGTTTATACCGGAGGCTTTACCCCGGATAAAGGACTTGAACAACTTTTTGAGGTTATTGCTTATTCCATTAAAAACGGGCTGCTCTGCCATTGGATAATTGCCGGTGATCCTCTCAAGCAGCTTATTGTCCCGGAGGAAATCAAAACAGCCTTAACTGTAATAAGTCCATTAGGCTATGAGAGGCTGTCAGAACTTTTACAACGAGCGGATGTGGCCTGTGATCCAAAACGGGGCAATATTTTGCAAGGTAGCGGGAAGTTGTTAAATTACATGTACGCGGGTCTGCCGACGGTATGTTTTGATGGGCCGGCGCAGCGATTTTATCTTGGGGATGAGCTCGCAGCAATTTTTATCGCAAGGGATACTGAAGATTTTTATCATATCCTGAAAACTCTTCTGGCAATGCCGGCAGATGAAAAACGAAAATTAAAGGCCAAAATTTTGAAACGCGTAAATGAATTTTCCTGGGCACAAAGCGCTCGGATGCTTGAGAACCACTATGCCGAACAATTGGAATTAAAATAAGAAATGGGCAATGTCTGATTTTTAATTTTCATCAGCAATGCATCCTATGGAAAAATTCTGAGAGGAAAATATGTCCAAGGCCTTATCCATTGTAATACCTCTTTATAACGAAGAAGAAAATGTCGCCCGTCTGACTGGGGCGGTTTCACAAGTCATGGACAAAATAGATGGCGATGTTGAAGCCATTATTGTGGATGACGGATCCACCGACGGATCCTGGGAACTGCTCAAGGCTGCCAAAGCAAGGGATCATCGGTTTAAGATTTTTCGCCTGGGGCGAAACTTCGGGCAGACACCGGCAATGACCGCCGGGTTTGACAATGCCGAGGGAGAAATCATCGTCACCATGGATGCGGATCTCCAGAATGATCCGGCAGATATCCCCAAAATTCTTGATAAGATGAAAGACGGTTACGACATCGTCTCAGGATGGCGAAAAGATCGCAATGATACCCTGTCCAGAAGGCTTTCCAGTAAAATCGCAAACCGAATCATCTGCTGGCTGACCGGGACGAGCCTCCACGATACCGGTTGCACACTCAAGGCATACAAATCGGAAGTTATTAATAATCTAAACCTTTACGGTGAGATGCACCGATTTATCCCCGCGCTGGCAAGCTGGCAGGGGATTAACATCGGTGAGATTGAAGTGAATCATTATCCAAGACGCGCAGGCAAGTCTAAATACACCATATGGCGGGCCGGGAAAGTCTTTCTTGACCTGCTGACGCTGAAATTCATGAACAGTTTTATCACCAAGCCCATTTATGTGTTCGGCGGCACCGGGATGGCGTTTTTCACAGTGGGTATCATCAGCGAATTGGTGGTGGCCTGGCAAAAATACGGATACATGGCAATGGGCATGGTCCCCATCTGGGTCCATCAGAATCCGTGGTTCATGATCGGCATTCTGTTTCTGCTTATTGGAGTCAACACGTTTTTGATGGGGCTCCTGGCTGAAATGCAGACCCGGACATACCATGAGTCCAGATTAAAGCCCACCTATCTGATCAGAGAGCGGTTGGGATAGAGCCGGATTCGAGAGTTGCAAAGAAATGTACTGCCGGTTTTTGGAAGAGTCTCCCATTGCCGCAATAAATTGAATGTGTTCCCGAATACGATTTCCATTTGGCTGGATATAACCAGCTTGGCTAAATATAGCCAAACCTCCGCCGGGTTTACCGTGCGGACATCCCCCTACTAATAGATAATAAATTCAAATAGATTAATGCATGATTCGTCTGAAATACTTGCTGGTGTAATGATGGCATTTATTTTGCATGTAATATATTAAATTTATTTCAATATTTAGTTAATGTGCTTATCCGGGAAAAAAGGTGCATTTTTTATTATCCATTATTTTTTTAGCAACCCTGCCGATTCGGATTAATGAGGCGAAGCTGGCTGTTTAAAAAAATATTCAAACTGGCCTTTACCCAAAACGCCGTTATTTTTAGCGTTTATTGTATTTATAGCGAAAAGGTGCATATTGACAGAACCGTCTTCTTATGGCATTAAACAAAACCAAACTCCTAAAGTATCAAATCGCCGTGCAGGTTATAATCGTCAAAACTGCGGTGCGCCAATTAGTCGCCAAGTTCCGTGCTTTATGTATTATAAGCAACAAAGTATTCGGTGGTTTTCAAAAACCGGAGATTTTTTTGCAGCATTGGCCAAATTGACCAAACAGCCGATGTTTAAATGGGGGAGGGCTGTATCGTTGTTATAAGTTTTTCAGGATTCCGAATTAAATGTTTTTTAAGGGTTAACTAAAGGCAAATTGTTATCATTAAATGAAAACTTAAGATGATTACAGGAGGAGAGAAGATGCAAAAAACGGGAAAACAAAGTTTTTTAGGGATTTTATTACTTTCTTTTTTGTTGTTATGGACCAGTTCAGCATTTGCGTGCTTAGACCTCGACGATGCGACATACAGCATTGTCGGCAATTCCGGCCCATGGTTTGACGGCGACAATCGTTTAGAAAATGTCTGCGAGGGGGATACTGTATGGGTAAGGGTTGTAGTTGATGATCCAGGTGGCTGCTCAGGTTCAGGAGATAACTGGGAAGCAACCAGGATTTCTTTTCGGTATGGAAGTTCAGGTTTGTTTTCACAGCCTGTGTGCGATACAAGCCCCAGTTTTTCAAGCGGCGACCACACTTTAGTTTTTGAAGTGACGATTCCGGATCTACCGGCAGGCGCTTCACCTCAGGCTCTGGATGTTCTTGTCGAAATCTTTAATGGAAACGCCTGCAGCGGTGTGCTTTTCCCTGGCAACAACAATAATGACGACGACGATGATGATTATAATATCTTTGTACAGGTTCAGAGGATAACGATTATATCCTAACCAAGCCAATTTAAATTTGGTTTTTGTTCTTTGAAAAATAAATCTATTGCATCCACCAATAAT
>QZKW01000070.1 GCA_003599885.1 Desulfobacteraceae bacterium | reverse complement strand
CTTTTTTTGAAAAAGCGACCAAGGGAAGCATACTGGCCGTTGGGGAAATCAAAAAGGCGCTTGATGAACGCCTGTGTCGCAAGACAGCTCTGGCCTCTGCCTATAATCTTCTCCATCGCCATGGATGGAGGAAGCTCGCGCCGGATAAAAGACCCGAAATCAGACCCTTCAGCCCAGGATGACTGGAAAAAAAATTCCCGGAAATACTCGCCTTGACCAACAGCCAATGGCCGGGGGAAGGGCCGATTCGGGTGATGTTTCAGGACGAGGCCCGCTTTGGGCGGATTTCTAATACCCGGTATTGCTGGTGCCCCAAACTTGTTCGGCCAATGTGCCAAGCAATGGTTACGCAGGAATACTCTTATGCTTATGCTGCGGTTTCCGTAGTCGATGGAGTTCTCGACACACTGATATTGCCGCATGTGAACAGCGATTGCATGCAGATTTTTCTTGATGAGGTATCTTCTCGACACCCAGGGGACAGAATCGTCATGGTGCTTTATGGTGCGCGGGTTGGCATAGAGCCGGAGCGCTTATGGTGCCAAAAAATATGAAACTGCTCCCTCTGCCACCTTATGCACCTGAACTTAACCCGGTTGAACATTTATGGGACGAATTGCGGGACAAATGCTTTGGGAATGCTGTGTTTGATAGTCTGGATGCCCTTGAGTCCCATCTGGAAGTTTCTCTCCGGGAGATGGAACTCAACCAAAAACAAGTCCATTCCATTGTGGCATGGCCGTGGATTATTAATTCATTATTGAATTAGAAATGGAATAAGATCGTTCAACGTTTATTATGATGACTGCAAAACCTTCTTTTTTATGCATCCTCTTTTACCCAAGACAACCGTTCCAAGACCATCACGACAACAAAACCGGTAATGATCAGGCATACGGCAAAGACCAGATCCGAATCACCGGTCTGCGGCCAGATATTGCTCTCTTTTAGCACCCGCAATTTTCCATGAATCATCGATGTTTCCAGCGTCTCTTTCCAGGGCCAGATTTTTCGCATGGAACCGAACATCAGGCCGGCAAGAAATGCCAGGGTCAGGCTGTGATATTTCTGGAGAAGGATTTTAAGAACCCGTGCAAAGCCCGCCAAGCCAATGGCGCATCCGGAGGCAAAGACGACAATAATCACCAGATTTTCCAAAAGAAACGGATTCTTCAGGGTGGCAATGATAAATTCATATTTACCGAGGATAAGCAGTATAAACGCGCCGCTCAGCCCGGGAAGGATCATGGCGCAGATGGCAAGCATTCCGGACACAAAGACAAACCACAGGTCTTCGGGCGTGGATGCAGGCATTAAATTGACAATAACAAACGCCGCGCCCGAACCCGCCAGAAATAAAGCACCGGTGCCTAACGTCCATTTTTCCACCTGTTTGCCCACCACCCAAATGGATGCGGCAATTAATCCGAAAAAAAGACTCCACGTGAGTGTGGCATGGTTGGCAAGCAGGTAGACCATCAGCCGGGCCAGGCTGAGTATCGCAATGGCAATACCTAAAAAAAGGGGCAGAATAAACCGGACGTGGAGTTCGGAAAGTACATCCTTGAAATCCAGACGCAAAAGACTGCCCGCCACTTTAAAGTTTGCCGATTTGATGGCAGACAAAAGATCATCATAAATGCCCGTTATCAAAGCGATTGTCCCACCGGAAACCCCTGGAACCGTATCTGCCGCGCCCATGCATAGCCCTTTTACCATCAGCAGAACGGCACTCTTTAGCGATCGCGGGCCTGGACTATGAAAAAAAGCGTCTTTCCACGAACCTTCTGATTCTTTTCTCACTATTTCTCCCACCCGTAATCGCCGACCAGTTTAACGAACCGGCACCCGCCATGTTTTGACTGATGGACAACACCATTCTGGTCTTTGGTCAGCTTTACCATTTCCTGGCTCAGGCGGCCGCCCACGGGAAGGACCATGCGTCCGCCGATGGCGAGCTGATCCACAAGGGGCTCCGGAATTTCCGGCGCGCCCGCCGTGACAATAATCGCATCAAAAGGGCTTTCATCCTTCCATCCCAGGGTGCCGTCCCCATAGCGGGTCACGATATTCGAATAGTTCAGTTCATCAAACAGGCGGCGGGATTGCATATGGAGGGAACGGATGGTTTCGATGGTATACACCCGGAAAACGATCTGGGACAGAATGGCGGCCTGATAGCCGGAACCCGTGCCGATCTCCAGCACCCGGTCATCCTTGCCAAGTTCCAGAGACTGGGTCATATGGGCCACGATATACGGCTGGGATATCGTCTGATATTCACCAATAGACAGCGGTCCGTCCGTATAGGCCTGATCCATGAGCGCCTCGCTGACAAAAAGATGCCGGGGTACTTTACGCATGGCCGCAAGGACTTTGGGATCGGTGATGCCACGGGCTTCAATCTGGTTTTTCACCATGGATTCACGCAATCGAAGATATTTTCGGATATCGCTTGTCATTGTAGAGAGACCATTAGCAATTCATCCTGCTTCCGTCAAGCGAATAAGAGGCCTGCAAGCTAATGAATTAATAATAAAAGCGACCTATGGTCCATTCCCATAAAAAATAAAAAACCCTTGTTTTTTATTGGAATGCGCCATAATGTAGTCGAACAAATTTTACATCATCCATGAATACAAACGGTTGAAATGGCAAGCACACGATATCTCCTAACATCTGTTGTTCTGTCGTTGATTATTTTCACGGCAGGCGTATCCGGTTATATGCTCATTGAAGGGTGGAGCCTGATTGATGCCGTTTATATGACGGCCATCACCATCACCACCGTTGGTTTCAGTGAAGTCCATGAAATGAGCGAAACCGGCCGCTGGTTTACCATCGTGCTGGTGATTACCGGGGTTGCCACATTTCTCTATGTTGCCGGTTCTCTGGTTCAATTCATGGTTGAAGGAAAAATCCGGGAAATAATGGGGAGACGCACATTGGACAAAAAAATCGCTCATCTGAAAAATCATTATATTGTCTGCGGATACGGGCGTATCGGACGGGTGTTATGCCAGCACTTTAACGCGCATCGATCCGTCAAGCAGGTTGTCATCGAGCTGAATCAGGACCGGATTCCCGAGCTTGAATCCGACGGCATGCTGTATATTTTGGGAGACGCCTCCGAAGAAGAAACGCTGCTGTCTGCGGGCATCAAAAAAGCAAAGGTCCTGGTCGCCGCCCTGGCAAGGGATGTCGACAATGTATTTTTAGTGCTGACCGCAAGACAGTTAAATCCCAATATCTTTATCGTGGCCCGGGCCACGGAAAAACGGACCAAATCAAAACTCCTGGCCGCCGGTGCCAACCGGGTGGAATCACCCTATGATGTCGGGGCGGTCACCATGGCGCAACGCGTTCTCCGGCCATCGGTCACCTCCTTTATGGATCTGGTTTTCGCCTATGACCGCAAAGACATTAAAATGGAGGAAATTCCCGTGGATCCCTCCTCTCCGCTCGTTAACCTGATGCTGAAAGATTCCGGAATCCGTCAAAAATTCAACCTGATTATTATTGCCATCAAGGCGGCCCACGGCGATATGCTGTTTAACCCTTCCTTTGAAACCGTGATTAAAGGGGGCGACACGGTAATTGCCATGGGGAAAAGCGAAGATCTGGCAGGCCTTGAAAAGATCCTGCGGCCGGATGACTGGGAGACCTATTGCCTATGAAATGGGTGGAAGCCAGAATTGTATTTGACGCATCCGATGCCACGGCTGCTTCGGATCTGATTGCGGAAATATTTTATGATTTCGGACTTCAGGGCGTGACGGTTGAAACTCCGGAGATTGAACCCGGTATCGACTGGGCGGAAAATACGTTTGTTGTACCGGCACACCATTCGGTCACCGGTTATTTCCCCAAAAATGAAGAACTGCCTGAAAAATGCCGAATTCTGGAAGCGCGGATGGACGCCCTGAAGCAAATGCTGAATGTGGAGGATAAAACCGGAGTGACATATACCATCAGCTACCATGATTTGGACGAGCAGGACTGGGCGGAATCATGGAAACAATATTTTTATACGGAAAAAATCACCGACCGGATCGTCATCAACCCTTCCTGGAGAAAATACGACCCGGCTCCCGGAGAAATTGTGCTGGAAATTGATCCGGGAATGGCTTTTGGCACCGGAACCCATCCCACCACCCGCATGTGCATCCGGTTGATTGAAAAATGGATACATCCGGGCGACACCTTCCTGGATGTAGGAACCGGATCCGGCATTCTGATGATTGCCGCCGCAAAAATGGGGGCGAAAACCCTGACGGGCATCGATAATGATGCGGTGGCTGTTTCAGTGGCCGCCCAGAACCTCCAGAAAAATAACATTCAACCGGAAACCTACGCCATCCAAACCGGAAACCTGGTGAGCGGCCTTTCCGGTCAATTTTCTCTTGTCACCGCCAATATACTGTCTGAAGTCATCATGACGCTCATTGATGACATTCTGTCTGTTTTACAGAAAAACGGCATATTCATCTGCTCAGGGATCATTCAGCCCAAACAAGCCATGATTGAAAATAAATTACTTGACCGGGGATTTGAAATCGTTGAGATATTAAACAACGGGGAATGGGTGGCGATTGCCGCAACCCGGAAATAACCAAAGAAAGCACATTGGAAATAAAAAACGGGCATCCCAGCGCTTTTCGCGCCGGAATGCCCGTTTTGTTTGGAAAGGGGCTAAACTACAGTGACATTGGCTGCGGCAGGTCCTTTTTGACCCTGCTCAATGTCAAAGGTAACCCGGTCGCCGTCATTCAGAGACTTGTAACCGTTTCCCTGAATTGCGGAATGATGAACGAACACATCCGGTCCGCCATTTTCCTGAGCGATAAAACCGAAACCCTTACTGTTGTTAAACCATTTTACTGTTCCATTGGCCATCGTGATATCCTCCTTTTAAAAATAATTCTCATGGTTCCAAACTGTCGGACGCCACTTTGACAAATGGATGTTTCCTTCAGAACGAAACTGGACCGCCAACTAAGAACGGCCCTTTATTGATTGTCAGCCTTATAAAACAGATCAATTGGGAAAAGCAAGATATTTTTTAATTTTTCTCTTGCAACGGCTCAAAAAAAATTAAAACACTTCCACAAGTTCAGAGGCCGGCACCAGGTGGACCCGTTTTCTGAGGTCCGGAAGCGCTTCTTTTAACATCCGATACGTCACCTCATGCGGGTGCCCGATACCCACAGCCTTTCCGTGAATCTCGGCAATATTGATCAGATGCTCGATCTGGTCGCGAACATCGGATTCTTCACGGTTATGGTCTAAAAACACATCCCGCTCCGCAAAGGGAACCTTGAACAACTTGGCAGAGGAATGACTGACCGTAGCGGCCGATGTCCGGCTGTCGACAAAAAACAGGCCGCGCTGCTTGAGTACTGTAAACACCTGATTCATTTCATCAGACAGGGTCGTCAGCTTGGACCCCATATGGTTATTCACGCCCGAAATCCCGGGAATAGTTTCAATATTCGCATTTAAGCGATGGATCCGCTCATCGGGCGTCATGGATGAAAGCAGCGCGCCCGGTCCGGGTTCCACCTGCGGGTATTCGTTGGGTTCCATAGGCTGGTGGAGCATCACTTCATTCCCGTTTTTTTTTGCCAGCACGGCGATCTGCCTGCCGTAAACGCTTTGCGGCAAAACAGCGACGGTCAGGGCTTCCCCGAGTTTTAAAAATCGTTTGGCCATCAAAAGGTCATATCCGAAATCATCTATAATAATAGCTACTTTGGGTCGATAGTCTTCAGGCATTTCCGGTTTTTTTACAGGTGGAATATCAGCAACTGGAGTGGAACGGTTGATCGCCGGCGGCATGGCGGCGGCACGTTTAGAGGGAATGGGCTTTTCCGGATAAATTTCGAACTCGGGCTTTTCAAATTTTGAAATTTTCACCGGCGGTTTCTTTTTGACAGCCTCTGTATGGGATTTCGGCTGTGGCGTGTCGCCGGTTTTAGGATGCAGAATGACATAGGCGACAAACAAGGCGAACAGAACAAAAAAAACCGTTGTCAAAACAGTGGCGATGGTTTCCATCCGGCTGCTCATCGGCGAATTGTTTTTCCCCTTCCGGGTGGCAGTCTTCTTTTTCGCCGGTATTTTTTTTACTGCCGCCTTCTTCTGATGCGATATTTTTTTAACGGATCGTGTGCCGGATGATGCCGCCGCGTTCTTTTTAGCGGACGTTTTTTTTTTGGACGGGGGTTTTGTTGCCATACAAACCTTTTTGATGGGGAAATCTGATTATAAACCAAAAGGCGCAACGGGCAAACCCGTTGCGCCTTTTGTCGTCATCTTTAATGAAGCGATATCACTGGATCATGGTAAGCGTTCCCATGATCTATCTCCGGGAAAATCCCCGAAAGATCTCATACCCTTTGAGGATTTCATACGCCCGGTTCACCTGGGAATCCAGAAGCATGGCGTTTGAATTGGTTGAACTATGCTCGTACACCGCATCACGCAGCCGCAGGATCTTTTCAAGTTCCGTTTCTTCCTTATCTATATCACCATCTTTTTTAGCGTCCTTACCTTCTTTCTTATCCTTCTTTGGCTTCTTCTCAACCGGCACATCACCCGCGTCCTCCTGACCGGACATCAGATGATTTTTCAAGTCCCCTTCCTTGACCATATCGGAATCAAACCCATCCGCAGCGGTTTCATCCAGGACGCGCCGCTTGACCACCAAATCCGGCTGAATGCCTTCAGCCTGAATAGATTTTCCGCTGGGCGTATAATATCTGGCGATGGTATATTTTATCGCATACCCGTCCCGCAACGGCCGCACAGTCTGAACCGACCCTTTACCAAAGGATGTCGTCCCGATCACCAGGGCGCGCTTATTGTCCTGCAAGGCGCCGGCAACGATTTCTGACGCGCTGGCGCTTCCGCCGTTGATTAAAACTACCATTGGATATTTGGAGCCGGCCGCATTATCCGGCTGCGCCTCATATTCTTCTATCTGCTTTTCATCCCGGCCTCTGATGCTGACAATGATTCCCTCTTCAAGAAACACATCCGACACCTTAACCGACTGGTCCAGGAGTCCGCCGGGATTGTCTCTTAAATCCAGAATCAGCCCTTTCAATGGCGAATTTTCAGCTTCCAGTTTTTTTAACGCTTTTTCAACCTCATCAGCCGTATTCTCCCTGAAATTGGTGATCCAGAGATATCCGTAACCCGGTTTTAACGTCAGAGACCTGACGCTGTCCATGGGAATTATCGCCCGAACCAGTTTAATATCCATAACTTCAGTTGCGCCCTGCCGATAGATACTGATTTCCACCGTCGAGCCCGGCTCGCCCCTCATTTTTTTCACCGCTTCCCAGAGCATCATTTCTTTGGTAAATTCACCGTTTATTTTAACGATGATATCCTGGGCCAGAATCCCTGCCTTGTATGCCGGGGTGCCTTCGATGGGAGAGATAACGGTCAGCTGACCGTCGCGCATGGTGATAACGATGCCGAGGCCGCCGAATTCACCCTTGGTTTCAGACTGAAGGTCATCAAATGCTTCCGGCGGCAAAAACGACGAATGGGGATCCAGACTGCTCACCATGCCTTCAATCGCCTTTTCTATCAGTTTTTTGGGTTCCACCGGCTCCACATAATTATTTTCAACTTCCGAAATCACATCGGAAAAAAGCTTAAGCCCCTCGTATGTTTCATTGCTGTTCTTTTTCAAATCGCCATAGACAGCCGTCGCCGAAACAACCACGACGCCCATCAGCATGACCAGCAAAACATTTTTCACTACCTGCTTCCTTTTTTGACTCATCAATCTCTCCTTATTAACTTTTATTTACCCATACAAGCGGGTCAACGGGGCTTCCCCGATGGCGGATTTCAAAATACAGAGACGGCCCGATCATGGAGCCGCTGTCTCCCACAGTGGCGATCACTTCGCCGGCTTCCACCTGCTTGCCTTTGGCGCTGAACACCTCTTCCACATGGGCGTAAACCGTATGAAAGTGTTCTCCGTGAGCAATGATGATGACATTGCCGTATCCCTTGAGCCAGCTTGAAAATATTGTTTGTCCGGAAAACACTGCCCGTATCGGAGTGCCTTGCTGGGTTTTTATCTCCACGCCGTTTCGAAAATTCACCGCGCCCGAATTGGGTTCGATATATTTTCCAAATTTTGAGACAACCTTACCGCTTACCGGCATTTTTAGCAACCCTCGATGAGCGGAAAAATCGTTCATATCTTTTTGCGAAACTTTCTGTTTCACCTCTTTTTGCACATGGGCCGGTTTTTCGCCCCGCGCCTTCACCGGCTCCCTGACCCTGGCACCAGCGGAAATTTTCTCCTGACTTTTTACCTCTGCCAGCCGTGCTTTTTTGCCGGCTTCTTTTTGGGCTTCTTGTTCCGCCAATTCTCTTTCAGCGGCAACCCGGGCCTTTTCCTGGGCCGCCTTCCGCGCCTTGGCTTCCGCCTTCTTCTGCGCTCTGACCTGCTCCTGCTGCAAGGCCGCCATGGTTTCATCCATTTCGCGGGCAGCGGCTTTCAAATATTTAATCGTAGCCAGACGATGTATTTTTTTCTCTTTAATATCAGACAATAATCGTTCACGTTCCGCCTTTTCCGCCGACAGTTTGGCAATGGTTTTCTGGTATTCTTTGTTGAGCGACGCCTGATTTTCTTTCTGTTTAGCCGATTTATCCATCAAGCTGTACAACCGTTTTTTTTCCCCTGCGAGAACGGCAACCACTTGATAATCCTGGTTCAATATTCTCCCAAGAGCTGCTTTTCGATGCAGCAGATCATTCAGTGTTGTCGCGGATGCCAGCAGATTCACTTCTCCCAGACGGTCTAATTTATACAGCGCCACCAGACGCTTCACGGCATACCCGCTGTTTGCGTCAATGGTCTTCTGCACGGCGACAGCCTTCTGTTTCATGTCCGCAATGTCATCCGATATTTTTTTCATTTCAGATTCTATTGCGGCAGCCTTCTGCCGGGCATCGCTCAACGCCCGGTCCGTCTTATCAAGATGACTGATAATCTCTTTTTCCTGCCTGCTATAGGCGGACATTTCCGAGGATTCCTGTTTGATCTGACGGCGTAAGTCCTCAGCTTTAGCGGCCGTCGCATCCAGCTTGCCGCTCCTGCTGCCTCCGGTATCCGTCAGACTGATATAATTACCCCGGCCGGAGACATACCCCACATCCCCTTCATGACTGACTTTAATCCAACCTTTCGTCCGGCTCAGCACCTGAACCTGATCGTTTTTATTTAAAACTTTTACAATCGGATGCGAGATTCCCTGCCCCTGCCGCATGTTCAAACGCGAAACAACGACCACCCCGATTTCCGGAGACGCCGCCGCCATCTTGACCGGAAAGAACAGCAAGACAGAGATAAAACTTAAAAGAATTAGAGCTTTAAAAATTTTCTGATAGAAAAGTAGCACCCTATCCATCCAATCATCATACTGCACAGGACTATAGCCAGAGAAAATTTCACCGGGATAAAACGCATTTCAAAAAAAGAAAACGCGCCTTCCATCGACAAACCGGGCACTGTCAGGACAAACGCCAGAAAAAGCGTCACAATCCCGATCACCCCTCCCAGAAACCCCTGGAGCACGGCTTCTATATAAAGGGGATATTTAACAAAATTTTCATCCGCGCCCACGATTCGGATGATTTCAATTTCTTCCCGCCGCGAAAACATGATCATGCGGATGGTGTTGGCGATAATTAAGAGGGTGGCAATAAAAAAGATACTGGCGAGCACCCCTCCGGTGACTTTAAACAGATTATAGACGCCGTTAAAACGGTGCAGCCATTTTTGAGCATATTCAACATCGTCTACATTCGGCAGACCGGAGATGCGATTGGCCAGCTTTTCAATATCCTCCTGAGAACGGACCCCATCTTTCAGCGTGATTTCCAAAGAATCGGGCAACGGATTTTTATCCAGACCATCCAGAAGGGACGACTGTTCGCCGATATTTTGTTTCAGTTCCTTATATGCCTCTTCTTTGGAAACAAATTTGATGTCTTCCGCAGCGTCTGACGTTTGAATGGCATCCACCATTACCTGGCGCTGCTCTTCGGAGACGCCGTCTGCCATATACGCAATGATCCGGACCCCTTTTCGCCATCCATCTAAAAAATCCGTCGCATTGATAAAAAACAGGATAAAGGCGCTCAAGATAAACACTGACAATGAAATCGTCAAAATACTGACAATATTCAAAAACTTATTGTTTACAATATCCGTCAAGGCCCGTTTGGCTGCAAGCATGCTCATGGATCCATTCCCCGCTCGATTCTCCGGGCTTCATCATCCGGATTCAGATGGCCTTTAACCAGCCGGATCACCCGGCCATGGCCGGTGTTGATCATGTGCTGGTCATGCGTCGCGACAACGACAGTGGTTCCCGTTGCATGGGCTTCCTGCAACAGCTGAAAAATATGACTGGCCGAATCCGGATCCAGGCTGCCGGTGGGTTCATCCGCAAGAATAATTTTCGGTTCGCCCACAATGGCCCTGGCAACCGCCACCCGCTGTTTCTCCCCCCCCGACAGCACCGGCGGCAATTCACCGGCCCGGTCATCAATTCCCACCCGCTCAAGGGCTTCCATAACACGGGGTTGAATTTCTTTGGGTTTAACGCCAAGGACTTCCAGCACCAGCGCCACATTCTGAAACACGGTTTTGGTGGGAATCAATTTGAAATCCTGAAAAATGACCCCGAACTTGCGGCGAAGATGGGGAATCTGTTTCCGGGTGATTCGTTCCATATATACGCCGTCAATGATGATCGCCCCTTCAGAGGCAATTTCGCCCATATACAGCAGCTTGATCATCGTGGACTTGCCGGCGCCGCTGGGACCGGTGATAAATACAAATTCATTGTTCCGGATTTCCAGCGTCAAATCACTTAATGCTTCCATTTTTCCGTATCGTTTGCTGACACGGAACATGCGGATGATGGTATTGTCTTTGTGCATGACAAACATATCACGAACCTTTTTCTGCGCTGATGGTCTGCCCCCGAAAAACTTCACCCGGGCCGATTGATAAACGGACCCGGCATGAAGCGCAAGCGTTCACTCCAGATACTATAACCCAATATTAAAACATTGACCGGGACAGGTTTTATTGGTAGGTCTGTGTCGAGTCAGGGAGTGCTGTCACCAGTTTTCCCTGCTCCCCCCACTGATCCCATAAAAAGCTTCTTCCCTCAGTGGGGGTTATTATTTATCGAATATTTCGCATGAAATCAACATTTATTGCCAAAAGAGAGCAGTGCTTCCTGCGGATTTCTTTCTAAAAACAAGTGTGGAACAGGAGTATAATCAAAAATGAAAAACGAGCTGATCCGGCTGATCTGTGAAAAATCGTTTCAATACAGCAAGGAGCCGGTATTCAAGCTGGCCTCAGGCAAAATGAGCAGTTTTTATGTGAACTGCAAACCCGTGACGCTGAGTCCGAGGGGAATGTATCTGATCGGCCACTTGGTTTTTGACGCCATCCGGGATATAAACGTACAGGGTGTGGGCGGGCTGACCTTTGGCGCAGATCCGATTGCCATGGCGACATCGTTTGTGTCTGAAATTGAAAAAAAGCCCGTCAAAGCCTTTTCCATACGTAAAACCAGAAAGGATCACGGCATTATCAAATGGATAGAAGGTGACTTGTCTTCAGGAGACAGGGTCGCCATTGTCGAGGATGTGGCGACCACCGGCGGCTCAACCATCAAGGCCATTGAACGGGCCCGGGAAGAAGGATTAACGGTTGAGCGGATTATCGTCATGATTGACCGGCAGGAAGGCGGCATTGACAACATCAAAGCCCTGGTGCCTGATGTGGTCTCTCTGATCACCAAAGACGAACTGCTTCAGGTTTACAATAAATAAGCAGAATCCTCTTTAAATATTAAAACCGTGAGAGCCCGGCATCCTCCGGGCGCTCACTTGCCTATGGCATGGTATAGGTAGCACAGGAATCATCGGATTCCCAGACGCCGACCCGGGATACGCGAACCCCGGGCGTGGTGATTTTGGCGTTCAGGACTTCGGCAATATACCGGGCGATATTTTCCGATGACGGATTCCCGTCTCCAAACAAATTCAATTCATTTAAATATTTATGATCCAGGGATTCGATAATCTCCCTTAAATGGACCTTAATCTCACCAAAGTCCATCAAAACACCCGCCTTATTTAATTCTTTTCCGGCAATATAGGCTTCCACCCGCCAGTTATGTCCATGAAGATTCTCGCATTTTTCAGCGACCATTCGCAACTGATGGGCGGCGGCAAACCGGGAAACGACTTTCAGCTCATACATGGTATTTTATCCTGTCTGGGTTCATTTGTATTTTATTTGGCGGCCCGGGTTGACCCGCCCTTAAACAGCCGCTTGATTTTCTTGGTCAACTTTTCTTCGTCCAAATTGATAAATTCTTTCAGGAGTTCTTCCTGCTTTTTACTTAGGTTCTTCGGGGTCTTAAGATCCACCTGAACGATCTGGTCCCCCCGCACATTGGAGCGGATGGAGGGGATCCCCTGTCCGTGCAGGCGGAAAGTATCCGCATACTGGGCCCCTTTAGGGATTTTAAGGGTTTCCTCACCGGTCAGGGTAGGCACCGTTATTTCTCCGCCCAAGGCAGCCTGAACAAACGACAGTTCCACGGAACAGATTACGTCCGTGCCGTTGCGCTTAAAAAACTCATGGGGTCTCACCGATAAAAATACGTACAAATCCCCCGGCGGGCCGCCCCTGGTGCCCGGTTCGCCTTCTCCGGTCAGCCTCAGTTTTGAGCCGTTGTCCACACCGGCGGGTATTTTGAGGGATACTTTTTTATTGACGACAATCCGCTGCTGGCCCCGGCATTGCGGGCACGGGTCTTTAATGACCTGTCCGGCCCCGCGGCAGGAGGGACAGGCGCTCTTGACTGAAAAAAAGCCCTGGCTTCTGACAACCTGACCGGTCCCCCGGCACTGGGAACAGGTTTCCGGGTAGGTTCCGGGTTTTGCGCCGCTGCCTTCGCAGGTGGGGCAGGTTTCATATTTTTCAATACTGATTTCCGTTTCCATCCCGAACGCCGCTTCCATAAAATCGATGGTCAGGTCATAGCGGAGGTCACTGCCCCGCTGGGCGCTGTTTCTGGCGCTACGGCCGGTCCGGAAACCAAAAAAATCTTCAAAAATATCCCCAAAACTGGAAAACACATCGTCAAAACCGCCGGATGACCCGCCGCCCATGCCTTCCAGTCCCCGATGGCCGAACTGGTCATACACCTGACGTTTTTGAGGATCCGACAGCACACTGTAAGCTTCAGCAGCTTCCTTGAACCGGTCTTCCGCCTGCTTGTCACCGGGATTCCTGTCCGGATGATATTTTAATGCCACTTTGCGGTATGTTGACTTCAGCTCACCAGCATCCACATCTCGCCGGACACCGAGGATTTCATAATAATCTTTTTTTGAACTCATAGATTTCCCATAAAACGATGGTTAACAAATTCATTCAATACAAAAAACATCCGGCCCGGGTCCGGGTGATCCAGACAGAATGTCTAACCTTATTATATCCCATCTAAATCTTTGACAGCCGGAGATATTATGGTATGAAACGGGCAGGCGTATTATCCTTGGCGTTACATTAATGCATAAATTATGATTGTCAATATGGAACTTGAGTTTATCAAAGAGATGTTCGATGCGATCGCGCCCCGGTATGATTTTTTAAACCGGCTCCTGAGCCTCAGGCAGGATATTTACTGGCGAAGGTATATGATCACGGCGCTCCATTTACCGCAGGCACCCGTTATTCTTGACGTTGCCTGCGGAACCGGGGATGTGCTGGTTGAAATCACAGACCAGCGGCCAAACCCGGAGCTCGTTGTCGGGGCTGACTTTGCCCCTCAGATGCTGGTGCTGGCAAAAGACAAGCTCATCCGGAAACATCTGGACGGACGCGTTCATCTGTTGGCCGGAAATGGCCTGGCCCTGCCCTTTCCATCAGGTATCTTTGATGCCGTCACCATTGCTTTCGGCATCCGCAATATTATGGACCGGGAATCCGCCCTCACCGGATTCTTTGACTGCTTAAAACCCGGAGGGAAACTGGCGGTTCTGGAGCTGGCCACCCCCAGCCATCCGTTTTTTTTATCCCTGTATCTGTTCTATTTTTCCAGGATACTTCCCCTCATCGGCGCTTTTTTTTCCAAACATCTGAAAGCCTATAATTATCTTCCGGCGTCTGTTCTCAATTTTCCGCCGCCGAAAGCATTTGCAGCCATAATGAAACAGGCCGGATTTGCGAAAATCAGGTGGCGACGGTTGACCTTCGGGATCGCCACTCTCTATATCGGGCAAAAGCCATTATCTTAAATGCAAACCTGAATCAACAGGCTGTTTCTCCAACCGGGTTCGGCGCCCATTCCCAATGTGTCTGGCCGCTGGATTTCGCAACCGTCAAATAATTTTTGACCTTCCATAAATTGAGATAATTGCGGATCAGCCCTTCTTCCATGCCCGTCTTTCCGGCGATACGGACACTTAATCCCCTGAGGGGATCATCTCCTGAGGCATTAAAACTCCCGAGTTCTTCGATCAGGTCACCCGACAATATACCAAAAATCAATTTCAAGCGTTTTTCACTTTCCACAGCCAGACGTTCCTTATCCGTACCGCCACCATCTGCGCACCTCTTTTTGGCCGCTTCCCACGCATCGGTCATGGGACTGTAGGCATCGCTGATTAACGCCTCCATCTCCGCCGGAGAAATCCGGGATGTGCGGACAATCGCCGAATTCGCATCATACCGGGTCCAGTCATTGGATAATATTTCAAGGTCATATCCGGCCAGTTGCTCCCGGACGGTGGTTCCGGGAAACGGCGACAGGAAATGGAAGCCGTGTTCGATATCCAGTTCCTGGGCAAAGTTGATGGTGTCAGTCAGTGTTTCTCTGGATTCCCCCGGAAGACCGGCCATGAAGGAGGCATGGGCGATCATTCCGGTATTTTTACAGGCCCGGACCGCCTGACGGGCCTGGTCCAGGGTAATTCTTTTTTTGACCCGCTTTAACATTTCGGGATTTCCGGATTCAATGCCAAAACTCACTGCGTCGCATCCGGCCTGCCGCATGATCCCCAGCGTTTCTTCATCCACCGTGTCCACCCGGGCAAACGCGCTCCACCCGAACCGGATATTACGACGTAGAATCTCCCCGCACAGCGCCTTCACTCGGTTTTTGTTGGCGGTAAAGAGATCATCTGCAATATTGATCCGCTCAAATCCTAAAGCCAGAATCGCCTGGATTTCGTCCACCACCAGGACAGGGTCGCGATACCGGACTCTGGACCCGACCATTTTTCTGCCCAGACAAAAAATACACTGGTTGGGGCAGCCCCGGCTGGTGATCAGGCTGATGGGAAAGCCCAATGCCTTGTATCTTGAAAGCGGGAGCAGGTAACGGGAAGGCAGGGGCAATGCGTCCAGATTTTCGATAAATTCCCCCGGTCCGGTCGTAACAAACCGGTGATCCTCCATAAACGCCAGCCCCATGATATTCTTCCAGGCTGAACGGTTGCCTGATACCGGCAACCACTGCATTAATGTGCTTTCCCCCTCACCCAGCACAATGGCATCAATTTCCGGATAAAAGTTCAGGGTATTTTCCGCATCAAAGGTCACGTGCGGACCGCCCATGAGGGTAATCAGCGATGGATTGTGCTGTTTGGCGATTTTCAAGATGTCCGCGCCAGCGGGAAAATTTAAGGTCACGGATGTCGCGCCCGCCACATCCGGCTGGAATTCGTCCAGTTGACGGCAAAACTTTTCCGGCGTGAACCGGCTGACAATATAGTCAAAAATCCTGACTTCCGCACCGGCTGCTTCACAGGCGGCTGCCACATAGCAGATGCCCAGAGGGGGCGACGGGGCTTCTTCCAAAGGATAGGGCGGGGCGATCAAGGCGACTTTCATATTCATCTCACAGACAGCTATTAAAGGTTACAGCAAGATAAAAAAAGGGTTACCGCCGTCAGGAAAGAACTTTCGGCGATAACCCTTAGATTTATTTTTGGCTGAGGGTCAAGGATTCGAACCTTGGTTAACGGGGTCAGAACCCGTCGTGCTGCCGCTGCACCAACCCTCATGAAATAAATTGTGTCAATAACGTAGCACCTGCCGGGTGTCAAGTCAAATTTTATTCCACAAAATGATCCGCCAGCGTTGCCTGGCGGGTTCTTAATTGGTCGCCGTTTGTTCGGATGACTGATTCAGGCTCTCAATGACGACTTCGATATGGGCGGCGGCGAAATCCCCGAATGCAGAGGCCGCTTCATCTGGCTGCTTCTTATAAATACTTTCAACCCCCCGCCGCACATGACTAACGACTTTTTTTAGCTGATCCGGCAACATCGTGATGGATGCCCACTGAATCCGCTCAGCCGTTGGCATAAGCTCCCGGGCAATTCTTTCAATCATGGGGTTTCCAGCAATTTCCAGTATTTTATGGGCCATCTGGGTGACGCTGGTGATATAAAGTTCAAAATCGTTCCCCTCGATGCTGGCTTCCATTCTGAGCATCAAACTTTCAAGAGCAGGGTAGTCTGTCGGGTCCACTTTTTCCGCTGCTTTTGAAAACGCAAACTGATAGAGGACGACAGCGGTTTCAAACAAATATTGAATGTTCTCCATTGTCAGCATAGACACCTGATAACCACCCTTGGGCGTGCGCTCTACCAGCCAGATCTGTTCCAGTATGTGAAGGGCGTCCCGAACCGGGCTCCGGCTGACGCCGAGCTCCTTGGAAATCTGGGTCTCAACGATGGCCTCGCCGGGCTTTAATTCCTGGCGGATGATTTTTTTGCTGATCAGATCGACAATCTGATCCGACAAATTGTTTTTTGACAACTGGTCCATAGTTATATTTCCTGTTTCTCTGCTTCAGATAAAGGGTGGCTTCCCTTTTTGGGTCATATGGAACCCATTTGGATCGCACCGGAAGGGCAGTCCTGTTCACAGGCTTTGCATCCGATACATCTCTTTTCATCCGTGAGCACTGGGAACCGGCGGAACCCGCGGGCGCTGTTCCGGATTTCAAGGCCGATGACACCCGTGGGACAGATACCCGCGCACATGGTGCACGCAATGCACACCTCCCGGTCAAACCGGGGAGTTGGTTTTTGGGACTGTCTGGTCATATTAGTTAACATCTATCACCTCTTCCGGCGGTCGGCCGGTGTCCTTGTTCCAGTTAAACTGACGCCAGTAGTCCGCCATCATTCGGTCAATATTGACTGTACGGTGTTTGTTGGCCCCTTCCGTCATTGCAGGCTGCCCCAGAGCCCGGGAACTGGGTTTGGTGGATTTCGGATCGATGCCGTGTTTGACATTAAATGCTTGTTTGAGTGTCTGCAACCGTTTGCCGATGGCCATGTATTCTTCGGGCGTCTTGTTCCACCCGGTGGCCGCGTTTATCCATTCAAAGACAGGGACCCGGTCGACACCAATCTGTGCGCCGAAGGCGCATCCGCCGGCGCCGTTTAAAACATTCATAAACTTGCTGCAGGCGGCCGCTTCAATGGCTTTTTTTTCCGTGACCTGGTATTTGCTTCTTTTCAGGTACATCAGCCAGGGCCGGGGCAGGGATTTGTCTTTTTTCCAGAGCCGGAACATTTCATAATACATCTGGGAGCCGATGGTATGTCTACCCGGTGTGGCTTCCACGGCATAATGGACGGCAAATCCCGGATCAAACCGGCTGTCATGCATGGGAAGTTCCTGTCCGCCGGCATGGATGGCATATTGGTCGGAGTTGTTGCCGATTCTTTCCGATGCTTTTTTGACGCCATCTGCGAGAATATCACCGATGCCGTCCCGGTCAATCATTTTTTCGAGTAATGCCTGCATGGCATCCGTGTTTCCCCAGGTCAGCTCCAGGCCGCCCGTGTCTTCTCTGGTTAGAATTCCCCGCTCATAACACTCAATGGCAAAGGCGATGGTTCCGCCTGCGGAAATCGTGTCCATCCCGGCCCGGTTTAAGCGGTCATTCATCTGAAAAACGCTGTCCATCTTGTCAGTAAGACACAGGCCGCTCAAAGCAAGAATGGATTCATATTCGGGTTTGTGCGTTTCGCCGTTGGGGAATTTGCCTTTACATATTCCCCCGCACCCCAGGGGGCAGGAATAACAGTGGTATTTTGAAATTTCGCTTTCAAGAATCGTGTCCGGGTTGATGGCGTTTGATTTTTCTTTTGTAAAATCCAGGTTGGAACCGGCCCAGTTTTTAATGGGCGAATCGCCGAGTTCCACGGAATACTGGTTCAGGGCGATGGTCCCCCATTTCCGGAGCATGAATTTCCACAGCATGCCGTCCATGGCTGTCTGAACCGGCAGGAATCTCAAGAGGGCCGCGAGTATCCGCAATCCGTTTCCGGAAAGGAACCATGGCTGGAACTGCACCCACTTGTTGCACTTCTGGGACAGCGCCTTGATTTCATATCGGTTGGCGGGTTCGATCTTCTGTGCGCTGTCCAGCACCACGGCTTTTAATTTTTTGGATCCCATGACTGCCCCGAGTCCTGACCGGGCGGCCATTCGCCCCAGATCGTTGCTGATGCCGGATATGCAGGACAATTTTTCGCCGGCCGGGCCGATGCATGCCACTTTGGGCTTCCGGGTTTTGGACAGTTCGGCAATTAAGGTTTCTTCGGTTTCAATGGCATCTTTTCCCCACAGGTATTCCGCGTCTTTGAGTTCCGCCTTGCCGTTTTTGATATATAAATAAACAGGTTTTTCGCTGATGCCCTTGAAAAAAATACCGTCATACCCGCAGCGCTTGATGGCCGGGGAAAAATTGCCCCCGCAGTTGGCTTCGCCGTAGCCGCCGGTTAACGGCGATTTGCCCACCACCATCCATCGCCCGGTGAACAGGCTGCCGGTTCCGGTCAAAAGACCGGATACAAAGCCCAGGAGATTGTCAGGGCCCAGAGGATCGGCATCCGGGGGAATGTTATTATAAAGGATGAATCCTCCCAGGCCGGAGCCGGAGAGAAATTTTTCATACACGGAATCCGGAATGGGCTGTTCTTCCATGGTTCCGTCGGATAAATTGACCATCAGGATTTTACCCATATATCCTTTTGGCATGCGATCCTCCTAATTTTTAAAGGGACATTCGATTCTTGATGAATTTCTGATTTCGTTTTTACCCCCGCCCGTTTCTCCTGGCAAAGACCGCAGCACCCAAGGCGCCGATAATCTGCGGATCCACCGGGAGCTTCGTCACTTCCATGTTGATTTTTTTTGAGAGCGACTTGATGAGTCCCTGGTTTTTGGCACATCCGCCGGTGACCGTTACCAGAGGGCGCATGCCGATGCGTTTAAGGAGCGAAAAGCATCGCTTGGAAACCGCCGACTCGATACCCGCAGCAACTTCCTCGGGCGGACTTTTCCGGGCCAGGAGGCTGATCACCTCGCTCTCGGCAAATACACTGCACTGGGCCGTGACGGGTATTGATTTCCGGGCGTTTAAGGAAAGCATGGAAAATTGGTCAAGATCCATGCGGAATATCCGGCTCATGGCCTCAAGAAAACGGCCGGTGCCGGCAGCGCACTTGTCGTTCATGGCAAACTCCAGGACCGATCCGTCATCTGCGATGGCGATGGTCTTCACATCCTGCCCGCCGATATCCACGATGGTCTTGATATCTTTGTTACAAAAAAAAGTGCCCATGGCATGACAGCTGATTTCTGAAATATTTTCATTGGCAAACGCCACTTCATTTCGTCCGTATCCTGTGCCCACAATGCGGGCAAGGTTTTTGTAGCTTTCAAGGTCTGCCACCTGACCGCAGGCCTGCTCAAGGGCTTTTATCGAGGTTATTTCTGGGTCAATCTCGCTGGGAACAATAGACGTGCTGACGATGGTGCCGGTTTCATCCAGAATGGCGGCTTTGCCTGTGGTTGATCCCACATCGCAGCCGCCAAAGTATTTTTGGGTCATTTTCTTTCATTACCTTTCAGATTCTTTTTTATTATAGCGCAGGCAAAGGCTGCCTTGGTTTCATGACGGTTTCCATAAAATCATCCACCTGTTTCATCATGCCCTCATGGGAAACAATGCGGGGGTCAAGCAGGTCATAATCGAGGACCAAAAGCGGGATCTTCATTTCACGGCACTTCTCCCGGAGTATCCCGTTCATGGCCTGTCCGCCTTTACATCCCACATGATTAGCGATCCAGACCATATCCAGATCGAACTGTTTGTAGCACCTGAAAATATCGTCCAGGTAATTCTCGGCTGGTCCCCGGGTGTGACGCACCATGGGCCCGTCCATGATGATTTTCGCCAGTCCGCCAAGCATGCTTTCCGGTGTGGACGTGTCAATGAGATCATGATGGTTGTAGCTCATGCTGTCCATGATGAGCGTGATGCCGTGGGCTCGTTCCACCAGATTGAAGATATCCGGAAATTGGGGGAATGGCGGGTTCCAGAGCACGGCCCGGTATTTTTCGTTTTCTACGGCAGGGATTTTTGCCGCCAGATTCTTCTTCGCCAGTTCCACCAGGCGTTCATACAGCCGGATACTGAATTTGTTTCCGGGAAACCAGTGAAATAGAAACAAATGACTCAGCCAGATGGCCTCAGAAGCCAGGGGTGCGGGCGAAACCCGCATCATGTCCCAGAGTTCCAGTTCCAGCTCCATCATGTAGTTGCGTTTCTCGCAGATATCCCGGAGTTTTTCCCAGTCCATGCGCCCTGGCGTATGTTTTTCAAGAAATGCGATCATGCCCTTTAGGTCTTCCACAAAGAGCTTTTCCGCCCGTTCATTGTGGAAATTATAGGGCACATCCACGCGGTATGTGGGGATATCAAATTGTTTTTCGATGTAGGAATAGGATGCCATGCCCGCGTCACAGGGCATATTGGAACTGACCATGGCGCACCCTTTTGGCTGCTGGTTTTTGATGACCATTCCCACGGCAGACTTGACAAAGCTGCACGAATCCGGGTTCATTCCGGCGTTTTCCGCCTCGTCGATGAAACCCAGGCATGCCTCGGAATTTAAAAACGGCAGCAGGATTCCCATGCCCTCCACAAGCCATACATTGAGCCCCATGGCCATAGCGATTTCGGGCGGGACCAGATCCTCATTAATGAGCAGGCGCTCCGGCTGATAAATGACTTCTTCCAGTTTTTCCACCAGCAAAACAGCGATGGCATGAATCACCAGGGCGGTGGACTCAAGATAAGCCCCTTTGCGTCCTTTTGTGAGCCTGCGCAGCAGTTTTGTTGCGGTGAGAAACCGCAGTATCCAGGGGTATTGCATAAAAAACCGGACAACGGCCACAGGCCCTTTTTTAAAAAAGAGCCTGATGACGAGCTTAAAGATATTGCCCCAGATGAACGCCCAGTATTTTGTGTAGATGAATGCGTCCTGAAAACTTTTCGTTTCAAAGAAGTATCCGATTATGGAGTAATGAAAAAAGTCCTTTGCCAGGCCCGGCAGCCTCTCGACAAAATGTTTTGCGGTTGCCAATGTGTCTTTCATGGTGATCTGAATCCTTATTTGCCCATACTTTCGATAAACGCCTGCACCCGGGTCCGCAACTGGCCTTCCCCGCCCAGAGAGTATTCCCGTTCCAGTTTCAGCACCGGGATTCCTTCTTTCCGGAGTGCATCCACCAGGGGCATTGAATCCACGCCCCAAAGGTCGCAGAATTTGATGATTTCAATCACAACACCGTCCACCTGATACTCTTTTACGGTGTCGATGATGGCTTTCAGCCGTCGGTCAAAGTCCTCCATCATTCTCGGGCATAGCGTCTTCTTGAAGGAGTGTTCGGCCAGTGTCCGGATGGGATCCCCATTCGTGGCAACGGGCATGAACCCGGGAATGGAGCCTGTGCAGAAATGGTCCGCCACCACCAGCCCGCCCTGGGACTCGATGACCCGGATAAATTCAGGATTGTGAAGATGCGACCCCGCCAGCATCAGCCGGGCGCGGAAAACCCCGATGCCGTCTCTCTTTTCGACCTCTTTGCGGAAATCGAGGATGTTTGGAAGAATCAGGTTTTTGGGTGAAACCAGGGATGCCATGATCAACTTGTGGAACTCGGTGCCGGTAATGAGCGGGACCGGTCTTTTGCGCAGATCACCAATGGATCGGATGACTTCCGCGAAGCTGTTCCATTCGGCAATGGCTTTACTTAATGAGTCATCAGACATATCCACGCCGAAATGCGCCGAGAGTTTTTCCGCGAGCGTCCGAAGTTCCTCTGCCTGCCAGGCAATCGTGGCCCCGGTCACCTTGCGGGGAACATCGAGGACATGACTGAATGCGGGTTTTTTGAGATATTCCAGGTTATCAATAAGCCGCTGCATATGGTTGCAGGAGGGCACGAACACCCATCCCTGTATCTGATCGAACCGGTCGTCTAAGGCAAACTCCAGAAGACTGCGCGCATAGGTACAGATAAAGTTGGAAAGATAGATATCCGCAATTTCGGTTCCGGCGATACCGGGCGCATGCAGGCGCACCGGGAAAAGCTTGTCAGCCATCAGAAAGGCTTCCGGCACGAATGAACAGGAATATCCGATGGGTATGCGCCCGTCCGCCACCGCCTGCTCTACCAGATCATTCTGCGGGCTTTCCAGAAGTTCCTGGAACCTTTTCATTTCTGTCTCCTATCTGATGAGATTTGTTCAGTTGTTTTCTGTTACAGGCCTATTTCTCTCAAACAATTTTTTACCGCAGCCATGGCCGGAGAGTCATCAATTTCCAGAATGCTTTTCCCTTCAATGTCAAAAGACCGGATGGTGTCATCTTCCGGTATCCAGCCCAGGCAATTCAGCTCCGGCGGAATGGAAAGTTTTTCCCTTTCTTCCGCATTTCTCAGCCGGTTTAAAATCAGGCCGGCTTTTTCATAATCAATGGCATCATCAGAAACGTCCTTAATGGTCTGAACCACATTAAGACCCTTGCGCGACGCATCGGAAACCAGGATCAGATGGGTGACTTTTTCCATAACCCGCCGGTTCACCTGTTCAATTCCTGCTTCCCCATCAATGACAACATAATCAAAATTGTCCGCCATGGACGCGATCAGGTCTTTTAAAATGTGATTTACCTGGCAGTAGCAGCCTTCTTTTTCCGGCCGTCCGATGGCTAGAAACGCGATGTTTTTGTGCTCTTCCAAGGCGGAAAACATTTCATAATCCAGCATGGAGAGCATTTCTGCTTTATCGGTGGCTTTTCCGTCTCCAACCCGTTTGATTAATTCGTTTCGGATATCATCCACGGTCTTTGAAACTTCGATGCCCAGCGCGGTGGACAAGCCCACTGCCGGGTCTGCATCGATGGCCAGGACTTTGTTGTTTGGGTTTGAGGAAAGAATTTTAACAATGGTGGCGCTAAGAGACGTCTTGCCCACACCGCCTTTTCCGCACATTGCAAGTATCGCTGTTTTTCCATTTTGAGAATCAGGCACTGGCTGCGGTCTCCTTTTCTTTTAACGCGTCTCTCCCTAATTTATCTCTCATAGACCTTAGCTCTTCCACATCGGCGCAAACCTCGTTATATTCGCAGGCATCACAGTCAAAGGACATTTCTTCCGCCATTTTATTCATGGCGCTGATCAGAAGTCCGACACTGTTTGAAATGGTCTGCATTTCAAGGACATCTTCTTTGACTGATGTTATGAAAATGGTTTCCACCGCCCGGACATAGGGCATTTGCGAAAATTTGTCGATCAGTGCGCCGCCGAGATGTTTAAAGGAAAAACCGTTGCTGACAGCTTCCTTGCTTACCCGGCTCCATTCTCTTTGCTGCTGGGAGACGCCGCGCATCATGTAGCCTTTTAAATGAATGTCGTAGCGCAATAATTCCATTTCACGGTACCGGTCATAGGTATTGTCCTCATCAAAATCTGCGGCATTAACAATGACAATTTTGCCGAAAGAGACCTGTTTGCCGCTGAGTTGCGGTAAGTCCGGGCCCACAAGGGTAATCCGGCTGTTTTTTATTTTATCCGGTTGATTCGCCCACACCAGAAAAGACGTGGAAGCGTCTTTTGGATTGCCGAGTTCCACAGCCGTATCCTGGCCCAGTACCAGATTACGATTTTTCTCAGATGGCCAGTCGGATCCGGGAGCGGGGAAAAGTTCGGAAACAATGCCCTGACTTTTTTTCCGGTCAAGGAAAGAGATGATTTCGGAATAGTGTTTGTCAAAAAGTCCCATATTAAATCCCAATCACTTTCCGCCCAATATGAACGGTTCTTCGCGCTGTGCCTTTTTTCTGTTTCATGATTTCTTCGTACATGGTGTCCATGTCCCTGGGCGGGGCGGTCTGGATTTCTTTTTTTGCCATCGTTAACGCGCCGGGTTTGCAGAAGGTCACGCACACGCCGCATCCGATGCAGCGGTTCAGATCAATTCCAATGGCGTTTACTTTTTTGCTGTCGTTTATGGGCTGCATGTTTATGGCTTCCATCTTGCATTTTTTGCCGCACTTTCCGCACCCGATGCATTTTTCCGCATCCAATACCGCATGATAATTATTTTTCACAAATTCCGATGGTTTGGCCAGCAAGCTGACTCCTTCAAGGCATGCGCAGCAGCATTTGCAGCAGCTGCAGACAAACTGGGCTTCCTGAGAATTGGAAGGCATCAGGACCAGCCCCTCTTTTTCGTTTTGGGCCAGGATTTCAAACGCCTCTTCCTTGGATATGGAGCGGCCGAAGCCGTTTCGTGTATACTGGTCATGGAAATCCCTGAACATGATGCAGACTTCCCGCCTGGTTGTTTCCTTGCAATGACGTCCGATGGTGTCCCGTCCTTTTCGGCAAACACATTCGGCCACTCCGATACGTCCGTCATTTTGAAGCACCAGTTCCCGGATTTCATCATAGGTGGCAATATTAAGCTCCGTGGTGACGCTCTTTTCCACCGGTATGACGCGCATCTGGGGAATGGCGGTGGAAAGGAATGCCATGCCGAAGGACTGGTACATGTATTTGCGAAAATCCATATAGTAATTAGCAGTCATGGTGGGCACTTTCATTTCCCAGATACCTACGGCAATGGGATGCAGGGCATATTCTTTTTGTCCGTCCTTCATTTTGACAAAAATCGCACCGTGGCTTTCCATATTATCCAGCATGGACTGAAGGCGTTCCTCAGGAATTTTTCTGCCTTTTAATTTTTCGGAAATCTGGTCAAAGGATTGAAATTTATAACTCATTTCAAGGGCCACGCCTGCCTCGTCAACGGTAAAGGCGTCCCTTAGTAGGCGGCGCTCCACACCGGATGCTGTGGCCGGAAAGCCAACAGGCTGTTTGTCGAGGTGTTTCTGCAGTTTTTTGTATACTTTATGGGATTCAGCAAAAATACCCATTCCGTCTTTTAAGCGGCTTTTAAGTTGTTTCATTTTTCCCCCATTATTTAGCAGATCAGCCTGCTTTTTTCATTTCCCGGACCTTTTCGTCCGCATAAAGGGCGGCACCCAGTGCCCCCATGAGTTGAGGATCAAAGCCGTTTAACGCTTTTAATTCAATGCCCAGCGCCTCGGAAAGGGCGTTGAACACACCGGAATTTTTCGCCACCCCGCCGGTCATCACCACATCTGTTTTAACGTCGATGCTTCTGGCAAGAGATGCCACGCGCTTGGCCAGGGAATGATGGAGGGCACTCAGAATATCCGGAGTTTTAAACCCTTCATTCACAAGCGATACAACCTCGGTTTCGGCAAAAATGACGCACTGGCTGGAAATCGTCAGTTTTTCTTTTGATTCGGCGGCCATTTTTCCCAGTTCTTCGAGGGGCACTTCCAGCGCTTCCGCCATCACCTCCAGAAAACGGCCGGTCCCGGATGCGCACTTATCATTATATATATAGCGCGCAACGTTCCCGTTATCATCCAGCCGGGTAGCCTTGGCATCCTGGCCGCCGATATCGATGATCATCCGGACAGACGGCATGGTTTGCCAGGCGCCTTTGGCGTGGCAGGAAATTTCGGACTCCACCTGGTCGACAAAAGGTATCTGTTCCCGTCCATATCCGGTGCCCACAATGTATCCGATATCATTTTTGGTCAGCTTGGCCTTGTCTAATGCCATCTGCATGACTTCATTCGCGGATTCGGCCGGCCGGGTTTTGGCCCGCATCACAGCAAATGATAATATTTTACCGCTTTCCATAATCACGGCTTTGGCAGTCAGGGAGCCGATGTCGCAGCCTGCTACTATCATTGTTTATTCCTCCCGTTTCCGTTTAGTTTTTCCATAGAGAGCAACGCTGCCCCCAAAGCCCCGGCGATCTGGGGATCGGCTTTTCGGGCCCGTTTGATGCGCTTGCCGATGAGTTTTTCAAGGGTTTCCAGGACCCCGATGTTTTTCGCCACCCCGCCGGTCATGAAAATATCCCCTTCCGGTTTGACCGCATTCACCAGGATCGCCACCCGGCCGGCCATTGCCGTATTAATGCCGGCCCCGATATCTTCAATGGGTATCCCTGAGTTGATGTATTTGATGACATCCGCCTGGGCCCAGACCGTGCAGGTGGAGGCAAGGGTTATCGGGTCTTTGGCTTTGGCGGACAATTTGCCCAGTTCATCGATGCTGACCCCCAGAACCTTTGCCATGACTTCAAGAAAACGTCCCGTTCCGGATGCGCATTTGTCATTGGCGAAAAACCGGCCGGCATTTCCGTCCTTGTCAATCTTCATGGTTTTGCAGTCCTGGCCGCCGATGTCGATCACGGTTTCGGCAGAGGGCATCATCCACCGCGCCCCTTTGCCATGGCATTTGATTTCCGATACCACTTCATTGACAAACCCGATCTTTTCCCGGCCGTAACCGGTGCCGATACAGTATTTAATGTCATTTTTGGAGACGCCGGCAGACTTTAAAGCCTCTTCCAAAGCGGCATCTGCCGAATCTTTTGGCCGGGGTTTGGATTTAATAATGCTGCTGCCGATAATCTTTCCATTTTTCATGATGACGGCTTTTGAGGTGAGGGAACCGACATCACATCCTGCAACGATACTCATAACAACCCCCTTATCTTAAAAAATTCGTCCAGACGTTCTTTGGTTGCTTCCCAGGATTCCACCCGATCGTCGAACGCATCGTCATACATGATATGGCATGGATAGCCGTGTTTTTCGATGTCCCTGGCAAACGGCTTCACCATTCCCCAGGTATTTCGGCATCCCGGTGTGCCGTTGTATATCACGCAGTCTGCATCGTACATTTTGGCGCACACCAGCGATTCCTCCAGCCACATGCCCTTTTTATCATAGGGCCCCCTGATGGACCGGACCATGGGCAAACGGGCATTCATTTGGGCAATACTGTCCAGCATGGCATCCGGTGTCGATGTGTCGATGCTGTAACTTGAACCCGGCATTTCTTTGACATATTTATTGTCGCCTTTGAAATTCCGGGTCAGGATGGATCCGACATGGGCGATTCCTCTTTCTTCCAAATAATTATAGAAGTTCACGTCCACTGTATAATGATCAATATAGCACATGAACACCCGCAGTTTCTCTTCCCCGTTTTTCAGTCCTGAAATGCCGGCGGCCGCATATTCTTTTGCCGTTTTAACCATGGATTCCAGGAGCTTTGTATATTCTGTATGGCCTGAAAAACAGAACCGGCCGGCATAGAGCGCCAGGTTGTACATGGGGGGCACCGGCGTCGGTTTGAGCATGAGCATATCTTCAAGATCAGCGATCATGGCATCCTGTTTGTCGACCTCTTTTAGCACTTCGGCCAGCCGGTCATAATCGAGTTTATTGCCGGAATGCTGCTCCGCAAATTTGATCATCTCCTTATAATCATCAATGTGATATTGCTGACTGCGGTCGTCTCCAATACTGGAAGGATAGTTCAACTGGAAGAAGGGCTTGTCCAGATATTCGGATGCGAAAGCAAAGGCATTGGCATTGGTGTCGCAAACGCCCGGCGTGTCGCAGATCACCATGTCGATTTTTTCGGAAAGTCCGCCTAAAACCGCTCCCAGAGCGCCCCGCTGAGAGGAACAGGATGTTTCCGGCATGCCGATTTCACAGCAGTAGTCCATGTAATCAAACATCCCTCTTTTCCAGACCATGGCCCCGATGGCCGTTAATATTTCAAACGTTACCGGCACAATATCCATGGCATACAGAATGACTGGTGAATTGCAGAAGGTCGTGGCGCAGATTTTTTTCCCCTGTGCTTTCGCGGTCAGTATGTTTTCATAATATTTGGCCAGCATCGCCAGTGTCTGAAGACCGGGGTCGCCGGCATCGATAAATGATTTGGCAACATTTTTATAATAGGGAATATACCGATAAGTGAGTTCGGTTTCTTTTTTCGTGCCAAGGGGTACGCCGGCTGCCGCCTTAAGCGTCCTCCCCATCAGCCAGTCATAATTATATTCTTGTATTGCAGGTCTCATTCTGTTGCTCCTTCAACCTTTAGTTATGCACTCACAAACATTTCTTCAGTCGATTTTGTCTTTTTGGCTGTTTTGCTGCTTCCGTTAATCCGTTCAAGAAATGCGTTGATCCGGAGCTTCATGCGACCGGCATCGATGTGCGGACCGTATTCCCGTTCAACCCGGAGGCAGGGGATGCCCATGGCTTCCAGGTCCCTTTCAAACAGGGCATTTTCCGCACCGTGAAGGTCGCAGAAGCGAATGTTCTGCATGATGACGCCTTCTGCCTGAGAGCTTATAATTCTTTCCTTGAGCAGGGCCAGCCGTTCTTTGTATTTTCCGTACATACGGGGACAAACCGATGATCCGAGATAATGTTTGGCAAGCGCTTCGATGGGGTCGCCGTGTTCTTTAATTTCGCTGCCTTCGTAACGGATGCCGAAACACAAGTTTTCACCCACAATAATCGCTTTGCCGGTGTCTTCTATCAATTCAAAGAGGTCGATCTCGTCACTGATGCTGCCCACCAGCATCACCCGGTGCTTGCCCGTGTTTAATGCTGTTTTGCGCTTTTTGAGCGCTGTGACCCATTTTTTTAGTTCTTTTGTATATTCATCCCGGGGCATAACGGTTCCGGCAACGGTTGCGGCAAACACATCGGTTCCTGAAACCACAATGTCCTGTTGAAACCGCAGGTTTTCAACTTCACCCAGCAGCCGCCGGCCTTTGTTGAATTCCTTGATGGCGGCCGTAAGCTTTTCCTTGCTGATACTGACCTTGAAGTGAGCCTCCAGGCTCTTTATCAGTTCTTTGATCTCTTCAATATACCAGGCCATGCCGTGGTTTTCCGACTTGTGCGGCACGTCAAAATAATAGAAATAATCCGGTACAATATTTTCAATATCTTCGCCGGCCTTTCGCCAGCATTCATCCAGGCGGCGCATGCCGTCGCACCCCGGTGTGATAATGGCGCCATCCAGGAAGGAAAATTTACCCTTTCCGGCCAGCTGAAGGATGCATTTGGGAAAACTGCAGATAAACGGCCCGAAATAGGTGTCCCCCACTTCCATGCCGTCGGTTTCAATTCCTCTTAATCGATAGGGCAGGATGTCGGCCGCGTAGAATATTTCAGCAGGAGCGTAAGAGCAGGTGTAACCGACAACCGGCTTGCCGTCTTTTTTCCATTGGGCGATTGATTCGCATTGCACCTGGGTTGCGGCATCATGAAAAACATTCATCTTTTACACCTCCTCTGTTGCGAATAATGAGGCAATCGCTTCACGGGCTTTGGCTGCATCCTCTTCATATTCGTCATCTGTTGCCTTAATTACGTCGCAAATCCATGTGACCAGTCCCGGAACCACAGCCCTTGCCACCGGTTTAAACTCTTTGCTCACGCCGTTAAAAAACCGTTTGGCGGTTTCAGCCAGTTCATAGGCATCTATGGCGTTAACCATCTCGCCGGCGAATTCGGTAAAAACGGCGGGACGTTCATCTCCCAGGCGGTTGATCAGCCGAAACGTATTGTTTAAAACTTCTGCTATTTCCTGAACATCATAGGCTGCCAGATGCTGAGCAAAAGATTTTGCCATCTCTTCATCGCCTTCCGCGTCCCAGGCGGTCAGCCGCTGATTTAATGATCTGAGGCGAATATTGGTGAGTTCCGGGCCCATGATCATGCTTAAATGTTTAAAGCTCGGTTTATTGTTTACCGATGCGGCAACAGCCTGACCGATGGTGGCCCCGGTTTCCGCCAAAGCGATTTTTGCTTTCCATAAAGTGATGGGATCGGTTTGATTGATGATCTCTTCAATCATCTTTGACAGGACTTTGGGCAGTTGAGGAGCGCCGGGTTCACCCAGCAGGGCGCTGCCGGTATGGATTTTTCGGACGATTTCAGTTAACTGGTTCAGCACACCGGCAACAGAGCTGCTGTTGATTTCTTTTGCAAAGGAGAGGACAACATCAGTCAGCATGTCCGGCGGGAGTTCGTTTAACTTGCCCACTGAAATATCCAATGTGTCAGTCAGCAGATTCACCAAAGACGGCAGCAGGGAGAGAAGCATGACCATCTTAGCCGGATACTGCCACAGCACATCATTTGCCATCTGCACAAGGGCCCGGCCGTCTTCGGCGGAATTGTCGAACATTTCCCTGATCTCGCCAAAATCAACAGACTCCACCCATTTTTTAAAACCCGGTTCCATGGCTTTGGCAAAAAACTCCGGATCCTCTTTATGGATATCATTGACAATTCTGCATAACCGGGTGATGAGTTCACCGGTTTGACCGGTGGAGATTTTAGAAATCATCTCGCTTAAGGCTTTTGTGTCCGTCGGCCGTTCCTCAATGGTTTTCATCATGGAGAGAATGACATCAAAGAGACCGTTAATGATGTCCGGCATCGGGGCACCCAGGTTTTTGAGGAAGGCTTCATCTTTAAACAAAAGCGACAGTTCGTTTTCCTCAAAAATATCATGCGGCCGGGTGAGGAGCTTGTTGAGGTATTTACCCACCAGCTTCATGATGAATTTTCCGACACGGCTGTCGCGCGCAAAAACATTCAAAACGTCCGGAAGAACGCTGCCAAGGGTTTGCCGAATTTCGCGGGTCTGGAGGATTTTGGCTATGGCTGTGTTTTCCCCGGCTTCATCGGCAAGATCGATATCTGAAATTTTCTGAATCCCGAGGGGAAGGCCTGATCTTGTATGGAGTCTTTTCATGACACGTTCCTTTATTTTATCAGTTTACCGCTGTTGCCAGGGGGGCTTCCATTGACTCCTCTATGGGCGTCTGTTCTGCGGCAACCACAGCAGGGTCTTTTTTTTGGGTTACCTGGTCGGCAGCCAGCAAGTGTTTGGCCAGCCGTTTGCCAAGCGCAATGATCGAAGTCGTCGGGGGCAGTCCCCATTCCTGTGGCATGACGGAGCAGTCGCAGACATAAAGGTTGTCAAACTTTGTTTTCAGGTTGGTATCCAAAAGCTCTCCGATTTTGACGGTGCCTCCCGGATGGGCCGCGACTTTCCAGCTTCTGTAAATATCCGTGGCGCCGGCATTGATAAGGATACGTTTGGCATGTTCGGACCCTTTGTCCAGTTTTTGTTTGTCGGCCTTGGTCAGGTTTTTTTTCACCCAGCCGTTGTTTGTGACTTCACCGGCAAGTTCGTCCTTTACTTTAATCATGATGGGGAGGACGTCCGCATATTCAAACGCCTGTTTGAGCTTCAGAATTTCAAGGTCAAAGCCAATCTTCATCATGCGGGGCAGGTTAAAGTCGGTCATAACGATGCCGTCTTCTTCAAAATGGACGCCCGAACTCATGGGAATGGCTTTGCCGTTACCGAGACCCTTGATTTTTCCGTATACAAACACCAGGGGATCAAAAAAGAAATCATAACCGGCGCTTCGGATGCCGCTCTGGCGGAGAATCAGGGGGGAGCCGATGCCGCCGGCCGCAACGATGATTTTCGGTGCGTATGCGCGGTAGATCTCCTTGTTGTGCTTATATTCAACACCCACGGCTTTTTTATTTTCAATGAGAACCCTTTCGACCTTGGCGTGGGTGATGATCCTTGCGCCGTTTTCAAGGGCCTGGTTCACAAAGTGCCGTGCGTCCCATTTGGCGCCATAGGGGCAGCCGTACATGCAGAGCTGGCATTTGGTTTTGCATTTTGAGGGGTAGATGAATTTATTCAGTTTGTGGACATCGTATCCCAGGTCGCCGGCGCTTTCGTAAAATGCCCGCGGGCCGGCATTCATGAGTTCATCCGGCAAGGGGGCCATGGGAACGTCAGCCTTCATTTCTTCCGCTTCGACGGAGATATCCACACCATAGCTCTTGAACATGTCAATCGGAGGCGCAAACGCCGTACCGCAGAAAATCACAGAACTGCCGCCGGTGGTGATGGCGCGGACAACGGGGAGGGCCTGTTTTGTCATGACCACGCTTTTACCAGGAATAAACGCGCGGGGTACGGTTGAAAAAAAAGTCCCTTTTTTAGGATCATTATCGCCCCATTCCAGGATGAGAACCTTTTTCCCTTTTAAGGTCAGGTCCTTGGCAACTGTCGCGCCGCCAGGTCCGCTGCCGACCACAATAGCATCAAAATCTGTTTTTAAGCCTTTCATGATTTGTCCTCCTTTAATTACTTCATTGGGTGTGCCAACTTTTTTCTGGTATGAATTTTTCGTCAACAAGAGAAACGTTTTTATCATTTATATGGGTGCCGGAACGAATTGCCGGAAAAATGAAAACAATTTTAAAAATGGTCAGCCCGGAAGGAGGAGAGAAGAGTAAAAATAATATGAGAAAGTGCTAACGTTATTTATTTGGGTCGACGGTCGACCGTCGACTTTAAATTATCATTAAATTGTTTTCTTCCCAGCGTCAAGAACTTTTTTTGAACCGGGTCTATGTCCCTAAACGCTGTTCATGGATTATAAAGCAAGAGGTGTGATAGAAACGCATTAACGCAATATATATTTGATATTGTTGTATATTCATGATGATTCCGGCCACCCCATAAAACTTTTCTGAGCAAAGTCTGACGCTGGTTAACCTTACAACGATATTTAACTGCTATCAAACATCTCCCCCTTCCGTTTTCGATGCGACAGACAGGCGCGATGATTTTTAAGCTGAATCCAGCTAAC
>QZKW01000032.1 GCA_003599885.1 Desulfobacteraceae bacterium | reverse complement strand
AGATGAATACCGGACCCTGGCAAAGAAAATCGCGGAAAACGAAATGCGGGTGATCCCCACGCCCCTGGCCATTGAAGAACTGGAAAAACTGTTAATTGATTACGGCATCGCCGCATAGAGGGAGGAAACAGACATGATCATGATACGCTCAATCGTCAGACCGGAAAAAGTGGATAACGTTCTTTCGGCATTAATGGAAGCCGGATTCCCCGGGGTCACCAAGATGTCGGTGGTGGGCCGGGGTAAACAGCGGGGCATTAAAATCGGGGAAGTCACCTATGATGAAATTCCCAAGGAAATGCTGCTGACCATGGTGAATGACAAGGACAAGGACTTTGTGGTCAAAACCGTCATCAAGGCCGCACGCACCGGAGATAAGGGAGCCTACGGAGACGGTAAGATATTTATCGTGCCGGTTCTGGAAGTCTACACCATCAGTTCCGGCGTCAAACAGACCCCTGACGGGGAAATGGAAGAGGTAATCATATGAAAGAAATCATGGCAATTATCCGGATCAACAAAATGAACCAGACCAAACGGGCATTGTCCGAAGCCGGGATTTCGTCCATATCGGCAAGGGACGCCTTAGGGCGGGGCAAGGGACTGGTGGATATGGAAATCCTGAAAGGCGCTGAAAAAGGCTATGAAGAAGCCATCTCCCAGCTGGGGCAGAGCGGACGGCTGATACCCAAACGCGCCATGATCATCATTGTGCCGGACAAGCTGGTGGATAAAACCGTTAAAACCATTATCCGTGAAAACCAGACCGGTAAATCCGGTGACGGTATGATTTTCGTCATGCCCTGTCTGGAGGCGCTCCGGGTGCGGACCGGTGAGAGCGGGGATGGGGTTCTGGACGATGCGTGATGGGCGGATGCGTGATGGCCGGAAACGGGTTTTAGGCCCTCCCGTGACCCCCGCAAGGGATTTGCACAGTTTACACACATTCTGAAATTAGGAGAGACATATCATGGCATCCACAACACATGCCGAAATTGCGGATAAACGACTGCTGGACGGGAAAGACCCTGAGAGGATCAAACAGGAAATGCTTCGCGATTACCCGCCCAAAATCGCCCGCAAACGCGCCAAGCAGATTATCATCAACAAGGTCGACAAGGACAAAACCGTCCCGGAGATTTCATCCAATGTCCGGACCATTCCCGGCCTGATCGGGCAGCGGGGATGCTGCTACGCCGGGTGTAAGGGCGTGGTGCTGGGGCCGACCCGCGACATCATCAATATTACCCATGGCCCCATCGGATGCGGTTTTTACAGCTGGCTGACCCGCCGGAACCAGACGGATGCGAGCGCCAGCCCGGACGGCCACAATTTTATGCCTTATTGTTTTTCCACCGACATGCACGAAAAGGAAATCGTTTTCGGCGGCGAGAAAAAACTCAAACAGGCCATCCAGGAAGCGTATGACAATTTTCACCCCAAGGCCATTGCGGTGTTTTCCACCTGTCCGGTGGGCCTGATCGGCGATGATGTCCATGCCGTCAGCCGGGAGATGAAGGAAAAGCTGGGAATCAATGTGTTCGGGTTTTCCTGTGAAGGGTATAAGGGCGTCAGCCAGTCGGCAGGGCATCATATCGCCAACAACGGGATATTCACCCATGTCATCGGCAATGACGACACGGTCCGGGAAGGGGAATTCAAACTCAACCTGCTGGGGGAATACAATATCGGCGGGGATGCCTTTGAAATCGAGCGGATTTTCGAAAAATGCGGCATCACGCTGGTTTCCACCTTCAGCGGCAACTCAAGTATTGATGACTTTGCCAACGCCCATACTGCGGACCTGAACCTCATCATGTGCCACCGGTCCATTAATTACGTGGCGGAAATGATGGAAAAGAAATTCGGGGTTCCCTGGATCAAGGTCAATTTCATCGGCGCGCAGGCAACCGCCAAGTCTTTGCGGAAAATCGCCCAGTATTTTGAAAGCCCGGTTTTGGCGGAAAAAGTAGAGGCCGTGATTGCCGAGGAAATGCCTGATATTGAAAAAGAATTGCAGCTTATCCGGCCGAGAACCATGGGAAAACGCGCCATGATGTTTGTGGGCGGTTCCCGGGCCCATCATTACCAGGAACTGTTTACGGAAATGGGCATGGAAACCCTTTCGGCAGGCTATGAATTCGGCCACCGGGATGACTATGAAGGCCGCCGGGTATTGCCGGACATCAAGGTGGACGCGGACAGCCGGAATATTGAAGAGCTGGATATCAGTCCGGATCCGGATCGCTTCCGTCCCCGCAAATCGCCTGAAGAGCTGAAACAGCTGGTGGAAAAGGGGCTTACCTTTTCGGATTATGAAGGCATGATGGCGGAAATGAAAATCGGTTCAATGATCATTGATGACCTGACCCAGCATGAAGCCGACAAGCTGATTGAAACATTCAAACCGGACATTTTCTGCGCGGGGATCAAGGAAAAATACGCAGTGCAGAAACACGGCATCCCCATGAAACAGCTTCATTCCTATGATTACGGCGGGCCTTACGCTGGATTTAAAGGCGCGATTAATTTTTACCGGGATATCGAACGAATGGTGAACAGCAAGATCTGGGGATTTTTGAAAGCCCCGTGGGAAAAGAATCCGGAATTGTCCGCGAATTATGTTTTTGATGAGTAAACCGTCTTAGGAGAAAAGCACATGCTACTGAAACATACCACAAAAGAAATAATGGAAAGAAGCGCCTTGACGGTCAATCCGGCGAAAACGTGCCAGCCCATCGGCGCCATGTACGCCGCACTGGGGATTCACGGATGTCTTCCCCACAGTCACGGCTCCCAGGGCTGCTACGCCTATCATCGCAGTTCATTGACAAGGCATTACAAGGAACCGGTCATGGCCGCAACATCCGCTTTCACCGAGGGCTCTTCGGTTTTCGGCGGTCAGGCCAATCTGCTCCAGGCCATCGACAACATGTTTACGGTGTATAAGCCGGACCTGATTGCCGTGCACACCACCTGTCTGTCGGAAACCATCGGTGACGATATCCCGCAGATTGTCAACAAGGCCGTTGCCGAAGGTAAAGTACCGGCGGGCAAGTATGTGATCCACGCCAATACGCCCAGTTATGTGGGGTCCCATGTGACCGGTTTTTCAAACATGACCAAAGCCATGGTGGATTATTTCGCGGAAACCGGTGCGAAAAAAAACAAAACCATCAACATTGTGCCCGGATACGTGGAACCGTCCGACATGGAGGAAATCCGGCGGATATGCGACGCCATGGGAATTCCCATCATCATGTTTCCGGACACGTCCCGGGTCCTGAACGGGCCCCTGACCGGCCGCTTTCACATGTATCCCGCAGGCGGGGTGACCATTCCCGAACTCCGGCAGACCGGCCAGAGCATGGGCACGGTGGCGCTGGGCAATCTGGCATCCACCGCTGCTGCGTTTGCATTGGATGCCAAATGCAAGGTTCCTTACAAACTGCTGGATCTGCCCATCGGACTGCACGGTACGGACATGTTTATCGATATCCTGAGAAACATCGCGGGGGTCAATGTGCCGGACTCCCTGACCTTTGAACGGGGCCAGATGGTGGATATCATCTCCGACATGCACCAGTATTTTTACGGTAAAAAAGTCGGGCTTGTGGGTGACCCCGACCAGTTGCTGGCCTTGACCAAATTCCTGGTCTCCCTGGATATGTGTCCCATTCATATCGTGACAGGGACCCCGGCCGGGAAAAAATTTACTGCGGAACTGCGGGAGGCCACCAAAGAGGTGCCGTGCGATGTGAACATCAAGGTGGAAGGCGACATGTACCTGTTCCATCAACTGGTGAAAAATGACCCGGTGGACCTGTTGATCGGCAATTCTTACGTGAAGTATATCGCGAAAGACGAGGACATTCCTTTTATCCGGCACGGATTTCCCATTTTCGACCGGATCGGGCACAGCTACCTGCCCACCGTGGGCTACCGGGGCGGCATTCTGTTTCTTGAAAAGATATTAAACGCGTTGATGGACCGGCAGGACCGGGATGCGACGGATATTAATATGGAACTGGTAATGTAGATATATAATATAAATATAGATGCTTAGGTATTCAGGAGTCAGAATCCAGGAGCCAGAATAAAGGAATAAATCATTTTCAGTCGGTCTCCTGCCGGATTCTTTCTGAATCAATCCGGTTGATTGAAGAAGTCAGTAAATTTTTGGAATATGGCATGCGGTTCATTCTGAATTCTGGCTCCTGAATTCTGAATACCAGAGCGTTAACAATTCATAATTAATAAGGTGTCATCATGACTTCCATACCCATACTCAAAGCGCGCGAAGAACAGATTCACCGTAAAGGGGCCGAACCCTTTACCATGAAGTGCGACAAGCACAGTGTGGCCGGGTCGGTGAGCCAGCGGGCCTGTGTGTTCTGCGGCTCCCGCGTGGTTTTGTATCCGGTGGCCGACGCCCTGCACCTGATTCACGGCCCCATTGGTTGCGCGGCATATACATGGGATATCCGGGGAGCCCTCTCGTCGGGTCCGGAACTGCACCGGTTGAGTTTTTCCACCGATCTGCAGGAAAAGGATGTCATTTTCGGCGGTGAAAAAAAGCTGTATGCCGCGTTAACGGAACTTATTGCCCAGTATAAGCCGAACGCCGCTTTTGTTTATTCCACCTGTATCGTCGGGATCATCGGGGATGATGTGGCCGCCATATGCCGCAAGGTGGGTAAAGAAACCGGCATACCCGTGCTGCCGGTGCATTCCGAAGGATTCAAGGGAACCAAAAAAGACGGGCACACGGGGCGAGCCTCAATGTGGTCCAGTGCTCCGGGTCCATGACCGGTCTGGCGGAAACGATGAAGGAAAAATACGGAATACCTTTTATCCGGGTGTCCTATTTCGGCATCGAAGACATGGCCAAGGCGCTCTACGATGTGGCCGGTCATTTTAAGGAACAACCGGAGATTATGGAAAAGGCAAGGGAGCTGGTCCGTTCGGAAGTGACCCGGATTTATCCGGAATTGCAAAAAATCAAAGCCCGGGTCTGCGGCAAACGCGCCGCTATTTATGTGGGCGGGGCGTTCAAGGCGTTTTCCCTGATCAAGGCCCTGCGTTATCTGGGCATGGAAGTGGTTCTGGCCGGTTCCCAGACGGGTAATGAAAAAGATTATGAAATACTTCGGGACATGTGCAATGACGGCACCATCATACTCGATGACGCTAATCCCCTGGAGCTGTCCAAATACATCATTGAAAAAAACGCCGACCTGTTTATCGGCGGGGTGAAGGAGCGGCCCATTGCCTATAAAATGGGCATCGGGTTCTGCGACCACAACCATGAGCGAAAAACACCCCTGGCCGGGTTTGAGGGCATGCTTAATTTCGCGGAAGAAGTCTGTCAGACAGTGACGAGTCCGGTGTGGCAGTTCGCGCCGCATCGTTCGCCATAGAAGTTATGGATTTCATTACCTGGAGTGTGAATAAAAATCACCACGAAGCCCACGAAGAACACGAAGACGACATCCGGGCGGCTATATGAAATCCCATCTTCGTGAACTTCGTGCTCTTCGTGGTTAAATCCAAATGCATTTTCACGGTAAACAACACATAGCCGGATTTATTTAAATTGAAGAAAGAGGGGGTTTGAAATGAATACCGCCCAAAAAATAACCAGCAAAAACCATACGTCCACGCAGAATCCCTGCAAGCTGTGCTCTCCTCTGGGCGCGTCACTGGTCATCAAGGGGATTCGGGGAGCGGTTCCGCTGCTGCATGGGTCTCAGGGATGCTCCACCTATATCCGCCGGTATCTGATCAGTCATTTTAAGGAACCCATTGATATCGCCAGTTCCAATTTCGGTGAAGATACCGCGATATTCGGCGGCGGGATGAACCTGAAAATTGCTCTCGAAAATATTATTGCCCAGTATCAGCCGGAGCTTATCGGCGTGGCGACCACCTGTCTGTCGGAAACCATTGGGGATGATGTGAACATGTTTATCCATAAGTTTTTAAAACAGCGGGATGGCCAGACCACCCCCCCGATTGTTCATATGCCCACACCCAGTTACAGCGGAACGCATATGACGGGATTTCACCGGGGGGCCCTTGAAATCGTCAAGGCGCTGGTGACAGAGCAAGCCGGGAAACGGTCCCATTCCGTCAATATTTTTCCGGGCATGCTGTCTGCTGAGGACTTGCGGTATTTAAAAGAAATATTAGCGGATTTCGGTCTGATACCCATGATGCTGCCGGATTATTCACAAACCATGGACGGAACCCCTTGGGCGGAATACCAGAAAATCCCTGCTGGCGGGACCTCCGTCAACCAGATCCGGGATGCCTCAAGTGCGGCTGCCAGCCTCCAAATGGGCAGGGTGCTGAACGCGGAAGCCGAATCTGCCGGTAAATATCTGAGAAAGACATTTGGCATCCCCTGCCATGAACTGGGACTGCCCATCGGGATAAAGGAAACTGACCGCCTGTTTGCGGCTCTCCAGGAAATTACCGGAAAGGAAATGCCCCAAAAATATATCGAAGAAAGGGGACGTCTGGTGGATGCCTATATCGACGGACATAAATATGTCAACGGAGTCAAAGCCGCGCTTTACGGGGAAGAAGATCTGGTGGTGGGACTTGCATCTTTCCTTTCGGAGATTGGCATTGTGCCGGTGATCTGTGCGTCCGGCGGTGAAAGCGGGAACCTGGCGGTCAAATTATCCGATGTTATGGATAAAAATATCATAGAAAAATGCAAAATTCTGGAAGGCATGGATTTCAAGTCTATCGAATCGGAAGTGGCGGCATGTCCCCCGGATATTTTTATCGGCAACAGCAAAGGGTATTCCATTACCCGCCGCATCGATATCCCGCTGGTCCGCGTCGGGTTTCCCGTTCACGACCGGATCGGCGGGCAGCGAATCCTGCATGTCGGATACCGGGGAGCCCAGGCCTTGTTTGACCGGATTGCGAATACGGTCATTGAGCAGCGGCAGGATGGGTCCGGCATCGGGTATATGTATATGTAATTCCCATCGTGCATTCAAGCGTTTATGATTTTACAAATACGAAAGATTGAGGTGGAACAATGGCTCTAAATCTGGAAACACACCCTTGTTTTAATGATCAGGCCCGGCACAAATTCGGCCGGGTTCACCTGCCGGTGGCGCCCCGCTGCAACATCAAATGCAATTTCTGCAACCGGAAATTTGACTGTGTGAACGAAAGCCGCCCGGGCGTCAGCAGCGGTATCCTGACACCGAAACAGGCCATGATCTATCTGGATGAAGTGATGAAGAAAAAAGGCAATATCTCTGTTGTGGGCATTGCCGGTCCGGGCGACCCGTTTGCCAATCCGGATGAAACCATGGAAACCCTGCGGCTGGTTCGTGCAAAATATCCCGAAATGCTGTTGTGTGTTGCCACCAACGGCTTAAATGCCGGGCCTTATCTGGATGAATTAAAGGAACTGGATGTCAGCCACGTGACCATTACTGTGAATGCGATTGATCCGGTTGTGGGAGAACAGATTTATGCATGGGTAAGGGCCAATAAACATGTGTATCACGTGAAAAGCGGTTTCAAAATGCTGCTTGAAAAGCAGCTGGAAGCGGTAAAAGGCCTGAAAGCGCGAGGGATCACCACCAAAATCAATACCATTATTATACCGGGGATTAATGATCAGCATGTGGAAGCGGTTTCAAAAACCATGTCAGACCTGGGCGCGGACCTGCAGAACTGTGTGGCCTATTATCCCAATGAAGGATCGGCATTTGAGAATCTTGCCGAACCGTCTGCCGGGATGATGAAGGAAGTGCGTCAGATTGCCGGAAAATATATGCCGCTGATGCATCACTGCACCCGGTGCCGGGCAGATGCGGTGGGTCTCTTGGGGGAAACGCCGGACATGGGGCTGATGAAAACCCTTCAGGCTTGTGAGCAAATGAAAGATTCTGAAGAACCGCTACAGGATGTCAATCGTCCCCATGTGGCGGTCGCAACCCTTGAGGGGGTGCTGGTCAATCAGCATCTGGGCCAGGCGCAGCGGCTGGCGATTTATGGCAAAAAAGACGGCAGCATCCATTTGCTGGAAACCAGGGAAACGCCGGTTGAGGGTACCGGGGTCAACCGATGGGCCGCCATGGCGCAGATTCTGTCAGATTGCGGAACGCTGCTGGTGAGCGGTATTGGGGAGACGCCGAAAATGCTGCTGTCCGAGTACGGTCTGCAGATTTTTACAGTGGAAGGCTTAATTGATGAAGCCCTTGATGCCCTGTTCTCCGGCAAAGGCCTGGCGCACATGAAGAAGCATGATATCGGGCCGTGCAGCGGCGGGCGGGGAAGAAACGTGATGGGGTGTTGTTAAAAGATGAATCAGGTATTCAGGAGTCATGAGTCAGAATTGACCACCTGTCATCTTCTGATAATTTAATCGGGTTGGTTCAGACACATCACCATATTTGAGGTCATTGGCAAGCAAAGGGAAGAAGACGGGAGACAGAATAAAAAATGATTAATTCCTTCATTCTGACTCCTGAATTCTGAATACCTTACCATTTATTAAAAAAGGAGACCAAATGGACAAACCAAAAATTCATATCATTGTTTGCGCCAGTTTCAGGGTGGGCGGCGAGCCCAAGGGGATGTGCCATAAAAAAGGGTCCGCCAGCCTGCTGCCGTATATCGAAAATGAGATTTTAGACCGGGGAATGGATGCGCTGGTCACCAGCAGCGGGTGCATGAAGCTTTGCGATTCCGGGCCGGTGATGGTGATACAGCCGGATAATCTATGGTACGGCGGCGTTGACAGCGAAGATGCCGTTGATGCGATATTAGATGCACTGGAAGACGGTGGCCAAGCTTCGGATTATCTTGTTTAAGGAAGAATCTTAAATGTTCCTGTCGGAAACCATGTTTTTGCCGTTAATTCTTACATTGAAAGTCGCTGTTTTGGCAACAGCCGGCGCGCTTCTGGCAGGGGTCGGTTTTGCCTACCTTCTTCTTCACAGGAACATCCCGGGCCGTGACCTGATGGATGCGCTCTTAACCCTCCCGCTGGTGCTGCCGCCGACGGTCCTGGGGTATTATCTGCTGGTCGTTTTCGGGCGGAACGGCTGGCTGGGGCAATGGCTTTCTGAATTATTCGGGGTTTCCCTGATCTTTACCTGGCAGGGTGCGGTGGTGGCCTCAACCATCGTGTCTCTGCCCCTGGTTTTCAAGTCCGCGCGGGCGGCATTTGAAAATGTCGATGGGTCTCTGGAAAACGCTGCCCGGACCCTGGGTCATTCCGAATGGTCCATATTTTTGCGGGTATCTTTTCCGCTGGCCTGGCGGGGCATCATGGCCGGGACGATGCTGGCGTTTGCAAGGGCCATGGGCGAATTCGGGGCCACATTAATGATTGCCGGTAATCTGCCCGGAAAAACCCAGACGCTTTCCATTGCCGTATACCAGGCGGTCCAGGCCGGGGATGATTCGCTGGCGAATACGCTGGTGCTGATCATTTCCTGTGTCAGCCTGTTCATATTATACACATCCGGAAAAATTTTAAATGGTCGTCAGGCCTGGACAAAAAAAGCAGGGTAATGCAGGGGGATCTAATGAAAAATAGTTTTAAAAACGAAATTATATTCAGATCGAACATCCGTTCCGGTTTCCCGTATATCCTGACGGCCATGATGTGCTGCCTGTTTTTGCAGGTCACACCGTTCCCTGCGTTTGCGGAAGAAGAACTCATTGTTTCAGCAGCCGCCAGCCTGACAAACGCGATGACGGAAATCAGCCGGGCGTTTGAAATGCAGACACCCGGTGTCAACGTCAGGTGTAATTTTGCCGCTTCCGGAGCACTGGTTCAGCAGATGTCAAGCGGCGCGCCGGTGGATGTGTTTGCCCCGGCCAGCATCAGGGACATGGACCGGGCGGAAGCAAAAAACCTGATCGATATCCCCACAAAAAAAATATTCGCCGCCAATGAACTGATCCTGATTGTTCCGTCTGAATCGAAAGTCCCGGTCAAAACGATTTCTGATCTGCAGGAACCGGCATTCAGAAAAATCGCGGTCGGGCATCCGGATATTGTGCCTGCCGGACGATACGCAAAGATATTTCTGGAAAAAAACGGGCTGTGGGAAGCGGTTTATGATCGTCTGGTGTATGCGAATTCAGTCCGCGAAGTACTCGATTATGTGCGAAGAGGAGAAGTTGACGCCGGTTTCGTCTATGCCACCGATGCCCGGAGTTTAAACGCAATTGACGGGGCGGCGTCAGGGAATACCGTCAGGACGGTTCTGGCAGCCGACAGCTCTTTAAACATCCTTTATCCGATTGCTGTTACCCGCGGGACGCAACATCATCCGGCTGCCAGCCGGTTCTGCGAATTTGTGACCGGACCGGATAGCCGAAGGATCCTGGCAGCCTATGGTTTTATGGAAGCGGAATAAGCGATGAATATTGATTTGCACATCAAAAAAACAATGACCGCGCAGAGCCGGGTGTTTGATCTGGATATCCGGCTGCAGGCAGATACACGCAGGCTGGTGCTTTTCGGGCCTTCCGGATTCGGCAAGACGCTGACCCTGAGCGCCATTGCCGGACTGGTAAAACCGGATGCAGGAATGATTGCTTTTGACGACCGGGTGCTATTTGATTCTGAAAAAAAAATCAATCTGCCTGCCAGAGACCGGCATATCGGTTATGTGTTTCAGAACTATGCGCTGTTTCCCCATTTAACGGTTCGGGAAAATGTGGCTTTCGGCCTGAAAAAGCCTTCAGGGGGAAGGGCAGCCGGTGCTCCGGAAAAGGTGGAAGCGTATCTGGGGTTTTTCGGGTTAGCTGATTTAGCCGACTGCTTTCCAAAAGATATATCCGGCGGCCAGTCCCAGCGCGTGGCATTGGCAAGGGCATTGATCCGTGATCCAAAACTGCTTCTTCTGGACGAACCGTTTTCAGCCCTTGACCCGTATTTACGAAAAAAAATGCGGGATGAGTTCCGGTCAACCATTGACCGGTTTCATATCCCGGTGATTCTGATTACCCATGACTTTGACGATCTTGCCGCATTTGCCGATGTTGTTGCCGTTTTTGGTGAAGGCCGGATTAAAAAACAGATAACGGATTTTGATAACAACCAGTCCGTTGTGGAAAACCTGATTTCAGAAATTTATACGGAAACCCGAAAAGAGACGGACGATCGGAGGCCTAATAATGAAACCCGAAGCTTTAGTCATCCGGGATGCGGCGCATTCGGATATCGATGCGCTGGTGAATCTGCTGGATGAATTGTTTGCTATTGAGGCGGATTTTTCCTTTGATGCGGATAAGCACCGGCAGGGATTGCGCCTCATGCTCGACGGATGCCGGAAGCATCAATGCATCAAAGTGGCGGAATGCGACCAGGAAGTCATTGGCATGTGTTCCGCGCAAACCCTTATTTCCACAGCAGAAGGCGGCATGGCGGCCATCGTGGAAGACCTGGCGGTCAAAAGCGGTTGGCGGGGAAGGGGGATTGGCCGGATGCTTCTGGAAAGTATTGAAGCCTGGAGCAGTGCTATCGGACTCAGGCGGCTTCAGCTACTGGCAGATTCCGCCAATGAATCGGCCCTGGCTTTTTACGGAAAAAACGGCTGGAAACGTACGCAACTGATCTGTCTGAGAAAGCGGCTCGGGTGCTGCTATGAGTGAACATACAGAAGGCCATCGCGCCTGGATTATCGACTCCACACTGAGGGACGGGGAACAGGCGCCGGGGGTTGTATTCAGCCTTGAGGAGAAACTCAACATCGCCGGTATGCTCTCAGACATAGGCGTGAACGAAATCGAAGCGGGAATTCCGGCCATGGGGGACCAGGAGCGCATGGAGATCGTCCAGATGGTTTCCCGGCAGCCGGACTGCCGGCTCACGTCCTGGTGCCGGGCTGTCCGCAGTGATATCGCGCTGGCGGCCAGAAGCGGCACGGAAGGGGTCCACATCAGTTTTCCGGTATCGGATATTTTGATGACGGCGTTTGGTAAGACCGATGGCTGGGTGATGCGGAAACTGGAAGAACTGGTGCCGTTCGGGAGGCGTTATTTTGATTTCGTGTCCGTGGGGGCACAGGACGCCACCCGTGCGGACACGCATTTTTTAGTCCGGTTTGCGAAATACGCGGCGGCCTGCGGGGCACACCGCCTGAGAATCGCGGACACCAGCGGCGTGGCCAGGCCATCGACGGTTCGGAATCTGGTGCGGGGGGTGCGGAAAGCGGTGCCCGAACTTCCCCTTGAATTTCACGGCCACAACGACATGGGCATGGCGACAGCCAACGCTGTCACCGCGTTTGAGGCGGGCGCGGAAGCCCTGAGCGTGACGGTGAACGGCCTGGGGGAGAGGGCCGGAAACGCGGCCATTGAGCAGGTGGCAATGGCCCTGAACCGGATGGCCCCCGGCATCTGCGATATTCAGATCAATCAGTTGACGGCGCTCTGCGCCTATGTGGCCGAGGCGGCGAACCACCCCCTTCCCGCGGACCAGCCCATTACCGGCGCGGACGTGTTCCGCCACGAATCCGGCATCCATTGCGCGGGACTTATCGAAAACCCCGAGGCGTATCAGCCGTTTCCACCGGAAAGCGTGGGCCGGGAAGGGTCGGCGTTTGTGTTGGGCCGCCACAGCGGTTCAAAAATGATCCGTCATTTGCTTGCCGAAAAGGGCCTTATGGTGACCCCGGAGGAATCCGCAGTGTTAAGGGATTATATTCACGACGCCACCCTCCGGCGCAAAAGTGCTTTTTCGCCGGACAACCTGAAAAGTCTGGCGGATTGCCTGCGGCAGGGGAAAGCGGGGGCGGGTTGAGGGAGCAGGGATGGTGCGGGTTTTATGGGGGGAACACCGTGCATGCCCTCGTTAGGTGCTATCGCCGGTCGTGTTTGGCATCGTGAAGGCGATGAAGCGTACATCGTCGTAGAACTCAAGCAGCCATCCCGTCACATGCTCACGATCGCTGGAAGCGTAACGGTAGTGCAGCACGTCGCGACCGATGGAGCGTGCAGGATTGTTAAGGACAGGGTCAATGAGCATGCTTCGGAGTTGTAGCACATCATCAGGAGTGATACCTCTGAGCCCGTCCTCGGACCAGACGACAACTTTGTGGTCATCTGGCAAGCGAACATGGCTATGGTGGTGCCAATACAGGCCACGGGTAACGCGTGCAACAACACGATCCAGCCGCGTGAGGTCCACATCGAAGACTGGAGCCCTACCTAAAAAAAGACCCGCAGGAGTTCGGATTGTCATTTGCCGCATGCTCCCAAGAATACGCCGTGTGAATTTCACCTTCTTTGGTTTAGCGAGGCCACGCATGGCTGAGTCTCTGACGGCTACAGCCTCGGGATGGTTTCCCGCTCGGTCCTTCAAGACCATCATTGTCTTGAAATACTCGTCGTCTTTAGATGCTCCATTGTTACACAGCCTGCAACTGGGCACCAAAACGAGGTCTGAAGGCCGCGGTTTGCCACATAAGGCTTGCGGTGGTATGTGATCATCGGTGAGAGGTAGGAATCGCCCACAGTATACGCACTCCCCAGCTCTTGCTTTCATGGTACCTCCCAAGATATGGTGGCATGCACCCTAACGCTCCGGCTCACTTGGCATAGGGGCTTGCAGAACCGCCCCAAACGCCGGAGCCATTTAAACAAACTAATTCCAAAACGCCTCGGCCCCTGTGCTCAAGTGGAGCCGGTTGTTAGCTGTCCTTATCTTTAAATTGCCCTTCAAAATTTTTTTTAATGCTCAATTTTATTTCTGTCTCTTTTAGGCCATTAGTAACTGCTTTGGCAATTGGCCACCAGAGTATGAAGGCAACTGGGATCAAGGGAACGAGAACGATCCAAAGGCCCAGAAATGCACCTATTATGATTATTAATAACAGGCTGACTATATAATAAGTTGAAAGATACTTTCTAATTCTACTTTCTTGTTCAATTGACTCCAGAATGTAGCCCTTTCCGCAAACACCCCAAGGATAAAATAATCTTTCCCCATTATTTCCTTGTTTGAATGATGAATTTGTAAGGTTTCTGAAGTATCCCATTTGATTTCTTTCAATTCTTCCAGCTAACATTAAATGGATTGATCCGCATAAGGTACTGAATTTTGATTTTCTGTCCGCATATCACGCCATTTAAAACACTTCTGTTAACACAGCAACACATTATAATTACATAATTTTGCTTAAGGCTTCGATTTATCGCGGCATCTCATGTGGATCGGCATAAAACCCCTCATGGGTTGCCTTGAATCCCGATCATCGGACTGCAGGCGTCCTGAAGATGACCCGTAGCATTTTTCCGGTTTAAAAACCACTGTTTTTTCAGCAGGTTCAAAATAAAAAGGTTAGGTCCGGTGGGCATCATTTTTTACAATGCATCGGTCTTCACGTTCGCGGCAAATACAGGGAAGAGGGGGGACCTCCCATCGCCGTCAGGCTAAGGAGATGGGGATATTAGTTTTGCCCCAAAGGGGCTGCATAATTTAGCCCAGGGTTGCGGCGTATGCCGCCACCCTGGGTTATCATGAACCATTTGTGATCAACCCCAACGGGGTTGCGTAACATTCCCATGAATCGACCATCCGGACGCAACCCCGTCGGGGTTGGGAATCGTGCGCGGCGATTGTTCCCAGGGTAGCGGCATACGCCGCAACCCTGGGCTATAATACGGAATCCCGTTGGGATTTGATGCGGATGGTATCATTTAAAATCTTAGCCTGACGGCGAGGGGGCGCTTCCGCTATTTTCCGAAACCGCATTTTGGAAACGTGCAGGTTTTGCTGTCCCGGCAGAATCCGCCGTGTCCGAGGCGGCAAACCGCCACATTACGGGGGCCGACGTGTTCCGCCACGAATCCGGCATCCATTGCGCGGGCCTCATCAAAAACCCCGAAACCTATCAGCCGTCTCCGCCGGAAAGTGTCGGGCGGGAAGGGTCGGCTTTTGTCCTTGGCCGCCATAGCGGATCAGCGATCATCTTTTCTGATCTGCTTTATCATTCTTTAAGATCAATATGCCAGATATCCCGGCAATATTCCCGGATCGCCCGGTCGGAAGAGAACTTGCCGCTGCGGGCGACATTGAGGATGGACATGCGTGTCCATTGGTCCTGGTCCTGCCAGATCCGGCCCACATTTTCCTGACAATCGACATAAGCCTGATAATCCGCCAGCAGCATATAGGTGTCATGGAATAGAAGTTCATCAACAATAGGCCGGTAAAGGTCTTGCTTCCCGCCTGAGAAGATGCCGGAACTGATAAGGTCGATGACGCCCCTGAGCTCAGGGTTGGAGCCATAATATTTATAGGGGATGTAACCGGACGTTTTTAACGCATCGAGTTCCTGGACCGTGTGTCCGAAGAGGAAAAAATTCTCCGGGCCGACTTCCTCCCGGATTTCCACGTTTGCGCCATCCAGGGTGCCGATGGTCAGGGCCCCGTTCATGGAGAACTTCATGTTGCCGGTGCCGGACGCTTCCATGCCGGCGGTTGATATCTGTTCGGAAAGATCGGCAAGCGGATAAACGCGCTGGCCGATTTTGACATTGAAGTTTCTGATAAATATGATGTTGAGCCGTCCGCCCACGTCCGGATCATTATTGACCACTTCCGCCACCGAGTTGATCAGCTTGATGATGAGTTTCGCCATGTAATAGCCGGGCGCGGCTTTGCCCCCGAAAATAAAGGTGCGGGCCGGAATATCCAAACCGGGATTTTTTTTGATCCGGTTATACAGGGTCAGGATGTGCAGAAGGTTCAGGTGCTGGCGTTTGTATTCATGAATCCGTTTGACCTGAACGTCAAAGAGGGATTCGGTATTCAACATCACCCCGGTTTTCTGGTGCACATACTCCACTTGTTCGTGTTTGTTGTCCCGTTTTACCTGACGCCAGGCTTTCAGAAAATCCGGGTCATCGATAAATTCTTCAAGATTTTTAAGCATATCGAGGCGTTTGATCCACCCGTCGCCGATCCGGCTGGTGATAAGATTGGAAAGACGCGGATTGCAGAGCAGCATGAAGCGGCGGGGCGTGACCCCGTTGGTCTTGTTGCTGAATTTTTCGGGAAATAATTGATAAAAATGACGAATGGTTCTTTTTTTCAACAATTCCGTGTGGATTCCTGCCACCCCATTGATGGCATGGCATCCCACACAGGCGAGGTTGGCCATGCGCACATATTTTTCTCCGCCTTCCTCGATCAGAGACAGGGGCTCGAGGGGCATGTCCGGAGACATCTCGGAGACCTGCTGTAAAAAACGGTGGTTGATCTCGTAGATGATTTCCAGGTGCCGGGGCAGGACCCGCGCAAACAGGGGCAGGGACCATTTTTCAAGGGCTTCGGGCAGGAGGGTGTGATTGGTGTAACTGAAGGTATGCCGGGTGATATGCCAGGCTTTTTCCCATTCCATGTCATGCTCGTCCACGAAGAGCCGCATGAGTTCCGCCACGGCGATGGCCGGGTGGGTGTCGTTCAACTGTCCGGCAAAGGTTTCGTGAAAATTATCCAGGGTGTTTTCTTTCAGCAGGTGCATCTCGATAAGATTTTGCAGCGAACAGGACACGAAGAAAATCTGCTGTTCGAGCCTTAGCTGTTTGCCATGCAGGAATTCGTCATTGGGATAAAGCACCTTGGTGATGTTTTCCGAGGTGATTTTGCTTTCAACCGCGCCGTAGTAATCGCCGGTGTTAAAGTCATTAATATCAAATGATTCGGTGGCTTCTGCTTTCCAGAGCCGCAGCATGGCGGCGGATTTGGCCGCATATCCCACAATGGGAATGTCATAGGCCATGCCCCTGACGACCCAGCCGGGAATCCAATGAACCCGGAACGCCCCGTTTGCATCCATATAGGTCTGGGTGTATCCCCCGAGTTTGACGTCATACACCCGTTCCGGCCGCGGAATTTCCCAGGGATAGCCTTTTTGCAGCCAGTTGTCGGTGAGTTCAACCTGCCAGCCGTCGCGAAACTTTTGCTGGAAGATGCCGTGCTCATAACGGATGCCAAAACCGATGGCGGGAACGCCCAGGGTCGCCATGGATTCAATGTAGCATGCCGCCAGACGGCCTAGGCCCCCATTGCCCAGTCCGGGTTCCTGTTCGTGTTCGATGATGCCGTCAAGGTTGAGCCCGAAAGCGCCCAGCGCCTGTTTCATGGTGTCATAAATGCCCAGATTGAAGAGGTTCCTGCCCAGTTGCGGCCCGATGAGAAATTCCGCTGAAAAATAACAGACCGCTTTTTCCTTTCGGGTAAAAAAATCCTCAACCGATTTGAGCCACACTTTCATCATCCGGTTGCGCACCGTATAGGCCACTGCCAGATAACAGTCGTTGAGCGTTGACATGGCCGGAGGTTTGCCCAAAACATAAAGGAGGCTTTCCGCAAGATCCAGTTCGATTTCCTCAAGGCTCATACCGGTGCGTGCATTAGGGATTGAGGCTTTTTTTCGTTTTTTTGTTTCTGGCTGCATGTCGGAGCCCTCCTTTTTTGGGGTGAAAAAATGGGTTGCCGGTATCAAAAAAAACAGTTTTTTAAAAAATGGTTTCTCCCGCAATTAAGAAATCATCCATTACTTTTTATCCGGTTTCGATGATTTCAGCAACTCCTGTAACGCTGTCTGGCGCTCGCGGGTGTCCTGATTTTTCACCGCCATGGCCAGGGCTTTCCGGGTGCCCACAAACACCGCCAGCTTTCTGGCCCGTGTCAGGCCCGTGTAGATCAGATTCCGGAACAGCATTTTAAAATGCTGGGTCAGCACCGGAATGATCACCGCCTCGAATTCGCTGCCCTGGGATTTGTGAATGGTGATGGCATAGGCCAGATCCAGCTCCACGATATCGGTCTGACGGTACAGCACCTCCCGGCGGTCCGGAAAAAACGACACCACGCAGGTCAGCTCTTCGGTGTCGATTTTTTGAATCACCCCGATATCGCCGTTAAACACGTTGAGATCATAGTCGTTTCGGCGGTGAATCACCCGGTCGCCTTCCCGCAAAATCCTCTCGCCGATGGTGAGTTGCGCTTTCCCTGGCGTCTGCGGATTGGCCGTGGCCTGGATCATTTTATTGACGTTGATGGTCCCGAGGCTCCCCCGTGTCATGGGGCAAAGCACCTGAATCTCAAAAGCATTCCCGAAATATTTGGGTATCCAGTCAAGATAGAGTTTCTGGACAATATCTGTGGCGGATAACCCATAATGCAGGCCCGACCAGGGATGGACGGTTTTGAGCACGGCCACGAGTTCCTCCACCCGGTTTTCAGCAGCAGCCACAGTTTCCAGGTTCACATGCTGAAATTTTTTCGGGATCGTTAAATCAGACCCATAAGGGGTCACGGTTTCATCGATCCTGAATTCATAGGGATTGATATCTTGGCTGGTTCCGTATGTGACCTTTGGCTGATTGGCTGATGCTCCCGGTTCATCGGCAAACAGGCGCTTGACCCGGCCGATAAAATGGATCTGTTCAGCCGTCGCTTCTTCCACGTCCAGAAACAGGCAATCGGCCTTTTCCCGCCACATTCCGGGATTCTGAAACGGCGATTCCACATAGGGCATCTGCCCTTCGTTGATCTGGTGGGCGTACTGGACAATCAGGGACTCTTTTGCCTGACGGAAAATCTCAGTCAACCGGAAACAGGGCACGCGGCGGGCTGCGATCAAATCATTTAAAACATTGCCGGCCCCGACCGACGGCAACTGGTCGGCATCCCCGATAAACAGAACCTGGCAACCGATGGGCACGGCTTTGAGCAAACTTGCCGTCAGGGTGATGTCCAGCATGGAGCATTCGTCCACAATCAGAAAATCGGTTTTGAGCGGGGATTCTTCATTTTTTTTGAAGTTTCCCATCTGCCATTCAAGGAGCCGGTGGATGGTTTTGGATTCCTTGCCGATCACGTCCATCATGCGCTGGGCAGCCCGGCCCGTGGGGGCAGCCAGCATAACGGTTTTTTTCATGGCTTCCAGCAGTTTGACCAGCACCCGGGTGGTGGTGGTCTTTCCGCATCCCGGCCCGCCGGTCAGGATGGAAAACGGTTCCCCTGCAATGCCCAGCACCGCCGCTGCCTGTTCATCGCTCAATTGGATATCATTGGCTTCACAATACCGGTCGATCCATCGCTGCACCCGTTCTTTGTCCACTGGCACCTGCGCGTCCAGTTCCCGGATTTTCCGGGCCACAAATAATTCATCGTAAAATAATGATTTTGAATAATAGCAGGGCTCAACGAAACCGCCGGGCGTTCGCTGACGCCGCACCATCAAAAACCCCTCGTGCTGCATGCGGTCCAGAAGGTCCGGCAGGCGTCCCTCCAGGTTCAGATTCAACAGATCCTGGGCCTGGGTTCTGATCTGATATCCGGTCAGATAGCAGTGCCCCTCCTCACGGCTGGCGGCCAGCACATGGCTGATGCCCGCCATCACGCGTTCCGGACTGTCCGGCGAAAGGCCGATACTGATCGCCACGCGATCGGCGGAGAAAAAACCGATGCCGTAGAAATCATTTGCCAGCCGGTAGGGGTCTTTCGTGACCTTATCGATGGCGCTGTCTCCGTATTCTTTGTAAATGCGGACGGCAAACAGGGTGCTGATGCCGTGGGACTGCAAAAACATCATGACATTGCGGATGGCCCGGTGTTCCGTCCAGGCGGTGCTGATCATGTCCAGTTTTTTTTCGGCGATTCCGGGGACCAGCTTCAGGCGTTCGATGGATTCTTCAAACACGTCCAGGGTGGCGTCCCCGAAATGGCGGACGATCTTTTTTGCGGTTTTGGGACCCACGCCTTTGATCATGCCGGAACCCAGATATTTTTCCAGGGCCGCTGTGGTGGCTGGCTTTTTCTCCACCGCGTCCGTGGCCTTAAATTGACGGCCATGCTTGGGGTGAACCATCCAAGAACCTTTAAATTCCATGGTGGCCCCCGCATACACCTTGATCTGATGGACTACCACGGTTTCATGTTGATGGTGGTTGTCAAAAGACAACACCTGCAGCACCGACCACCCGTTTTCCGGGTTGTGGTAAGTCACCCGGTCCACAATGCCGGTGAGGGTTTCATGGATGATGCCGGTTTCTATGGCGGACGGTTTTTGCATGGGTACAAGACAGATGGTGTGGAGGGTTACGGTTGCTTTACAGGTGGATGAGTGATTTTAAACGGATGGGCAGGAGATGTCAATCCTGTTCAATATGCTCACAGCCACTTGTTTAACTGTTTGCATTTCTTCAGGTTTGCTCACGGCGATAAAAAGGGTAAGAGAAGCCAGTGCCTCGTTGCTGATAATCGTTTCTCCGTTTTTATGGTAAAGGAGACCGTTTTTTTCAAGAAAATAGAGAAAACAGGCTGCTGCAATCCGTTTGTTCCCGTCGATGAATGAATGATTTTTTACAATGAGATACAAAAGCATGGCGGCTTTTTCTTCCACAGAAGGATACATTTCCGTTCCGCCGAAGCTCTGGTAAATTTGTCTGATGGAGCTTTCAAATCCCGTATCTTTTTGCTTACCAAAGAGTTCAGATGCAAACTCACCGCGCATGGCATCGATTAAATTTTGGTAATCACAGGCTTCTATAATAACCGCCTTGCGTTTCGTTTTGCCTGTTGTGTCAAGCGTTTCACGATCATAGTCGTCAAGGAGCGAGAGTCCGCCGGAAAACCGTTCCAGCAGATCGGCCAGATTTTCGGCTTCGTCAAGGTTTTTAGCCTGATGGGCAATTGCCCGGCGAAGGATGGCGATGCCGGTTTTCAGGTGTTGCAACTCAAGGTTGCGTTCTTCCAGTCGTTTTTGATTGATCGCGTATCCGTCAACCAGATATTCTTTTAATCGTTTGGTGGCCCACTGGCGGAACTGGGTGCCGCGTTTTGATTTAACCCTGTATCCGACGGATATGATGACGTCGAGGTTATAATAAACAACGGGTTTGTCAGAATGAGCAATATGCATTTTTTGCATATTGCTTTCCGGTTCCAGTTCACCTTCTTTGAAAATATTGTTGATATGACGTGATATTACTGATTGATCCCGCTGAAATAATAAGGAGAGGTGATCTTGATTTAGCCATACAGTCTCATCTTTAAATCGAACCTCAACCTGGGCTTGCTGGTCATCACTTTGATAAATAATAATTTTGTTCATTTGCATTTCCCTGTTAACATTTCACCGTCCATTTTCCCGGCATATTCTTTGCCTGTTCCGCCTGCATATATCTTATCGGCAACGTCTATCCTCATTCCGGATTGTGGTAAGTCGCCTGGTCCAGGATCGCGGTGACGGTTTCGTCGATGATGTCTGTCTGTTTGGTTGGCGGACGGTTTTTGCATGGGCACATGACAGATGGGGGTGGAGGGTTACGGTTGCTTTACAGGTGGATGTCGGCTGGAACCTCCGGTTGAGCCGGTACGCATTCAGTGAGGCGAACTTTCATAGCTTTCTTTTATTTTTGGTGCATCCGACATGAACCATTCAATCATTTCCCATCGATCGAGCTTGCTGGACTCATTACCCATGCTTTTTCTTATTTCAAGAAGAAGGGCTCCCATTAGCGCGATCCAATCGTGAGTCTTGTCGTCAATTGGCCTCAGATCGAGTTCGATGTGATAGAAGAATTGCATGAGCTTGTTGTAGGCCCGAACTACAGAGTCATTTGCAATTAATGAAAGTTTAAAGCCCACCTGCCGATATTCGACTGACAGCATCTTTGCTATTGCGATATCGTTTTTAATTTTGTTTTTGAACTTTGGATCTTGTGCGAAGGCAGCTTCACTAGTGAACAGCAGAAAGAAGGGTTCCAAAAGCGAGTTATAGGTTGCAATTCTATCTTCCCGCAGTTTGTCTTCGAGTTCGCGAATCCTTGAGGCTTGAGCGTCCTGTCTTGTTTGTGACGATTCGATTTTATTTTGTATCAGCCACCCTATGCCCCCAAGAACGATCAAAAGCACAGGCGTTACCAGCGTAGCAATTGCACTTATCGTTTCGAGCAAATCTTTTCCCACTGGTGCTGCCATAATTATTCGTCTCCAATTTTTTAATCTTCAAGCTAAAATGATGGAAAATTTTTTATTTATCCTGATATACAGATTAGATAACATGCAAAAAATTATTTTGTATTCTCCTTAGTTTACACGATTCAACCAATTAACAAGGGAAATAAGACCCAATTCAAGTGTGAAATTAGAGTTGATAAGCCATGCCGGTGCCAAAGCTGATTTTTCAAATGCGTTATCACGTAACAGCCTAAAATGCAAAGAATTTTTTTATCATGGAAGAATGCATCGGAGAGAAATGGGGGTTGGTTTTTATGTTTAAGCAGGAGTGAATATCCATGACCACCGCAGGTTATCTTTACTTTTCTTAATGGGCAAGAAAAGTAACAAAAGACCCCACCCGTGCGCTGCGGAAAATTTCTCCCAGAAGGTCGCAGCTTTTGATTGAATCATCTCATCGTTTTTCAGGTGGGTGCTTTGTTTTCTTAACGCATCAGGCTGTTACCCGACATTTGAAATATCCCGCATTTTTTTGATATTCCGGATGTCACCCATGATAATGAAAGTGGTTTGGTGATCCATGGTCTGGTCCGGCGGCGGGTTAAAGGTGATATTCCCCTTCGCGTCTTTGGCCCCCAGAACCAGCAGGTCGAACTTGCTTTTTAAACCCGATTCCAGAATCGTCTTTCCGGCCAGGGGGGAATGCGGGCTGATCTTGAGTTCATGAATACGCAGGTTCCCGTCTCCGCTGCGGAGCATCTGGTCGAGAAAATCCACAGCCGCAGGCCGTATCATTTCGGACGCCATTCGGAGGGCGCCGATAAAGTTCGGCGATACCACGCTGTCCGCCCCGGCCTTTCTGAATTTGGGTTCGATTTTGGGGTCGGTCATCCGGGTAACGATGCGGATGGTCGGGTTCAGCATCCGGGCGCTCATGGTGATGTAAAGGTTGTCCCTGTCCCAGGGGATGGCGATGATGATCCCGGCGGCGTCCTTGATGCCTGCCCTGATCAGATTCTGGTCATCGGTGGCGTCTCCTTCGATATACAGAAGTTCCGGCAGAATCTCCAGGCTGAGATCAATGTGCTTTTTATCGGATTCAATGAGCACGATGGGTTCCTGGCTTTTGGCCAGCTCATGCAACAGCGGCCGTCCGGTTTCCCCGCCGCCGCACAGGATGTAATGATGGGAAAGTTTTTCTATGGCTTTCTGCATTTTTCGTTTCCTCAAAATTTGCGTTAATTCGCCCTCGATCAAAATAGCGGTCAATGTGCTGATGCCGTAAAGGATAATGCCCATGCCGAACGTGATCAGCACCATGGTGAAAATTTGGGCGACGGGGTTTCCGGTAACGGCGATCACTTCACCATACCCGACCGTCGTCAGCGAGATGACGGTCATGAAGAGACAGTCCATGAAGCTTTCATGCCCGTTAAACAGGATGTAATACCCGAGGCTTCCCAGAACAATGATCAGGAGAATGGATGCCTGGATGAGATACAGTCTTTTTTTGATGTCCATAAAAGCGGCCCGTTAAATAAGAACGATTGTAGCTTTTTAAAGGAAAAGGGCGTTATGGCCCCTTGGGTTTTCGGTCATGTCCGGAGTTGTGCAGGGAAAACAGCATCAAGCCCGCTATCAGGTCAAAACCGATGAAAATGGCATAGGCCAGGTCATAGGATCCGGTTCGGTCATAACTCTGCCCGGCAATCAGATAGCCGAACAGTTGCAGCAGCAGAAAAAAGGAAACATATCGAAGCACAGAGGCAAAATTTTCCCTGCCGTAAATGGTTGCCACCAGAATCGGAAAAATCGACATAATGCCCCCCATGGAGAAACCGAAAACCAGAATAAACGCCGTCAAGGCAATCCATGATCCTTTCAAAAACGCCAGTCCCAGTCCCAGCGCATTGGCAAACGTCAGGATGATGGCTATGCGGATGGGGCTAAACCGGTCGGACATCACTCCCCAGGTGTATTTTCCGGCAGCCCCGGCCAGGGCAGTGGCCCCCATCATCAGCATGGCCGCCATGGGAGAAAAGCCCGTGTCGGCAAAACGGGGTTTGAGCTGGGACATGACACCCACTGTTCCCATCATGAGAAGGGCGAAAGCGATGCCCAGTTTCCAGAAAACGTCTGTCCGGGCCAGCCGGCCCAGGCCCCATTGAGGGTGTGTCTGTACCTTCTGGGGGATGGGAACGGGAATATGGCCGGCCACCGTCGGCACGGCAACCGTGGACGGAAGTCCATCCGGCGCCATCCCCATGTCTTCCGGCCAGTCCTTGACGATGAACCAGGCCAGGGGTCCGAAAGACAGCATGACAATACCAATGCATAAGGCGGCGGTTTCCATGCCCGTATGCTGAATCAGCCAGAGGGCGGTCAGGGGAAGGATTGCGCCGGATATCGACATGCCGGTGGTGGCAAGTCCGATGGCTTTCCCCCGTTTGTCCACAAACCAGTTATTCACCACGGAGCCTGCGACAATGCCGCCGTATGCCCCGTTTCCAATAAACAGCAGCGAGTAGGCGATGTAAAATTCCCACAGGGTTTGGACTCTGGCGATACATATAAATGACAGACCGGCGATCAGGGAGCCCATCAGCATTAAAATTCTGACGCCGGTCTTCATGAGAATGGTGCCGTAGATATACTGGCCGCAAAATCCGAAGATGGTACCGATGACCAGCGCCATGTTTATGTCGGTCCGCGTCCATCCCCTGGCGTTGCACAATGGCTCTAAAAATGCGTTAAACGCGTAAAAACCCGTTCCGGTGGACAGGAAGTTGGCCCAGAAGGCGATGCCGGCAATATACCAGCCGTAAAAGGGTTTATTTTTCATTTGACCCACGAAACCGCGGGTGATTTTCTGGAAGCCGTCTGGGGATGCGAAAACGCCGGATGGCCGATCACAAGACTGGCATAGAGTTTTTGCCCTTTTGGCAGTTCCAGAAGGCCGCAAAGTTTTTTGTTGAACCGTGACAATAGTGTCACAAAACCGATAAAACAGGAACCCAGTCCAAGGGAATGGGCATAGTTGCTCATATTTGTTGCGGCAATATGGCAGTTGTCCGATCCAAAAAACGAAGCGGACGGCCCGTGCAGGAGAATCAGGGCAGGTGCGTTATGCAGGATCAGGTCCCGGCCGGACTCCTTGAGCTGGATATAATATTCCATGGGCTCAATATATTTTTGCATCGCCAGATCAATGGACGGATTCATTTGCAGACCTTTTACGATGAATTTTCCGCTTCGGGTCCTGGACCATTCATAAAAGCGCCGGGCGATGCCGAACACGGTGTCAGAAATCTGCCTCAGTCGCTCCGGGTCGGCAATCACCGTATAGGCGACATGCTGGGAGTTGCTGGCCGTCGGAGAATAACGGGCCAGATCAATGATGTCATTGATGATTTCGGGATCAACCGGTTTGTTTTTATAGTGCCGGATGCTGCGTCGGGACAAGGCGATTTCCCGGTAAACGTTGGGATCAATGCGCTTGTTATCAACCGGCCGGACCTGCGTGGCCTTTAAGTAATCATTTTCGATGGCGTTTTCCGGGCACACGGAAAGGCAATGACTGCACCGGTTGCAGGCTTCCGGGGAAACTGCGGTGGGTGTTTTGTCCACAACCCGCCAGACACCGGAAGCGCAGTCTTCAACGCATCGCATGCAGCGGCTGCATCGTTCTTCAATTCGTCGTATTTTCATGTTTCTTTCCTATGATGATTTCACCGATACCGGCCGCCCGTTGGTGAAAAATATCAGATAAAGGATAACGGTGTAGCAAAGAATCGCGCTTACCGCAAACAGCGGGTAATAGCATCCGAGCGGCGCGATAACGGCCACTGTGATCCAGTGGAGAATCAGAAGGCTCCGTGAATGCAGGCGCAGGGGGAAGTCGTTATACCGGCAGATGATCGCCAGACCGCTCAAGTTCCAGCCATAGAGGGATGCAAAAGAATGCATCCGCATCAGCCATTTCATGTTCTCCGGGCTGTAACCCGGCGCCATTTCATAAATGATATACAGAATGCCGGTAATGGCCGTGTAAAGCAGAAATCCGATGCCGGAAACGAGAAAGGCCTTTTGCTGGAGATTTTGGCCAAGGGTGATAAACAGATAAAAAATCATGACCACTGTAAAAAACAGAATGGATGTGACCAATACCTGGGGCGGGAGTTTTTCAAAAATAATGAAGAGGAAAAAAATAATCACCCCCAGGTTCACAAACCAGAATCCGATGTTTTTCAACACCAGGATGACCACGCCGTCATCCGCCATAAACGAGAATATTAAAGACATGGTAATCAGCGAAAGGGGAAATGAGAATCCCAGAAAAAACGTATCCAGCTGAAGCTTGGGAAATGACGTCACGAGTTTCAGGTATTCATTATTTAATAAAACCAGGCTGGATATGAAGAGTCCCATGGACAGACAAAGCAGGGACGCCTGATGGAATTTTTCGGAAACCGGGACCCGTGGCTTGAAAAAATCAAACGGAAAAAATGAAAACCGCTGGATGCGGACGCTTTCGACAATCGCCATCAGGGCCAGGGTGAGCACCAGCACGGGAATATAGATTTCTAAAAACGCGAAAACCGCGTAACTGATGGCCAGGCATAGAAAAAGGACCGCTTTCCTGGAAAGGCTGGGCCGGCCTTCGGTAAAATAAATTAAAACCACGCCCCCGCTGCATAGGTTAAATAAAAAAATATGCAGCCGGTCGAAATTATAAGGGATGGTTTTCGGTGTGAACAGGCTGATAAAGCCGAAGGAAAGGGCGGTTGTCATCAGGATCAAAAGGAGAATTCGAAATCGTTTGCTCATGGATGAGGTCTCTTTAGTTTTTTGCCGGATTCATTATGGCTGAATCCGGATATGTTTTTCCCAATAAATGCCGGAGGGCTGTTTCAAGGGCCGGGTGCCGGTAACGGTATCCGGTGGCTTCAAGTACGCCGGGATGCACGCGGGTGCTGCTGAGTATGGTTTCCCGCCCCATTTCGCCGAACACAAAATCAATGGCGGTTTCCGGCACGGTGAAATAACCGGGCCTTGACAAGACATTCGCCAATGTCCTGGTGAATTCCAGATTGGTGGCCGGATTTGGGGAAACCAGGTTGACCGGCCCGCTGATTTGTTCGTTCAGCAGGGTGTGGTAAATGGCTCCGATGGCGTCATCAATGCCGATCCAGCTCATATATTGCCGCCCGGAACCGATTTTCCCGCCAATGCCCATGCGAAACGGCGGCAGCAGTTTGCCAAGCGCCCCGCCCTGAGGGGAAAGCACAATGCCGATGCGAAGCATTGCGGTACGGATACCTGCCTGGACCGCCGCGTCTGTTGATGCTTCCCACTGGTTGCAGACATCGGAAATAAAATCCCGGCCCGGTCCGGCGGATTCGTCGAGCAGAGTGTCTCCCCGGTCCCCATAGTACCCGATTGCGGACGCGCATAAAAACACGGGCGGCGGGGATTTCATTCCGGCGATGGTTTTTGCGATCAAGCCGGTGGTTCGGGTCCGGCTGTCGATGATGCGCTTTTTTTTATCAGCTGACCATCTGCCTTCACCGATATTTTCCCCGGACAGATGAATGACAGCATCGATTTTACCCGTATCATCCAGATTCAGCGTTCCGGATGCCGGATTCCAGAATATTTCATTTTTTTCTTTGTTCGGCTGACGCCTCACCAGTTGCAAAACACGATGGCCGCCGGTGGTTAAAAACGCGATCAGGGCGGAGCCGAGCAAGCCGCTTGCGCCGGAAATCAGGATATTTAAAGGCCCTTTGTCTTTGGCGTGCTGGTGCGCGGCGATGTCGGCCACTGTCGTATGGTGGCGGTACGCGAAAATCCGGCGCAATTTTTCATGAACAAAGGGATTCATGAGAACAGAGCTGACCGGCTGAAAGGGCAGGGCGTATTCAATGCTGTCTTTTAAAACGCATCCGCCGGTTCCGGCAGGCTCAAACCAATGGGTATGCTCCCATCGTGAAAAAGGGCCTTTTATCTGAATGTCTCTGAACATACGGTTTTCAGCAAAGGCCGTATGCCGGGCGTGCCATGGCAGGGAGACTGGCCCGGCTGGCACTCGCATGAAGACTTCGGACCCTGCCTCGATGCCGCCGGTGCGGCGAATCACAGTCAACGGTTCCCAGGGCGGGCTCAGTCGCTCAATCGCGCCCGGACGCGCATGCCACTGGAAAACCGTTTTCACCGGCGCTTTGACGATCGATTGTCTTTGGAAGGTTGTTATTTTCATGTTTCTGTCTCATTCCTGTGTCTCAGGTTTTTTAACTTTTTGTTTGTTCTCTGAACAAGAACATTTTTTATTCACTGGGTTTTTGTTCAAACACACCTGGCACCGGATATCCGCGCATCTCTGGCAGGAAAAACAGTCCGGGCATTTGTTTTTCTTTTGAGTGTCCGGCTGGGGTTCCGGCACATAAACCTTACCCGGAAATCCGGATATTTCGATAAAAGGCATTCAGGCCCTTTCGCAAAATGATGGCTGAATGATGAACGATACGTGATGAATGATGAGTAAAAATTTCAAGATATCAATCGGTTCTCACCGCAAAAAACCATGAGATCCGTGTCTTTTGCGCAAACCAAAGTCATGTTTATTGAGCGGGCAAGGTCCACTGCCAGGGAGGTCGGACGGGAAACCCCGATCATGAGTTCAATCCCGGCGCGGGCGGCTTTCTGAACCAGCTCATAACTCAACCGGGAAGACATGACGCCAAAGGCGGCGGATTCGATTTGGCCGGCCATCAGCACTTTCCCAATGGCTTTGTCCAGAGCGTTATGGCGGCCCACATCTTCTGCGGATGCCAGAAATTTAAAATCATAATCAAAAATAATGGCAGCGTGGGCGCTTCGGGTTTGTTTGTGAATCGGCTGAAAGTCGGACAGCCGTTCTGCGATTTGGACGGCCTGATCAACCGGGAGCCTCAATGCCGTTTTAACCGGCGTTGTGATCTGGTGAAGGTCTTTTACCACTTCCTTGCCGCAGATGCCGCAACTGGTCTGGCTGACAAATCCTTTACGCTCCAAAAGGCCGGCGACGGTTTTCTTCCTTTCTTCGGTAAGGGTGACAGTGGCCACATTGGTTTCTTCCTCGTTGCAAAATCCAATGGTTACGATATGTTCCGGCGTGTCAATCAGCCCCTCAGCAAGGCAGAACCCCGCCACATGGGGAATTTCATCCCCAGGGGTTCTCATGACCACGGCATACGGGTTGCCCTGAATGCGTATCGAAAGGGGTTCTTCAACGATTAAAGCGCCGTCCGTTAAGATGCGTTCCCCGTTTTTATAGACAATGAATTTTTGCTGTTGGGATACCTTCATGCCGGATTTCCTTTTTTACCGTTTATTTTAATCCTCTATGATTTGCATGTAAAGTCAATGCATTCCTGTTCGGTCAGAACCTCCATGGCAAACAGGATTCTTTGTTCCTTTTCCCTCCGCTCCATAGAGACCGGCGCCGGCGGGATGTCCGCCAATTTCAGGATGGCGTCATCGCGGTGTGGCATGCGGTCAAGGCCTTTGCCAATGACCTGACCGGAAACTGTGTCCATGACCAGCGCGTCATCGCCATTGGTGATCACGGATACCGGCACGATATTCGGGTCGATGAGCCGGGCTGCGGCCAGAGTGGGGCGCTGTCGGGTCACAATTGAGCCGGGGCCATACATGATGACGGCAAAAGGCCGTCCGCTGATCCGGATGACGAAATTGACCGTGACCGTCCCGTGTTTTCCGTCCACCGTCAGCGCAAGTTTTTCACGGGTGGATATTTCATTTTTTAAAAAATGTTTCTCTTCCACCAGAAACCGGGAAATATTCTGGATGATCCGTTCATCATGGGTGTCAGGCACGGTGTCGCCGGTGATGTAATCCGTTGTTGCGCCCATGATCAAATGGCTGGTTCCCATGATGCCGCCTCTTAGGTTTATCCTGTATTGGTTTTAATCTGCACTTGTCGCCATGTCATAACATGGTAAGAACCCGTTGGTCAAAAGGTATAGCGACAAAAAAAGGGGGGACGAATCCCCCCTTTGACTATATGATTAAACAATTAATATTTATGTAAATTAAGCGGCTTCGATCTGTCTCCGGTCCGCCATATCCAGCAGAACACGGTCCCTGGTTTTGTCGATGCCCAATGCTTTCCGTTTTTTGTCAATATGGGCGATCATCATTTTTGCCATCTCATGCGGATCAACAGCATGCCCCCATTTGCCAAGACCCTGTTGTTCCAGTCCGCCAAACAGCAGTTTGTGGAATTTGGTTTCTTCGACAATCGGGAAGGTAACGCCAAATACCGTATAAACACCGGATGCTACAAAATACTGGCCGATGGCGATGGCTTTTTCACTCATCCATTCCGGAGCTGCACCGGCAACCGGGAGATCCGCAAGACAGTTCCCCAGGCCGCCGGTCCGGACCATTTCAGACGCCGCGATCAGTATCCGGCTGTTGTCAACACACGACCCCAGCCCCAGAACCGGCGGCATGCCAACGGTTTCGCAAACTTCACTTAATCCCGGTCCGGCCAGGCAGGCGGCTTCGGGCGTGCACAGGCCAGCTTTGGCCAGGGCAATCTGCGAGCACCCGGTCTGGAGAACCAGCACGTCGTTTTTGATCAGTTCCTTGACCAGTTCCACATGCACATAATCCTGCTTGACTCTTGGGTTGGTGCAGCCCACCACGCCCGCGACCCCGCGAATTCTGCCGTTAATGATATTTTCATTAAGCGGGGTATAGCTGCCCCTGAAACTGCCGCCCAGCATATAGTTGATGTACTCATAAGAAAATCCGTGTACGCCGGGATTGACGATATTGGGGATTTCAACCGGCAGTGATCGGGTTTTGAACCGGGTGATGGCCTTGATGACGATCTCATCCGTGCAGGCCTTTGGGTCGTGGTCCGAAAATTCAATATGTTCCACGCCTTCTATTTTGCATCGGGTGTTGGTGGTGAAGAGCGGCGTCTTGTAACATTCAGCGACCTTGGCCAGCCCCTGCTTGATGCATTGAATATCCACTCCCATTGCATCCACAGCTCCGGTGACCAGCACCGCTTCGGTTGAAGTGAAGTTTCCGGCGTGTGGAATGCCGTGACGGGACATCATTTCCGCCCCCGAGCAGCACATGCCGACCAGGTTGATGCCATCGGCGCCTGCTGCTTTTGCGGCGGCAATCAGGGTGGGAGAATTGACGGATGCAATTACCGATTCAAACAGATTGGGTTCATGGCCGTGGATGATGATGTTGACCTGATTTTCCTTTAATACGCCCATGTTCACATCCGCAACAACAGGACAAGGCGTTCCGTAGAGAATGTCCGATATTTCGGTAGAAACCATGGAGCCGCCCCAGCCATCCGCCAGCGCGGTCCGGCTGCATTGCTTGGTGATGTTTTCATAATCCTGGTCCACGCCGATAGCCGTCCGGTGCATTAATTCCATGATCTCGCGCATGGCCCCCCGGGGTACGATGCCCAGCTTGCGCCAGGTTTCCAGAGTCTTTGGCGGAACCCGTTTGGCGAACGGAATCTCTCCGGTCACTTGGGTATAGGTCCGTTCCAGTTCGGCATACAGATCATTGGCTATGTCTTTTAAGCTCCGGCCTTCCACCGGAATGTCAATGGACGCCGCCACGCTCCTCACTTTTTCCGGGTCTTTAATCTCGAAATCATGATTCTGTCCATTCACGACCTCACGGAAAAGATCCAGCATGGCCATTCCGTGGTCGGTGTGCGCAGCCGTTCCCGTGGCCACCATCCGTCCGAAATTTCTGGCCATAATGGTGTCGATGGTTGCGCCGCAGACGCCCACTTTCCCGTAAGGATCATTGGAATTCATTCGGCACGGTCCCATGGAACAATGTTTGCAGCACGCAGACTGAGCCCCGATAGGACAGGGTTTCATGCTGGCGGCGCGGTCGAAGCAAAGTTCGACCCCGTCTCTTCTTGCTTTGTTGATCATCTGGGCGGTTGCATCGCAGGTGGTGATATCTTTTGTTTCAAGTATCTTGCTGACAACCGTCTTGGTTTTTTCTTCCGACATATATCCTCCCTTTTTGTTGGGTGTTATTTACTCTGGCATCACGGGTCAGTTAAGATGCCTGGTTATAAAAATCGAAACCGTTTATGTGATATTGTAAGCATGATTAAAAAACATTCAAGAGACATGTTGCACGCCTGAAAATATGCCTGGTTTAAGAAAACTCATTTGTATTTTAATATACTGATTTTATAGATTTAAATTTAGGTTAAACCAGGTTGTGTCTCCATAATTTAATCACTGTATAATTGTATTACAATGTGATAGGATGTGTCTCAAAAAAGCGTAAAGCGCTTTCGTTCAGTCGGGGCTCAACTGGCCAATCCCGCGTCAAAGGGCTGTTTATTGTAATTGGCATATTTCGTGCTTATGTTATCAGCAGAATTTAATCAATTGAACCTCAATCGTTAATGCAATGGAGGCCCTGATATGATGCAACTGACTGAACTCAAACAAAACAGCGAACTCTTAAATTCCATCGACTGGAACATGACCCCGGAAGAAGCGATCCGCTTGTACCTTGAATGGGGCAACAACTGGACCCGGGGAAACTATGTGATTCGTTCAAAAAATGACGTATCCTATTACTTCTCAGTCTATGCCTGGGAAGACCCGCCGGTGATCTACCTGATCCGCCGCAATTCTGAAGAAGCCGTGGAACTGGCGAAAATCCAGATACCCGAAGAACTGAAGAACGGTTTTCTGGAGGAAGTCGGCCACAATAAGGGTGTGTATTCTCTGGAAGGAAAAGTCAAAGCCTGGTTGAAATCACAGCTTATCCATTAAAAAAATCATTGTCTTGATGGGGGATGTCTCATAAAATAAGTTTATGAGACATCTGTTTTTATACGAAGGCGATATTTTTACACAGCCTGATAAATAAACATGGTATATCTCCGGAAAATATACTTGGGCTCACATTCACCAAAAATTCCTCTGAAGAAATGAAAAGCCGGTTGATTCAGGTATTGGGGGATAAAGTCATGATCAAGATCGGCAACATTTATTTTGAATATGAGAAACGGAAGTATGCCGCCATGAAGAAAGACTTTGATGATCTGCTATTTGATGTCTATCGAGTGCTTTCCAGCAGGGATGAAGTCAGGGAAAAAAACCGGGATATATTTACCCATGTGCGTGTGGATGAATTTTAGGATACGAATCCGGCCCAGATGGAAATCATCACACTGCTGATTGGAAACAACGATAAACATAATGGATTCAGCATCTGGGTATGTGGTGATGACGCCCAGTCGATATCCTGATTTACGGGAGCCAGCGTAGGGAATATTTTGAATTTCCAGACAGTATGTGAGGGGGCAGGTGGTTTGATAATCATTGATATTGCTGTAAGGTTAAAACAACAATTTACTGTCACAAGCCTGGAAATGACAACCTAAAATTGACCCCCTGCGATAACCCAATTTTGACCCCCCTGCAATTAAGTTAAAAAGCCTCTATTCGCTTAAACCATTTCTGATT
>QZKW01000084.1 GCA_003599885.1 Desulfobacteraceae bacterium | reverse complement strand
TCAGCGGAATTGATAACCCCCATCGCAATGGAGAAGGAATTGCGGTTTGCGGTCAGAGAAGGCGGTCGCACCGTCGGCGCCGGTGTGGTAAGCGAAATTTTAGAATAGGTGATAAGTAGCCATTATGCAAACAAATACGAAAATAAGAATCAGGCTTAGAGCCTATGATTATAAGTTGCTGGATCAGTCTGCAAGCGATATTGTCGACACCGCCAGAAAAACCGGGGCCAAAATTGTCGGACCCATCCCCTTGCCGACACGGGTAAACAAATATTGCGTTCTGCGCTCTCCGCATGTGAACATTAAATCCAGAGAGCAATTTGAAATTCGAACGCACAAGCGGGTATTGGACATTCAGGACCCGACGCAACAAACAGTGGATGCATTAATGAAGCTGGATCTGTCTCCGGGTGTTGATGTGGATATTAAATTGTAGCATATAATAATGTGGTGGCGTAAATGAGCAATGGGATTTTAGGTAAAAAACTGGGTATGACCGGATTTTTTTCTCACAATGGTCAATACTTACCGGTAACTGTAATTCAGGCTGGACCCTGTACGGTTGTCCAGATAAAGACGTTAGCAAATGATGGATACAGTGCCTTGCAACTTGGTTTTGGCGCTAAGAAAAAAACGCGAGTTACAAAACCCCTTCAAGGACATTTTCTTAAGAGTGGTGATAAGCAATTCGCAGTTTTGCGCGAATTCCCCATCGATAATCCCGATGAATATCAAGTCGGTCAAGAAATAACCTTGGGCATGTTTAATGTAGGGGAAAAAATTGAAGTTTCCGGAATGACAAAAGGTCACGGATTTTCCGGAACCATTAAGCGTCACGGATTCCATCGCGGGCCTAAATCACATGGTAGCAGAAATTATCGGGCACCGGGCTCTGTCGGAAATAGCGCATGGCCTTCCAAGGTTATTAAAGGCAAGAAAATGCCTGGGCAACATGGAAATACTCGTGCAAGCGTCCGAAATCTTGAGATCGTGGATATTCGTCCGCAGGATAATGTCATCCTTGTAAAAGGTGCGATTCCTGGAGCGGCAAGCGGAACCATCGAAATCAAAAAAGTCAAATTTTCCAATAAATAATCTGAAATGCCGTAAACAGGCAATTGCTGATTGATCTGAAAAGAGGATGTTATGGCTGTCATAGAAGTTATAAATATCAAGGGTGAAAGAGTTTCTGAGGTTGAGATACCTGACAGCGTATTTAATGTAACGCCTAAAAAAAGCGTTTTACATGAAGTCGTTTGTATGCAGCTTGCGGGGAAACGGAGCGGTACAGCAGCCGTTAAACGGCGTTCGGATGTCAATGGAACCAATGCTAAGCCGTTTAAACAAAAAGGAACAGGGCGTGCCCGCCAGGGAGACATCAAAAACCCGTTGATGCGTGGCGGCGGAGTCGTATTTGGACCGAATCCCCGATCTTATGAAATCAAAGTTCCCAAAAAAGTTAAACGTCTGGCATTAAAAATGGCCTTAAGCAGTAAACTGCTGGATAACAAAATCATTGTTCTTGACGGATTTGCATTGGATCAGGTAAAGACAAAGGCTGTCGTTTCGATACTTGAAACTTTGAAACTGGAAAATCCATTGATTGTAATTGATGCTAAAAATGATGAGTTAGAGCTTTCCGCCAGAAATATTCCCGGAGTGAAAGTTCTGAGGGCAGAAGGATTGAATGTGTATGATATTTTAAAACACAAAAATTTAGTCCTGGTGGAGGCGTCAATTAAGCATATAGAAGGGAGGTTGGCGGCATGAACATATATCAGGTGCTAAAATATCCGATTGATACTGAAAAAACCAATCTTCAAAAAGAATTGTTAAACCAGATGTCATTTGAAGTTGATCCATCTGCCAATCGAGTTGAGATAAAAAAAGCGGTGGAACAAATATTTAATGTTAAGGTGAAATCGGTCAATACGGTTAATGTCAAGGGTAAAATAAAGCAACGAGGCCGCATTGTCGGCAAACGTAAAGACTGGAAAAAAGCCCACATTTCATTAATGCCCGGACACCGGATCAACTTTTTTGATGGAGTTTAATTAAAGCTGGGAGTTATGTAAATGGCGATAAAGAGGGTTAAACCCACATCTCAAGGAAGACGTGCTCAGGAATTTTCAACTTTTGAGGAAATAACCAAAAGTAAACCTGAAAAAAGTCTGATCAAAATATTAAAAAAAACCGGCGGACGGAATGTCAACGGCAGGATTACATGTCGGCACCGAGGCGGTGGACATAAACAATTCTATCGGATGGTTGACTTTAAAAGGGACAAAGATAATATTCCGGCTCGGGTGGCCGCAATCGAATATGATCCCGGCCGGTCAGCACGAATTGCATTGTTGAATTATGCTGATGGTGAAAAACGGTATATTCTGCTGCCGACCAAGCTGGCCGTGGGTGATACTGTTATGTCTGGTATGGAAGCTGAGATCAGATCCGGAAATGCGCTCCCTTTAAGTCAAATTCCGCTTGGGACCCAAATTCATAATATTGAACTTCAGATTGGTAAAGGCGGACAACTGGTAAAAAGCGCCGGCGGGTTCGCTCAGTTGATGGCCAAGGAAGGACGTTACGCTACCGTCAAATTGCCTTCCGGTGAAGTTCGGCTTGTTCTGCTGACCTGCAAAGCCACCATCGGCCAAGTCGGCAACACGGATCACGAAAATATTTCATTAGGCAAGGCCGGGCGAACCCGAATGTTGGGAAGACGACCAAGTGTCCGGGGCGTTGTCATGAATCCGGTTGACCATCCGATGGGCGGTGGTGAAGGAAGATCCTCTGGCGGAAGACATCCATGTTCTCCATGGGGAATGCCCAGCAAGGGGTATCGAACCAGAAAGCGGAAGCCAAGCGATCAAATGATTGTAAAACGGCGGAAAAAATAATCTTTTAGAAAACATATTTTTCAGAAGATCAGCTGTAGCAATATAATTTGTTGAAATAATATATATTTTTTAGGAGCGTTTATGCCTCGATCGTTAAAAAAAGGACCTTATGTGGATCCTAAAATTAGTAAAAAAGTTGAAGTTGCTCAGGAAACGCGCAGCAATAAGGTGATTAAAACATGGTCAAGGCGATCTACGATTATTCCGGAAATGGTTGGCTTAACACTGGCGGTTCATAATGGTAAAAAGTTTATCCCGGTTTTTGTGACTGAACACATGGTCGGCCATAAACTGGGAGAGTTTTCACCTACCCGAATTTTTTATGGACATGCTGGTTCTAAGAAAACAAAATAATGAAATCACAATACAATAAAGGTTAGGAATGTCGGCGATGGAGGTCAAGGCAACAGCTAAATACATGCGGATTTCGGCTCAAAAGGTTCGAAAGATTGTTGGTTCAATCAAGGGAAAGCCAGCCGAAGCAGGTATCAATGCGCTTAAATTCATGCCGCAGAAATCTGCGGGATTGGTCGAGAAAATACTAAGATCAGCGATAGCTAATGCTGATCAAAATGCAAAAATGGATGTTGATTCGTTGATGATTAAAAATATTATTGTCGATGAAGGTCCAACATTAAAGCGTTTTCGAGCGAGGGCGCGGGGCAGGGCCTCTCGAATTTTGAAGCGGACAAGCCATATTACAGTTATTGTCTCTGAAAAATAGCCGTCGTCAATAAGAAGGAGAAAGAGCTTGGGTCAGAAAGTCAATCCAAAGAGTATGCGGTTGGGGGTCATCAAAACATGGGATTCCAGGTGGTATGCCGGGCGTGATTATGCAAAGTACGTATTTGAAGATCATACATTACGTAAGTTCGTCAAAAAAGAACTTTATCATGCAGGACTATCCAGAATTGATATTGAAAGATCATCAAAGCGAATTAAGCTGAGAATTTATGCCGCCCGCCCAGGTATTATTATCGGTAAAAAAGGGTCGGAAATAGAGGCGTTAAAAAAGAAGCTTGAAAAATTGGTTTCAGGTGAAATCCAGGTTGATATTCAGGAATTGAGAAAACCTGAAATCGATGCCCAACTTGTCGCTGAGAATGTTTCCAACCAGCTGATTCGGCGGGTTGCCTTTAGACGAGCGATGAAGCGTAGCGTTACCTCCGCCATGCGATTTGGCGCACAGGGCGTTAAAATTATTTGTTCAGGACGGCTTGGCGGAGCTGAAATTGCCAGGGCTGAGTGGTATAAAGAAGGTCGCGTGCCGCTACATACCCTCAGAGCGGACATTGATTACGGGGTTACCACTGCCCATACAACATATGGTGCGATCGGTATCAAAGTATACATATTTAAGGGTGAAATTCTTAAAAATGATCACTTATCAAGTGAAGGCAAGTAGAAATATTAGGAGATAGTTCAAATGTTGAGTCCTAAAAAAGTCAAATTCAGAAAACAACAGACCGGTCGAATGAAAGGAAAAGCCTTTCGCGGCTCAACCTTGAATTTCGGGGATTTCGGACTGCAAGCCACTGAATGCGGTTATATTACAGCAAGACAAATTGAAGCAGCCCGTATCGCAATGACCCGTAGTGTCAAACGCGGTGGAAAGATGTGGATACGACTTTTTCCGGATAAACCAGTTACGAAAAAACCTGCGGAAGTTAGGATGGGTAAAGGGAAAGGCGCTCCTGAAGGTTGGGTGGCAGTCATCAGGCCAGGAAAGATACTGTATGAAATGGAGGGCGTTCCCCGGGAATTGGCATTTGAAGCCTTACGGCTTGCGTCACATAAGCTTCCGATCAAAACCAAATTTATTGAAAGGAGCAGCCTGTAAATGGAAGCAAGTGAAATTAGAGACTTGGGTGAACAGGAACTCAATGACAAATTGCAAAATTTGGTTGAGACTTTGTTTAACCTCAGATTCCAGCATAAAACAGCCCAGCTTGAAAATCCGAACCGATTGAAGCAGGTCAGGCGTGATATCGCCCGGGTTCAAACAATTAAACGTCAAAGACATATAGGGTAAACGGGTTGCTGTCATGATGAATAAGAAAAGAGGAATGAAAAGACAACTGGTCGGTACAGTTTTAAGCAATAAAATGGATAAAACTGTCACTGTCGGTATTGAACGCACCGTAATTCATCCAATTTATAAAAAATATATCAAACGGCGTTCTAAATATGCAGCTCATGATGAGCTAAATGCTTGCTCAATCGGAGACCGGGTGATGATTATTGCATCCAAACCCATCAGTAAAATGAAACGGTGGCGAGTTAGCCAGATTATTGAAAAGGCAGTTTGATACAGAGGATTATAGAAAATGATTCAGACGGAAACAAGGTTGTCTGTTGCTGATAATTCAGGCGCAAAACAAGTATACTGCATTAAAGTGCTTGGTGGTTCCAAACGCCGATATGCCAGCGTTGGAGATATTATTGTGGTGTCGGTCAAAGAAGCGATTCCCAATTCCAAGGTGAAAAAAGGCGACGTGGTTAAAGCTGTCGTGGTGCGAACAAAACAAGCAGTTCGTCGAGTGGATGGGACATTAATACGGTTTGATGATAATTCTGCTGTTTTGATTAATGCTCAGCGGGAACCAATCGGAACGCGAATTTTCGGTCCGGTGGCAAGAGAGCTTCGTGCCCATCGGTTCATGAAAATTATTTCTCTGGCCCCCGAGGTTATTTGAAGTTAGTGATTCCAGGAGAGTGTGGTTATGGAAAAAAGCAAATGCCGTATCAAAAAAGATGATAAGGTTAAAGTCATTACCGGCAAGAACGCTGGTAAAATTGGCAAAGTAATTAATGTGTTACAGAAAAAGAGCAGAGTGCTTATCGAGAATGTCAATCTGGTTAAGCGCCATACACGGCCAAGTGCAGCCAATAAACAAGGTGGAATCGTTGAAGGTGAAGCCCCGATTCATTGGTCAAACGTCATGCTGATGTGTAATAAATGCTTGTCTCCTGTGCGAATCAAGATACAACGTCTTGAAGACGGAAAAAATGTGCGGGTGTGCAGAAAATGTAACGAAATAATTGATGCATAATATTGCATGCCGGAGGAATCATGCCATTAAAAGAGTTTTATGAAAAAGAAGTAGTCCCCAAGCTGATAGAGACTTTTAAATATAAAAATGTTTTTGAAGTCCCCAAGCTGGAAAAAATTGTTTTAAATATCGGACTTGGCGAAGCAATACATAACATCAAAATGCTGGATGCCGCCAAGGAAGAATTGAAACTAATTGCAGGACAGGCGCCGGTGATTACACGTGCAAGAAAGTCTATTGCTGCTTTTAAGCTTAGAGAAGGTATGCCCATTGGGTGTATGGTGACATTGCGCAGAAAGCAAATGTTCGATTTTTTTGAAAAACTGGTAAATATAGCCCTTCCACGTGTCCGGGATTTCAGAGGCATTTCCGGAAAGGCCTTTGATGGAAAAGGAAACTATACTCTTGGGATTAAAGAACAGATTATTTTTCCTGAAATTGATTATGATAAAATTGACGTCATCAAAGGCATGAATATTACGGTTGTCACTACGGCTAAAAATAACGAAGAAGGTAAAGAGTTATTAAAATTGATGGGGATGCCTTTCAGAAATTAATTTTAGTAATTAAAGGAGTGGGTTTTGGCTAAAAAATCACTGAAGATCAAGGCAATTCGAGAACCTAAATTTGCTGTCAGGCAATATAACCGCTGTCCCATATGCGGCCGTCCAAGGGCATTTATACGTAAATTTGGAATTTGCCGAATTTGTTTTCGCAACATGGCATCTGATGGGCTTCTTCCTGGAGTAACGAAATCCAGCTGGTAGTTTTAAAGTTACGATTAATTGATTTATTTTTATATAACACAGTAAGTGACGGAGTCTACAATGTCGATGAGTGATCCATTTGCGGACATGCTAACCCGCATCCGAAATGCCGGACGAGCAAAACACAAAAGTGTGGATATCCCTGGTTCTCAGATGAAAACAGCTCTTGCAGGCGTATTGAAAGAAGAAGGGTTCATACGCAATTTTAAATTTATTAAGGATAACAAGCAGGGCATTCTCAGGGTCTATTTGAAATATGAGCAGAATGACCGTCATGTTATATATGGAGTTAAACGCGTCAGTAAACCTAGCCGCCGTGTTTATGTCGGAAGCAAGGATATAAAACCGGTTTTAAATGGATTAGGTATTTCCGTGCTGTCAACTTCCAAGGGGCTGTTAACTGACAAACAAGCCCGAAACGAAAATATCGGCGGTGAAGTGCTCTGCGCTATCTGGTAGTTAAGGAGAAAAAAATGTCTCGTGTGGGCAAGAAACCAATTGGGATTCCTGAAAAAGTTAAAATTACTTATGAGAATAATGTCTTGAGTGTCCAAGGTGAAAAAGGAATCCTGACAAGAACCATTCATCCAGACGTTCAGCTCAATATTGAAAAAACATTACTGACTGTTTCTATTGATTTGATGGATAAAAAAACGAGATCTCTTTGGGGGATGACACGTGCGGTTATTTCAAATATGGTAACCGGAGTTTCTAAAGGATTCGAGCGTGATCTTGAAATCAACGGGATTGGTTACCGGGCTGAGTTAAAAGGAAACAGCATTGAGTTTAACCTCGGTTATTCGCATCCTATTGATTTCCCTTTACCTGAAGGGATTTCTGCCAAAATTGATAAAAATGTCATAAAACTGAGCAGTTTCGATAAAGAACTTCTCGGCTTTACCGCCTCTACCATCAGAGCTTTAAGGCCTCCTGAGCCATACAAAGGTAAAGGCGTAAAATACGCCGAAGAACATATCCAGCGAAAAGCCGGGAAAACAGCCAAATAATTAATTCGAAGACAAAACGTAAAGGTGTTAATCATGGGTTCCCTGAACAAACGTAAAGTGCTTAGGCTGAAACGAAAAAAAAGAATTCGAAAAAAAATGAGCGGAACGATGGAGAGACCGAGAATGTCCGTCTTTCGTAGCGCAAAACATATCTATTCCCAGATTATCGATGATGCACAGGGTATTACGCTCGTAACCGCATCAACGATGGAAAAAGAAGTCCGGGAACAGCAGAAATTTGAAAACAAGATTGCTGCTGCCGCTTTTATTGGACAACTGCTTGCTGAACGTGCAGTCCAAAAAGGAATTAAATCTGTTGTTTTCGATCGGAATGGGTTTCTGTATCACGGCCGGGTAAAGGCCGTTTCCGATGGAGCGCGTAAAGCAGGGCTGGATTTTTAAATAATTATTAGGAGGCATTCCCTTGTTCAGGAAAGAAACAGACGATAATTTACTGATCGATAAAGTCGTTCATATTAACCGGGTCTCAAAAGTACATAAGGGCGGCAGAAGTTTCAGTTTTAGTGCTATTGTCGTCGTTGGCGATGGTCAAGGCAGTGTCGGATACGGACTAGGCAAGGCAAAGGAAGTCCCTGAAGCAATAAAGAAAGGGGTTGAAAATGCCAAAAAAAATATGGTGGCGATAGCACTTGTTGACGGAACCATTCCTTATGAAGTAACTGGCAAATATGGTGCCGGACGTGTTTTTTTAAAACCTGCATCTCAGGGAACTGGCGTTATCGCCGGCGGTGCTGTACGAGCCGTTCTTGAAGCTGTTGGCGTTGAAAATATTCTGACCAAATGCATGGGCTCAAATAATCCGCACAATGTTGTAAAAGCAACGATAAAAGGATTGGCGACATTGCAGAGTCGTGAAAAAGCAGCGGCAAAACGCGGATTAAAAGTTGAGCAATTATAAAAGGGGCAGTTATCCAAATGACTGGAGTTATAAAAATTACGCTTATTAAAAGCATGAATGGTAAACCCGAAAAACAACGCAAGGTTTTGCGTGGCATGGGCCTTACAAAACTCAACAAGACCGTGGAGCTTAAAGACAGCCCTTCTGTTCGCGGAATGGTCAAAAAAGTCACTCATCTTGTGAAAGTGGAGGATTAACCATGAAATTAAGTGATTTATCACCTGCAAAAGGTGCCAAAACTTCACGCAAAAGACTCGGTAAAGGTCCTGGATCCGGTTTAGGAAAAACATCCGGAAAAGGGCACAAAGGACATCGGGCGCGTTCAGGCGGTGGCGTACGCCCTGGGTTTGAAGGCGGACAAATGCCCATTCACAGACGCTTGCCCAAGAGAGGATTTACCAATATTTTTAAATTGGTTGTATCTACAATTAATATTAAAGACCTTGAGCGCTTTGAAAGCGGATCAGTCGTAGATGAGGCCTTGCTCTACAGTTCCGGATTGCTCAAGGGAAAATGCGATGTGATCAAGTTGCTGGGTTCAGGAGAGATCAATTTCCCATTAACAGTTAAACTTAACGCCGCAAGCAAAAGTGCCATTTCTAAAATCGAGGCTGCGGGTGGTAAAATTGAGGTTCTATCATAATGGCAGTTTCCGGATCCAGCGTACAGAATGTATTCAAAATTCCTGAGCTGAAAAAACGCATCCTTTTTTCTCTGGCATTTCTTGGTGTCTATCGAGTCGGTGTTCATATCCCAACGCCTGGAATCGACGGAGATGCCCTCGCCACTTTCTTTGCTCAGTATCAGGATACTCTTTTCGGTATTTTCAACATGTTTTCCGGCGGTGCCCTTGAAAGGCTTTCAGTTTTTGCGCTAGGCATAATGCCTTATATAAGCGCCTCCATCATCCTTCAGCTTTTGACGGTCGTATTCCCCCATCTGGAAAGACTTTCCAAAGAGGGTGAGCAGGGGCGAAAAAAAATTACGCAATATACACGGTATGGAACCATTGTGTTAAGTATCATTCAGGGCTTTGGAATCAGTGTCGGCCTTGAGAATATGAGTGCCCCTGGCGGGCTTGCCATCGTGTTTGTCCCTGGCTGGTCTTTTCGAATAATGACTGTGATCACCCTGACAGCAGGTACGGCTTTCATTATGTGGCTGGGTGAACAGATCAGTGAACGCGGCATTGGGAATGGTATCTCATTGATTATTTTTGCCGGTATTGTCGCCCGCATGCCCCAGGCCATTGGCAACACCTTCAGCATGCTGTCAACAGGTGAAATGGGCATTTTTGCGTGTGTTCTTCTGATTATTCTCATGGTCGGCGTGATTGCATTTATTAATTTTATGGAACAGGGACAACGCCGTATTCCTGTCCAATATGCCAAACGTGTGGTGGGACGGAAAATGTATGGCGGACAAACCACCCATTTGCCCTTAAAGCTAAATACATCCGGCGTAATTCCACCCATTTTCGCATCTTCTTTGATCATGTTTCCGGCTACACTGGCCAGCTTTTTCAAAGAAATAACCGTCATGCAGTATATCTCATCGGCCCTTACACCTGGAAAATTGATCTATGAATTGATCTTTGTGGGATTTATATTTTTCTTTTGCTTTTTTTACACCGCAATAGTATTTAACCCTGCTGATGTTGCAGAAAATATGAAAAAGCATGGCGGATTCATTCCAGGCATACGGCCGGGAAAAAGAACGGCGGATTACATTGATAGGGTATTGACCCGAATAACCCTCGGCGGAGCTGCTTACATTTCGCTTGTTTGTGTCTTGCCATCCATCCTAATGACACAGCTGAATGTTCCTTTTTATTTTGGTGGGACGTCACTTTTGATTGTTGTCGGTGTGGCGATCGATACGGTGGGGCAGGTCGAGTCACATTTAATTACTAGAAATTACGAAGGTTTTTTAACTACTGGTAAAATGAAAAGATAATATTTAAGTCGTTGCTTCTTAGATCGACGGCTTTATTTGTTTATTGTTTCAGATTAACGGAATTGGAGTTTGTTAATGGCAAAAGAAGAACCGATTAAGGTTCAGGGTACGGTTCTTGAGACCTTGCCGAATGCAATGTTTAAGGTCGAACTCGAAAATCATCACCAGGTTTTGGCTCACATATCTGGAAAAATGCGGATGCATTTTATTAAAATTTTGCCGGGGGATACGGTTACTGTGGAATTGTCTCCGTATGACCTTACCCGTGGAAGAATTACTTATAGATCCAAGTAAATTGATTAACATTTAATATAATTATAGCCTGTTATTAAGATTTGGGGTGTGATATGAAAGTGAATGCGTCAGTTAAAAAAAGATGTCGAAATTGCAAGGTAGTCAAGCGCAAAGGCGTTGTACGCATTATTTGCGTAAACAAGAGACATAAACAACGTCAGGGATAGATTTCAGCATACAAGGAGGAAGACTTTGGCAAGAATCGCAGGCGTAGATTTACCGAAAGGTAAGCGTATCGTTATTGGCTTAACTTATATTTACGGTGTCGGACTATCCACATCTCAAACTATACTTACAAAGCTGGGCATTGATCATAATTTAAAAACTGATGACCTTTCAGACAATGAAGTCAATATGATCCGTAAAGTCATTGATGATGAAATGGCTGTGGAAGGCGAACTCCGGTCTCAAATATCAATCAACATTAAACGACTCATGGATTTGGGATGTTATCGAGGTTTGCGCCATCGAAAATCGCTGCCTTGCCAAGGACAGCGAACAAAAACCAACGCACGCACTCGAAAGGGTCCAAAGCGAACCGCAGTAAAGAAAAAAGGCGCAGTGACTAAAAAGTAATATAAAGGATAAAGGCTGAGTCAATGGCAAAAAGAATTAAAACAAAGAAAAAAGATAAAAAGAATATCTTAAATGGCGTTGTACACATTCAGTCAACGTTTAATAACACCATCATCAGCATAACAGACCCGAACGGAAATGTGATCTCCTGGTCTACTGCCGGGATGAATGGTTTCAAAGGCTCAAGGAAGAGTACCCCTTTTGCCGCTCAGCTAGCCTCTCAAGACGCTGCTAAAAAAGCTATGGAACATGGGTTGAGAAATGTTGAAGTTTATGTTAAAGGCCCAGGTCCCGGTCGCGAGTCTGCTTTGAAATCATTGCAGGCTACCGGGCTTACCGTTACGATGATTAAGGATGTCACACCCATTCCTCATAATGGATGTAAGCCAAAAAAACGTCGACGTGTTTAAATGATTTATTGCGCCTAATCAATTCTGATTAATATATGTTATAAGAATATTAAACATCGTTTTATAAACCTAACCTGATATTTTAGATTCAAATCATATAGGATATAGGGTTTAAGGGAGGATAATTTGTCACGCTATACAGGTTCTGTTTGTCGGTTTTGCCGACGGGAAAATTTAAAATTATATCTGAAAGGTGATCGGTGCTATTCAGATAAGTGCGCCTTCGACCGACGGAGCTATCCGCCGGGACAGCATGGCCAGCGGAGAAGTGGTAAAATTTCGGATTATGGTCTTCAACTTCGAGAAAAACAGAAGGTAAAGCGTAGTTATTGTCTTTCAGAAAGCCAGTTTAAGCTGACCTTTGAAAAAGCTGATCGAAAAAAGGGCATCACTGGTATCAATCTATTGCTCTCGCTCGAACAACGCCTTGATAACGCCGTTTTTCGCTTAGGGTTTTCCAACTCTCGTCCTCAGGCGCGCCAACTCGTCAGACATGGCCATTTTTTGGTTAACGGTAAAAAAGTTGATATACCATCATATCAGGTCAAGGCGGGAGATGTTATTGAACTACGCGAAAAGAGCAGGAGTATGCAGGTATTTACCGATTCTCTTGAAGCCGTTGTTCGGAGAAGTATGCCTCAGTGGTTAGATCTTGAAAAGGACAAATTTAAAGGTACCATCAGAAGTGTTCCTGCTCGAGAAGATATCACAATGCCGATTCAGGAGAATCAGATTGTAGAATTGTATTCCAGGTAATGTAATTTTTGTCCGAATTACCTATTTGGTTCTCAATTTATTTGATCATTGCATTCTCTCCTGTATTTCATGTCTATAAAGAAACAAAATGGGCATATTAACATTTTTGGAGACAAGAGATGTCATTGAGTGAAATTACGTTTATGAACTGGCGGGATAGAATTATTCCGGAAAAAGTTCAGGTCGTCAGTCAGACCTCAACTTACGGAAAGTTTGTCTGGGAACCGCTTGAGCGAGGCTTTGGCATCACGATTGGTAATTCATTACGACGGATTATTCTTTCTTCTCTCTGCGGCTCTGCCATCGTATCTGTAAAGTTTGATGGTGTTATGCACGAGTTTTCTACCATCCCGGGTGTTTTAGAAGATGTTTCAGATATTATCCTCAATCTGAAAAATGTTCGTGTTAAAATGAATGATGCAACGCCACGAGTTATTGAAATTAATAAGACCGGTGAATCCGTAATAACTGCCCGTGATATTGTCAGCAAAGACGGTAAGGTTGAAATTATGAACCCGGATCAACACATAGCGACTTTGTCAGCGGATGCCAAATTCAGGGTTGAAATGATGGTCAAAGCAGGAAAAGGATACGCTTTGGCTGAATCCAACAAGGATGATGATGCGTCTGTGGGCACACTTCCTATAGACTCTGTTTTTTCGCCGATCAATCGTGTGAATTACCGTATCAGCAACGCCCGTGTGGGGCAGAGAACGGATTACGACAAACTCACCATGGAAGTCTGGACAGACGGCTCAGTAAGACCTGAAGATACGATTGCTTTTGCCGCAAAGATTTTAAAAGAGCAGATGAATGTTTTTATCAATTTTGATGAAGAAATCGAACCTGCTTTAACGGATAAGCCATCAGAAGATTCAAAACCCAATCATAATGAAAATTTATATCTTGATGTGGATGAACTTGAGCTTTCTGTTCGAAGCGCCAATTGTTTGCGTAATGCAAACATCACAAAAATCTACCAGTTGGTTAAAAGATCTGAAACTGAAATGCTGAAAACCAAAAACTTTGGTAGAAAATCGTTAAATGAGATTAAGGAACTGCTGGCCGAATTAGGGCTGGCGCTCGGTATGAACATTGAAGGCTTTCAACCGCCTGATGAAGATGATAATATGGATCAAGGGGAATAACGCTTTATGAGACATCGAAAGAGCGGAGTTAAATTAAACAGAACAAGCAGTCATCGTAGTGCCATGTTTCGCAATATGGTCACGTCACTATTTAAATTTGGCCGGATCCAGACAACAGATCCCAAAGCAAAAGAATTGAGACGTTGGGCGGATCAACTGGTTACTCTTGCAAAGCGGGGGGACCTTCACGCCAGAAGGCAGGCAATGGCAATCATTCAGGAAAAGAATGTGGTGCATCAATTGTTTGGATATGCCCCAGAACGATTCGGTGATCAGGCCGGAGGGTATACCCGGTTGGTGAAAGTCGGCATTCGTAAAGGAGATGCTGCTGTTTTGTGTCTGGTTGAATTGACCGGGAAGCCTTTTGAGGATACCAAAGAACCGGCCAAAAAAAGTACGGATAAAGCCTCGAAACCTGAAAAAGCGGTCAAAAAGGCCAAAAAAGCTCAGGAATAAAAGATCCATCCTTAATACATGAAAGCCTTGGGCACTTTTTATATGAATAAAGTGGTCAAGGCTTTCTTATTTTAAAGATTATGTGATCTGTGCAATCGAGGCTGCCCGGCTAATCAGTGTAAATCTCAATGCAGGGCAGGCGAGGAATGAATGCTGTGATCGCACAATACCCCACCCCAAACATCAATTATGAGCTTTTTTGGGCTTTAACGCGTTTAATTGTCGCACCCAGAGAGGCAAGTTTTTTTTCAAGACTCTCATAGCCGCGATCCAGATGGTACACCCGACTGACAATGGTTGTTCCCGTGGCGACAAGCCCTGCAAGGATCAATGAAGCGCTTGCCCGAAGATCGGTAGCCATTACCGGGGCACCTGAAAGCTTGGAAACGCCTTTGATCATTGCATGATTTCCTGAAATCGTGATGTCTGCCCCCATGCGGCAGAGCTCGCTGACGTGGATGAACCGGTTTTCAAAAATATTTTCAGCGATTACACTGAATCCGTTAGCTACGGACAGCAGCACCATAAACTGGGCCTGCATATCCGTGGGAAATCCAGGGTAGGGCATGGTTTTAATGTCAATGCTGTGAATAGGATGGCTCCCTTTCACCCGAACCGCATCTTCAAACACCTCGATGGCAGCACCTGTTTTTTCCAGTTTATGAATAATCGATTGCAGGTGATTCGGATCGCAGTTTTTTATCCGGACATCCCCTTTTGTCAGCGCTGCAGCGACCATCAGCGTTCCGGCCTCGATTCTGTCCGGAATAATGCTGACCGTCACAGGGCTTAGTTTTGTGACACCGTTGATGGTGATCACCGCTGTTCCGATTCCGGAAATATCCGCACCCATCAAGTTTAATGTATCTGCTAGAGCGATAATCTCAGGTTCGCGGGCCGCATTCCGCAAAACAGTTGTTCCTTCAGCCAGAACCGCTGCCATCATCAGATTTTCCGTGCCGGTGACTGTCGGAACATCAAAATAAATTTCTGCGCCCTTCATCTTCTTGCAGGCTGCTTCAACATATCCGTGTTCCAGACGGATGTCCGCCCCGAGAAGAGCCAGCCCGTTTAAGTGCAGATCAATGGGCCTCGCTCCGATGGCGCATCCGCCGGGAAGAGAAACTCTGGCTTTTTTCATTCGTGAAAGAAGGGGGCCAAGCACCAGGATGGATGCCCGCATTTTTCGAACCTGTTCATAGGGCGCTTCAAAACAGTTCAGGTTGGCCGTATCAATATAAACCGTATGGCCGTCTGTTTCCACACTCGCCCCCATGTTTGAAAGAAGCTCCTTGATGCTGTCAATATCTTTTAAAACAGGAACATTATGAAAGGTAAACCTGCCGCCAACAAGCAGTGATGCAGCAAGGATGGGAAGCGCCGCATTTTTTGCGCCCCCGACAATCACCTCTCCTTTCAGAGATCTCCCGCCTTTTATGATAATTTCGTCCACTTTTGATTCTTTTCTTTTTAAGGGGTTAAATTTAAATAAAAAAAGCGTTGCCCCAGAATAGCACAAGGCAACGCTTTTTATGGTTTACAAATATTGAAATACAGACTTATTAGTGATGTCCGTGATCCTTTTCATCATGACTTTTCATATCCATGATGGATTTGACAATCGCAAAGGTCAATCCCGCGCCGATAATAGACAGTGCGTACCATAAACCTCCCATGAAAACCATATGGGACATATCCCAAGCCCATTCAAAGCAAAATGGAAACATTTTGTTGCCCTCCTAAATATCCCTTTATGTTAATCGATGGGATTCAGTTCTTGTTCCTGTGGGAATACCGGTAAGTAACGATAGGCCAGAGAGATCACAATCAGTCCGTAAGCCACGGGAAGGACAGTGGTCGCCACTTCCTGCCAACTTGGCATATAGGTGTACCAGTCATTAAAGGAAAATAACGGAACCGCCATGACCTGAAGCACCATCACCCATCGATTGAGAGAAACGCCGATAACAGCCAGAATCACTGCCGACATTAGAAAAAATGAATTCTCTCGTCCACGGCGGGTGATCAAAATAAGCCCTGGAACGAAGCCGCAGAGCACGATTTCGATAAACAGGAGCCCGATATTATACGTGGGGCTGGAATAGAAATCCATTAACGTGAAGCCTTTAGAAGGCGCTGTGACAAGGGCCCAGTAAAGTGTATCAATGGTTTTTGCAGTGATATAGGTAATAATCATCCAACCGGAAATTTTAGCGAAAAGCCAGATGACTTCCTGTTTAACGAGTTTTTTTCGGGTAATCTTTTCAGTCATCCAGGTAACCAGAATAGTGAAGCAAGGGCCGCAGGCGGCTGCTGACCAGGTAAACAGGAAAAACGTCCAAGGCCAGATAAAAACATGTTCCCGATAGGCAAACGGACGGCCATACAAAACCCCGGCTACTCCCCCGAGGGAGCCCTGGTGGAAAAAGGATAAAAACACACCGGTAGCTGCAAAAACAGCCATCACACCGTGCATGTTATGGCTCAAATGATGAAGAAATGGTTTTTTGGCCAGTCTGGGATTTTCAAGAATCAGAGGGATAAATTCAATGGTCAGCACTGCGAAATAGCAGGACAGGCAAAACGCCACTTCCGTTAGCATGGAATGGACGTTGGCGTGCCAGAAAATAAACCATCCCCGAAGCGGCTGGCCTATGTCGATGGCCAGAATCAGCAATGCGGAACTATAACAGATAAACCCGATAATAACGGCAAAGTTGATAATGTTTTTTAAGTCATCCTTGCCGATAATATAGGTTAAAAACCCGGAAAAAAACGCGCCGCCGCCTAAGGCGATCACGGCCAGGTCCGCCCAGATCCATAGGGCGAATCCATAGGCGTCATTCATATTGGTCTGGTTGAGCCCTTTGTACCAGATGAGAAACATGGCATAAATACCCCAGATTAAGACGGCCGTAACCGCTCCCATCCAGAGAGAAAACTGCCATTTTGAACAGCGTTTAACACCCGCAGGAATCAATGGTGTCTCGTTCATCGAATTGCTCCTTGCTATATTTCAGTTTAGTGGTGTTGTTTATCTATTTTTTTAATTAAACCGGGTTCTTCATTCGCGAGATAATTATCCCCCTGACGGCGCACCCATTTTTTGGATGACAGATAATACACCTTTGGGTTTGTTTCCAGTCGTTCAAGCAGACGAAATGCATTGGGACTGTTTTTTAGCTGGTAGACGGCATGGCTCTTATTATTCAAATCGCCAAATGTAATCGCGCCAGTCGGGCAGGCTTCGGCACAGGCGGTTTGATATTCGTCCTCGCCCAGTTCTTCTGTCTGCCGATTTTCATAATAGGCTTTATTTCTGGCCAACTGGTAGCGGTGGAAGCAAAAGGAACATTTTTCAACCACACCGCGCATTCTGGGTGAAACATCCGGACTCAGATATTTTTCCATGTCTGCCGGCCATACCGGATCCCACCAGTTGAACTTTCTTGCGTGATAAGGACAGGCGGCCATGCAGTAACGACAACCGAAGCATCGGGTATAGATCTGGCTGACGATGCCGGTGCTGTAGTCATAGTCGGTGGCAACTGCCGGGCATACGGAAACACATGGTGAGTGGCCAAGCTTGCCCTCGCCGTCGCACTGCATGCACGGCATGGGAAGATAGCTGATTTCAGTCTCCGGATAGGGCTTCCCGTTTGTCAGTTTATAGACCTGAATCCAGTTGATGCTGTCAAGCTTATTGGTCTCATCTGCTTTGAACGGCACATTGTTTTCCGTATAACAGCCGATCATGCAGGAGCCGCAGCCGGTGCATTTGTCCAGGTCTATGACCATGCCGTATCTTTTTGAGTGTTCGTAATCGTTTTTTTCTTTCATGAAAACCTCGTCGTTGAATTTAGATCATTATGCAACACGACTTTAAAGAAGCGTTTTAATAGACATATTTGTCCGGGTTTAGGCTTTGGACAGCTGGGCCCGAATCCCCCATGCCATATCGAATCCAGAGGCCGGATCTTCAACGGAACCGATCAGGTCGTTGGTGTTTGTCCCTTTACCCGCCAGGAATTCACTGTATGCGGTGTGGCCGAGTCCTCTGGGAAGCGCGATAAGACCGGGCATAATTCCTTCATACAGATGAACGATCACCGATGCCTTGCCTTTTGGAGTCGTCAACACGGCTTTGCTCCCTTCTTTTAAGGCGAGCGTTTTGGCGGTTTTCGGGTTAATTTCCACAAGCGTCATCTGTTTTTTAAGTACCGTAGCCTCCACTGTTTTGGTCATAAACGGAGAGTTGGCGATTTGTTCACCGGACAGTCGTATGGAATCATAGGGAACCAGCAACAGGCTAAAACGCTTTTCATCCCCTTCTATGGCTGCAGGTGTATAAGCAGAGGGCGCATTGCTGTCTTTGCTGCCCTGCCGGGTGGCAGCAGCAGGACAAAATTCATATTTTGCAGATGCTGTATTAAATGACAAAACCGCCGAATCTTTCGAATCTGGGGAGATTTCAATGACTCCTTTTTCCTTCAGGTCGCTCCAATGGTCTTGCAAGGTGTCAGCCAGGAAGGTTTCATAGTCGTCCCAGGGAAACGCCTCTTCGACAAACCCACCCAGCGATTTGGCAATATGGATCAGTGCATCACCGGTGTGTTTGGTGTCATACAACGGCTCTATGACCGGTGTGGCCAGGGTGATGGTCTGATGCGCCATACCTGCCGGGGTTGGGATGTCCTGATATCGTTCAAGATTTGCGTGATCCGGCAGAATGTAGTCGGCATAGGCAGCCGTTTCGTCCATATAAGAGGAAAAACTCACAATAAACGGAATCTTGTCAAATGCTTTCCGGGTAGCAGCCGTGTCCGGAAGGGTGTACATGGGATTGGCGTCAACAACCAGCAGTGCCTGAACCGGCGAATCGCCTTTTACTGAATTGATGAGCCCCGGCAATCGGTTTAAAAGGGAACGGGTGTTGGGGAACTGATCGCTGCCGGCGCCATCGATACGCGGCTGCTGCATGCCTTTGGATGCCGTGGCATCCATGCCCAAATCCGGCCATTTCGCATAAGTCTGTTCCGGGACAATATATATCCCACCAATTTGATTAATATTTCCTGTCAGCGCGTTCAGGGATTGCATGGCAAGGCTTTCATCGATGCTTCCGGGCAATGTCCCTTGCCCTCGTCCGTTTATGGCAAGGGGTCTGGGTGAAGCGGCAAATTCCCGTGCCAGAGACTCGATTAACGGCTTCGGTATACCGGTGATTTGAGATACTTTCTCAGGCGAATACGCTTCCACCAGGGTCGCAAATCCGGTATGGGTGATACCGGCATCATCCGTCCAGTCATTAAAACCAAAGGTAAATTTTTCAATGAAATTTTTATTGTATAATGATTCTTTGATGATCACATGGGCAAGACCTAAGGCCAGAGCACCTTCTGTTCCGGGATTGATGCCGATCCAGCGGCTTGCTTTGGCCGCCGTATTGGACAGGCGCGGTTCTATTTGAATGATCCGTTGCTCGGATTTACGTGTTCCAAAAAGACGGAACATGCGTCCCGGCGAACCCCAGCCATCTAAAATCCCGCTGCCGAAACTCAAAATAAAATCAGCATTTTCAATGTCAAAACCCAGTGTCCCCTGCTTCCCCTGAGTCAGAAAAAGGGCCTGTTCGTTAGCATCCTGAACGGTGGCCGGACGAAGCAGATTCGGGGAACCGTAGACGGTCAGGAAGCGGCCGATCAAGCTGGGAAGAGTCCCACGGCTTGACCCTGTGATGCATGCCAAGGATTGCGGATTTTCCGATTTCCGCAGACTGGCAAGTTTGTCCGTAACAGCCGTCAGCGCTTCATTCCAGGTGATTTTTTTCCATTTCCCTTCACCGCGCTTTCCTTCCCGCTTCAGGGGCGACCCGACGCGATCCGGTCCGTATACATATTGCAGGCCGGAAAGACCCATTGGGCAGAGCGAACCTTTGTTCACCGGGTGGTCTTTCAATCCCTCAATTTTTACCGGACGGGTGCCGACAAACCGGACATTAATTCCGCACCCGCCGGGGCAAAGGGTGCAGGCAGATTGCTTGTGTGTTACCGGTCCGGCTTCCGGAACCGGTGTCCACGGCCAATTCTGGGTCCAGATGGACACATCGTCCATCAATTTCCAGGGCGCCGGCGTCAGCATGGAACCTGCCGCGCCGCCGAGTACCGCTGCTGTCGTGTATGTCAGAAAATTTCTTCGGTCAATTTTCATGGAATCATCCTCGTATGCTTCAAAAACGATTGAAAATTTTTGGTTGGTTGTTTTTGTACGCCATTATTTGTGACATTGAAAACATGCCCCCTTGTGTCCGGTTTCTTCCTCATGGCATTTGGCGCAATCGTTCATTTTCATGGGCAGGGGGTCCCCGGGTTCGGGCTTGCCGAGTCTCGATATGCTATGCCCCCAGATGTCGCGGCTGTAGCCGGTGAGCCTGTTCTCCTCGTAAACCCGCGTATGCTCGGACGTGCCGATATCTCCATGACAGCTTTCGCAGGACATGCCTGCACCCATCACATGGGCGGAATGGGAGAAGAAGACGCAATCGGGTTGTTTGGAATGATTCAGCCAGGGAACTTCGATGCCCGGTGTCACATATTCATCCACGAATTTGATTTCTTCCGGGTCGTCGGTCTGGGCGGATTCATGGCAGTCGACACATTTGCTTAAGTCCGGCATGCCGGTAAAGCTGCCGTCTTCTTCAAAAAAATGACAGGAGTTGCATCCGTCATCGACCAGGTCCAAATGAACGGAATGGTTAAAGTCAATGGGCTGGCTTTTTTTAGAATAGAGCAACTCCGGAAACAGGATCCATCCGGAAATCAAACTTCCCACAAAGCCGATCATGAAAAATAGAAAAACGCCCCATCCGGATGATTTGGCAGGCTGGGAGCCGCTGGCACCGGATTCGTGATGATCCGGGTCTGGCGCTGCCTTTGCTGAATGTGTATGATGATGGTCTGTGCTACTCATGTAAAACTCCGTCAAAGCTATAGAGGTTTGTGGTGGCGCGCCCGTTTAGACCGTATTAAACGGGTCGATTTGTGATCCTTATCAAGGATTAGTTGCTTCAATTATTGCAATATTTGTTTGTTGGAAAAAAATTGGATTACCGATTTCAGCATCAGTTGTCAATAGGAATATCTGTTACTGATAGCTGTGCAGCCCCGGCAGCAGGTTTACGCCGAAATAGGTAAACAGCATGGCGACAAACCCGACGCATGACAGCACCGCAATATTTTTCCCCCTCCATCCCCGCATCAGACGCGCGTGAAGCAAGGTCGCATAAATCAGCCAGGTGACAAGAGACCAGGTTTCTTTGGGATCCCAGCCCCAGTAGCGGCCCCAAGCCTGGTTCGCCCACACCGCGCCGGTAATGATGCCGATGGAGAGGAACAGGAACCCGAATGTCACCATCTGGTGTGTCAGATCATCCAGAATGTCGAAAGCCGGAATCCGGCCGGCCATTCTAAGTGGCTGCGCGCCGGATGACGGAGCATCTCCCGAAGACTTGACGAGAAACATGATGCTGATGCCAAATGCGATGGTAAATGCGGCATATCCGATAAAACAGGTCATGACATGGGCGATCAGCCAGTTGCTTTTTAAAGCGGGGATCAGCGGCTGAATGGCGGTATTGACTTTGGGCAGCGAGGCATAGGCCATGGCCAGAAACGGCATGGGTCCTGCAATCGCTCCAAGAATCCGAATTTTGTATTTGAATTCCACAAACAGGTAAATAACCGCGATGGTCAGGGCGAAAAAGATCAGGGATTCGTAAAGGTTGGTTAATGGCGGACGCCCAATTCCCATTTGGTGGGATTCCACCCACCGGAGAAGAATCCCGGCCAGATTGCCTAAAGCAGCAGCAGCCAGTGTGGCGGTGGCCAGAGTGCCGGGCAGCGGTTTTTTAAAAACCCATGCAACCATGTACAGTATGGCTGCCGCTCCGTATACAAATGTAATAATCGAAAATATTTCAGAACTGGTCATTCGTTAGTCCTTTTTTAAGCCGCGCTGAGCCGTTTCAGATGATTGGACATCCGGAGAATAATGGCGTTCATTCCCGGCCGGTTTTTTCCGGATATTCCTGAAAGTTCAATTTGAGCGCCGGAGCCGGTGGTCGATAATTTAATGCATACGGCTTGATGAAACATAAAAAATGTGATGTAACATCCTATGATCATGAATAAAAACCCTGCGTATACAGCAGGAACGCCGGGATCTTTGGTGACCTGGAGGCCGGTATAGTATTTAAAATCAATATTGGAAATGGTAATAATAAAATCACCCTGTCGCATCATGTCAAAACGGGGGTGGTCTACTGAAATCAGCAGCGTTTCCGGTTCTCCACCTGTGGGGACCATGGTGCAGATAAAGGTCTTTCCGAGATTGAATCCGCTATACGAGAAATTGGTCCTGAAATCCTCAATGATCAGTTTGCCTGAATTGCCTGGCATATCAATGGGTTTTTTAATCATTGCCTCAACGTCATACAGAAGGCCGGATTCCCTTTCGGTAAACGTAACAGTCAAACGGTCGGATGGCATTTCGCCATAACTGGATTGAAAAATATTGATGCCTTCAAATCTCAGCGGGTCATTCACGATAATATCTTTCTGTGCCATTGTCCGGCCATTTTTTATAATGGACAGGCTTGACCGGTATTCTTTTGGCATACCTGAATCATAAAAGCTTAAGTCAAAATCCTCGCATCGTATCTGGAAATCCAGCTTTTTCCCCGTCGGGTCGTTTTGCAGGAAAATCGTGTCTGTTGACTGGCCTTCCGGGATATTCACGGATCCGTCAAATCCGAAAATAGATCCAATGAGCCCGCCGGTTATCATGAAAATGATGCTCAAATGCACTGCATAGACACCCAGACGGGTCCATCGGCCTTTTTCCCCAAAGATGAGATAACCGTCTTTGGTTTTTTCTGTCAGGGAGATTGAGAACCGTTTCCCGATATAAGGATCATACATTGCCTTTAAAGTTTCAGGAGAACTGGTGGATGTCCACTCCTGGCGGTTTTTCGCATTTTGAAAGCGGTTTGCATCAAAAGAAGGGTGGTCGGGGAAAATAATTTTCCAGGTGGAAGTCAGCCGGTGGATGGAGCAGACGATAAGATTGATCGTCAGGAGGCACAGGAGCACCCGAAACCACCAGGAATGGTACATGTCAAAAAAATCAAGGGTATTGAATAATTTAAAAAAAACCTCTCCATATTGGTGAATATAGACTTCCGCACTTCCGTTCTGGGGAATGACGGTGCCGATGATGGATGTTGCCGCAAGGGATAGAAGAATCGCCACAGACAGTTTTACGGAAGCAAAAAATTTCCATATTTTACGCGTAAAACCTTCTGTATTTGATGATTTTGTCATTATATCAGCCTGTTAAAATTATTTTTTATCGAATGGTGTTAATCCATAACAAATAATTCTCATTCAGGCAAACATTTAATAGGAATCTCAATGAGTGGAGGTTGCTTTTTTGTTGGAAATGAAATTGAATGTCTTGCGAATCATCGTTTTTTTTCATATTACTGAAAAATCAGTTCTGAAAAAGGGCGGCGGAGAGGTTGTAAGCTCTTTTTATGCGCAGGCACTTTATGGCGTTATGTGGGTATAAATTTATTGGTTTAAGTAAGGAGACGGTTAAATGTTTGGGAACACATGGACGAAAAGTATGGTATCGGGAGTTATGGTGATGGCCCTGTCGATGATCATCGGTTGCAGTGCCACCAACCGGGATATTTCACCGGATGAAGTGATTCATTATGATGTTGGTTATGATTTTTCCGACAAGAAGGCCATCGTGAGCAGTCTGGTGAGTTCGCTGATGAACAAGCCGCCCCTGGTGGCAAGAAACGACCGGCCGGTGCTGATTGTATATAATGTGGCGAACCGGACATCCGAGCATATTGAAACCTCCGCCATTACAGATGATATCCGCCAGGAAATTCTGCAATCCGGAAAAGCCCGCTTCGTCAATGAAGTCCAGAGGGGGACCATTCAGAAGGAATCTGACTATCAATACGGCGGCAACGTTACGCCTGAGACCCGCATCCAGAGGGCCAAGCAGGTGGGGGCCGAATATATGATATCCGGAACGTTGCGTTCGATAAACAAAGAAGAGCCCAAACAGGTGCGCCTGAAAAAGAAAACCCTTCGTTATTACAGCCTGGTTCTTGAGCTGACGGATTTGCAGACCGGCCTGATCGAGTGGACGGATAGTGTGGAAATCGTCAGGGAATCCTCAACGCCGATTATCGGATGGTAGCCAAACAGGTGATCAATCCGGTTGTGCAATCATACCAAGCTGTCCGCCCGGAGCCTGTCAAAGGCCGGGCGGATGGCACTATGGATAACGTCACCGGACTCAAATATCGGGTTCATATATATTGATGGGTCGCATCATAAAAGAAGTCTCTTGCGCTGGCCGAAACGTCAGGTGCCGGTGTCTGCTGCTGTTATATCTGTCTGTTCTGCTCATGTCCGGATGCGTATCCGCCCAGTTGCAGCAGGCGAGAAGTGAATTCTACAGCGGCAACCTGGATCAGGCATCTGCAGCGTTGTCCGATCCGGAAGATGTTTCCAGCCGGGAACGGCTTCTCTTTCTCATGGAAAAGGGAGTGATCCTTCATTATGCCGGCCAGTATCCGGAAAGTATTATTGCCCTCCGGGCAGCCGCCGGCCTGATTAAAGAGCAGGACCGCATCAGCGCATCCGAACAGGCGGCTTCACTGGTCACCACCGAATGGCTGACTGATTATAAAGGAGAATATGCGGAACGGCTGTTTGTCCATACCTACCTGATGATGAATTATCTGATGATTGGCGAGGTAGAGGATGCACTGGTGGAAGGAAAGCAATATCTGGAGGCGTATGAACGCTATCCGGCATGTTCCGGGGATTTGTTCACCCGTGCCCTGATCGCCCATTGTTTTGAAGCTTTGGGGGAAATCAATAGTGCGTATATTGAATACAAAAAACTGGCTGAATTGCTGCCGACCCCGGAACCGGTCGCGGGAAAATTATGCGCTTTGGCGGGACAATTGGGTTTTGACGATGAGGTCGAAATCTACCGGGAGTACCTGCCTGAATCAGCGTTAAAGCCACTGGGAGCGGAAGATGCCGCCGAGTTGATTGTGTTTGCTGCTCAGGGGCGGGCGCCGGTGAAAGTGCCTCGCAATATTGTGCTGCCCCCTTCTATCCGGTTCTCTTTCGCCACGTACGAGGATGTCACCGATTCTTTTTACCCGTTGGTGGTCCAATCATCGCCGGAAGCCGGACCGGTAAATATGGTCACTACGGATATGGGCCAGGTATTAAAGGCGTCTTTAAATGAACGGCTGGTCCAGATTATCGCCAAAGAAACCGCCCGTGCGGCGGCCAAAGAGGTCATCGCGCAGCAGATAGATGACTCGAATGTAGAAGTGCTGGTGCGCATTGTATTTTTTCTTCTTGAGGAACCCGACACCCGGGCCTGGGAAACACTGCCGGCGTATTTAACGCTGGTGCGCATACCTCTCCGGAAGGGGAACAATCGAATTGATCTGAACCAGGGTGGCGGGCAACTGATTCCGGAAATCGTCGTCACCCCTGAACATTCCCGATATTATTACCAGTCCATCCGGAACGGAAGCTTCCGTAAAACAAGTCCACCGCTGTCAGGGGACGAAACGGTTAAAGTGATATCTGGTTCCAATTCAGAATCCACTTCACCGTGAGTGTATGCGCAATGACAACATGATCGATGGCTTCGGTTTTCACCCCTTGTCTTTTTCAGGTATTGACTCTTTTTGGGGCTTGGGCACAGGAACAATAATCACTGTGGCGGCGTCCGTTTCTTTCAGGTATTGTTTTGTCAGTGCAGTAAGTTCCTGCGCGGTGATGGTTGCGTAATCCGTTTCAAATGACCGGCACCAGTCCAGTTGAGCGGGGAAACGGCTGGAACCCTTCATGACGCTGCCCAGCCAGTAAGGGTTAGTTTTGATCCGTTCTCGAATGGAGGTGAGGATCGGCCTGATAGCCCGCTGCAGTTCATCCTCGAACACCCCGTTATTTGCAATATCGGTGAGAATGGATTTAATGGCGTTTATGATGGTATCGGACTGGTCCGGATCGGTTTGAACGACGTTATGCAGCAGGCCATAGCCGGGGTATGCGCGGCTCGGGTCATTATAGGCATAAGACGAATACGCAGCTCCCATTTCTTCTCTGATCTTCACCCGCATCCGATCGGAGATGACTTCCGACAATGCCGACAGTCGCCTGTTCCGGTGGTTATCGCGGAAGTCCCCGGTCAGAAACGCAACATCCACGATGCCTTTGGGAATAACGGTCGGCACAGGAATCGTGATGGCGTCGCCTTTCGGAAATACGGGTTTTCTGTCCTTATCCATTGCCTGGATGTCGATCCGGGCAGGCAGACTGCCAATATAGGTTGCGGCCAGATCAATGACTGTTTCCACATCCAGATCCCCTACTACTGAAATTTCGATGGGCGGTGTGGTCAAAGCAGGTTTCACCCACCTTCGGATATCCTCAAGCGAATGCTTTTTTAAGGTATCAATGTCAGGAAGCCCGAATCTTGAGTCGCCGCCGGCAAGAAAACGTGCGCCTTGAAACATCATGCCGCCATCAATGGAATGGGAGAGGGCATCATATTCCTGGGCATACTGGGCAATGGCCAGATCCATGGCGTCTTGTCTGAATCCCGGATCAGTCAGATATGCATGGTAGAGTTGAAACATGAGGGGGATTTCATCGGTCACCGATTCTCCTGCCAGCGCAAAATGATCCTCATCCACTTGAAATATAACACCTGTATTCTTTCCGGCCAATGCCTGTTTGAGCTCATCACGGGTCAGATGGCCCAGGCCGCTCAGGTTCACCACCCGTTGACTTATCAGCGCAAGGCCGGGGCTTTTTTCAGGCTCGCCACTTTGTCCGCTTCCGAAAACAAGGGCAGCCTGAACCTGGTTGGCCTTAAAGTCTGTTTTCTTGACGAGAAGATGCACATTGTTTTCAAATTTTACGGAAACAATGCCCAAATCGGATATGGTTTCCTGATGGACAATTTTGCCTTTTTGAGCCGGCGTCGGCAGGTAAGGAAAGCCTATAAGTGCTTTTTCAAGAGGCTTTTCAAGTGCGATCCGGTGGCTTGCGTCATAAACGGCACGTATCAAATTTTCAGGGGGTTGGGGTTGGTTTTTTAAATCCGTATTTCCGGTGACCAGAATGAGCCGGTGATCTGCCGCCCAGTCATTTTTTAATGCCAGGTGCAGGTCATTCGCAGAGATTGTTTCGATAAACGGAGCCAGCAGTTCTTTTTTCTGGGCAGGGGATTGAAAAACCCGGTTTCCGCTTAAACTCAGCATGATTTGATTCGCCAGATTCCGGCTTTCGCGGGTGGCGGCGGTTTTGACTGTCTGGTCCAGTCCGGAGATAAAGGTTTTTTTCGCACGGTCTATTTCGGATTTTGTAAATCCGTATGTCAGGGCCTTGCGCAACGTTTGTTCAAGGATGGTCAGAGTGGCCTTCCAGTTGTCCGGAGAACACTCCGCAGAAATATCCGCGCCTTCCAGATAGTTAAGATAGTTTCCCGAATTCGTGACCGCAGATGTGAATGGGGTATCGGGTTTTTCCAGCAGTTCCGATAAACGGTTGTTAAGGATATAATTGGACATGGCGGACAACAGGCGCTGACGCTGAAGTTCAGCGGAATCCGGCGGGTTGATTTTTGGGGAAATCGTTTCAATGCTGACGGACGTGCTTCCTGCTTCAGGTTCAAAATGGTAAAATGACTTTATCCCCTGATGATTAATAACCCCCGGGTTCTGATAGGCGACAGCCGGTCCACGGGCGGATAATGTCCCAAATGTTTCTTTGATAACCCCGGTTGCAATGGGGATTTCAAAATCCCCCACCAGAATCAGAACCATTTTTCCCGGCCGGTACCAGGCATCATAGAATGATTTGAGGAGTCGGCGGTCGGCCTTCCGGAGCACTTCTTCCGTGCCGATGGGGAGTCTTTTTGAGAGCAGGGCGTCCGGAAGCTCAAAATTAAAACTGGCTTCAAAGGTCCGGTAATCCGCGGAATCCCGGGTCCTTTTTTCCGCCAGAATGATGCCGCGCTCGCGATCAATCTCGTCTTCCGGGAGCAGCGCCCCGGCAGCGTAATCCCTTAAAACAAAGAGCCCTTTTTCCAGACCGTCCCGATCTCCCTGGGGCAGATCAATATCGTACACGGTGTTGTAAAAACCGGTGTGGGCATTGGCATCCGGTCCGAATTTCATGCCGATGCCCTGAAAATATTTCACCAGTTCGCCGGGTTTGAAATTCTCTGATCCGTTAAAAAGCATATGCTCCAGAAAATGGGCGATGCCCCGTTCATTTTCAGCCTCGTGCATGGAGCCGGCCTGGATGTAAAGATGCATGCTGACCCGGCTTTCGGGCCGGCTGTTTTTCATCAATATATAACGGAAGCCGTTGGGCAGGGTTTCATAAATAACGCTTGCGTCCGGTTTCAGGTCGCTGGTTTCCTGGGCCCATTGACGGGTCGGGTTAAAAATGGCATCCTGGGCTGCAATCGAAGAAAGATCGGCGGTGATGATTTCAGGAGCCTTGGCCGGTTCGTGAAGGCGGGCGCAACCGCTGCACAGCGCCAGGGCCAGAATGAAATAACTGATTAATTTTTTGGAAAGTACGCGTTTTATCGCTGGGTTGTCCCTCATGAAAATCCTTTTGACTGGCCTAATGTCGAATTTATTGAATTTACAGGTTGATTTTGTTCAATTAATATATCCATGCTGAAAAGTCAATGAGCGGTTAGGCGGGAATTTACCCTTGATGTTAGGTTGCCTCTGTGCTAAGACCGGCTCAATTGTCCGATTTTATGGGTATGCCGCCCTTTTAATAAAATATTTGTATAGATAACTTCTGGTTATAGGCACATGAATGTCGGCTGAACTTCCCATCCTGATTTTTGGTTTTATCATTGGTTTTTATATGGCCTGGAACATCGGTGCCAATGATGTGGCCAATTCCATGGCCTCGGCCGTTGGTGCAAAAGCCATAACCTTCCGTCAGGCCATTCTGATTGCCGGTATATTAAATATTGTCGGCGCCACATTTATCGGCGCCCATGTCACCGACACCATCCGAAAAGGGATTATTTCACCAGAGGTCCTTAATGATCCGCATCTGGCCCTTCTTGGCGCCCTGGCCACGCTTCTTTCCGCAGCATTATGGGTATCGTTTGCGACCTGGAAGTCCCTGCCGGTATCAACCACCCACTCCATCGTGGGGGCCATGGCCGGATTCGGTCTGACCGCCGGCGGTTTTTCGGTCGTTAACTGGGGATGTCTTGGCACGGTTGTGCTGAGCTGGGTGATTTCCCCGGTATTCAGCCTGGTGATCAGTTTTTTGATGTTTAAGCTGATCGTGAAGTTGATATTGACCCGTTCAGAGTCGTTTCAAATGGCGTTGAAGCTGTCGCCTTTTTTTATCGGTATGGCGGTATTTGTCTGCGCCATGTCTTTTTTATTTAAAACCCCTCTGGGCAAAACGGTTGAAATCACAACCTCTGCGGCATTATTCTTTTCACTGATCATTTCCGTGGCGCTTGGAGTTGCCGGTAAACAGGCGATCATCAGATTGGTCAAGTCAAAATCGGAAAATGATGCCGAAGATATATTCCGGCGCATACAAATCGGCACCTCCTGTTATGTGGCCCTGGCTCAGGGAGCCAATGACGTGGCCAATGCCATTGGTCCGCTGGCAGTTATCTATTTTTTGTTTAAGACCGGAACGGTGGGGGCAACCGTTCCGGTGCCGGTTTTTCTGCTGCTGTTCGGAGGGGTCGGTATTGCATGCGGTATTGCCATGGGCGGGGCCCGGGTCATTAAAACCGTGGGTGAAAGGATTACCACCTTGAGCAATACGAGAGGGTTTGCGGTGGATTTTTCAGCAGCGACCACGGTTCTGGTTGCATCCAAGATGGGATTGCCGGTGTCAACGACACATGCGGCCATCGGGGGCGTCATGGGCGTAGGGCTTGCGGGCGGGATTGAAGCGGTTAATTTTCGTATTATTTTTCAAATTATGTTATATTGGTTGCTAACCCTTCCGGTGGCTGCGTTAACGTGCATGGCGATATTTAAAATACTGGCGTTTTTTATATAATTAAGGAGACCGAAACGTGCGTATACCATTTTCTTCAATGTTTATCACTTCACCGTTTGATGATTTGCAGGAACATGCTGAAAAAGTGAAGGAATGTTCCTGGGCGTTTCAACAGGCCATGGAATGCTATGCATCGGCCAGGTGCGATACATTTGAGGAACACCGGCAGGAAGTCTCCCGTTTTGAAAATGAGGCGGACGCCATCAAACGGCGTATCCGGGGGCACTTGCCCAAGGGCGTCATGATGCCCGTTGAAAAGTTTCAGTTGTTCAGATACCTGAGAGAGCAGGACAGTGTCCTGGATTCGGTCAAGGCGGCCACAAACTGGTTGTCGTTCCGTCCGGACGCAGGTATTCCGGGATATGCTGAAAAGGATTTTTTTCTCCTGATTGACGCAGTGATCGAGCCCATTGAGGAACTCACGGTTATGCTTTCTGAAGCAAGGGTTTATTTTAAGAATTTTTCAGAAAAACAACGCCGAAAAGTAAAGGAAATTATAACGAATTTAAGGCAAATGGAGCATGAGGCAGACAAAAGAGAGTATGCGCTGATTAAAAATATTTTCAAAAACGAAAAAGATCCCATTGCGGTCATGCACCTGGTAAGACTTGCGCAAACAATAGGAAATATAGCGGATCATGCAGAAAACACTGCGGATATGATGCGGGCGATGCTGGCGAAGTGATTTCTGCTGTTTTGGGGAAGGCTACCGCAGGAAGGCCCAATTGACATATAAAATAAGAATCGTCCAGGAAAGGATACACACAATGTAGGATATCCAGTGGGTGGGCTTTATGGCCATCCCGTGTTTGTCAGCCCGGCCGACTCTGGAATTACATGAGGAGCATCTTTTGGCGTCCAGCGGCAGGCTGACGAAACATTCCGGGCAGCGTTTGACCAGAAGATCGATTTTTTCAGCCTTTTCCTCGATTTTTTCTTTTTTTTTGCGCCCCACTGAGACCTTTCACATGGGATTGCCGGGAATCACGCTCCTGCGTGATTCCCGACAACCCGGGTTTGGCATGACGTTAAAAATTGCTGGATTCCTTGATCTCACTGCTGTCTCGTAATTTTGCTATCCATGAATCATACAGTTTCATCCGTTTTTGCTGCAATACACGATCAATAATGTTCTTTTCAGCTATTTTGAACCCCAGATCCAATGGCGCTTTTCTTTCTTTTAATTCAATGACGTATAATCCGGTTTCAGCCTGAACGACTTTTTCAGGCAGCTTGTTTTTTTCGGTGAGGTTAAACGCTGCTGCGATCAATGTCTGGTCGTTGCCAATACCCGGGATTGTTCCGTTTCGGTTAATAGAGCCTGTGGATTTGATTTTTATACCAGAATTCTCGCCTGCGGCCGCCGCTAGGGTGCCGGCGGATTTGGCTTTTTCCAGAAATTGACCGGCGGCCTTCTCAGCCGCATTTTTCTGTTGTTCCCTCAGCACATCCGCCCGGACCTGATCTTTGACGACATCGAGTTCCGGGATTTTTTCCGGTTCATTTTTGATCACCTGGATCAGATAGTAGGCATTGTCGATTTCAGCGATATCACTGACTTCCATTAACGGCAGTTTAAACGCAATTTCTGCAAAAGCCTTCCCATTTGCGATGTCTTTCGGTCCTTTGGCGATGTCGAAAAAATCCGTTGTGACCAGATCCAGGCTATTGGATTTGGCATTCTTTACAAACTCTTCCCCGTCAAAAGTTGAGTTATACAAGGATTCCGCAGCATTATAAGCTATTGTTTTGGCTTTTTGGGTGGTTATTTTTTCAGAGATCCCGGGGGTGGCTTCTTCTATAGAGGCGGTGGCTTCCGGGTTATGGGCATCCGATTTGATAATATGCCATCCGAACTGGGTCCGGACGGGTTCGCTGACGCTGCCGACGGTAAGAGCGAATGCCGCGTCCGAAAAGGGTTTCACCATCTGTTCCCTGGTGAACGAGCCGAGATCCCCGCCTTTTTCTTTTGAGGGGCAGTCCGAATGGGTTTTGGCCAATTGTGCGAAATCTTCGCCGGCGTTTATCTTTTTCAAAACATCCACGGCTTTCAGACGGACCGCTTCGGCCTCCTCAGCGGTTGCTTTTTCCGGAAGATTGAAAAGAATGTGCCGGGCCGTGACGGTTTCAGGTGATTTGAACTCATCCGGGTATTCGGCATAATATTGGGTGATTTCTTCCGGCGTGACGGTTATTTTGGCTTTATAGGCGGCCGGATCGAATTTGATATATCTGGCCTGGGCTTGGGGGCTTGTTCGATAGTCTTCTTTATGAGCGGCAAAATAATCCGCAATCATTTTGTCGGTAATTTCAATGTCGGTAAAGGTCTCGGGTTTAAAATCCACATAGTTAATATCGAGAGAGGTGTTTTCCCATTGATACCAGGCGCGGGCCTCGTTATCCGAAACTTTTGCGCTGCGGGTGATGAGGGAACGCATCTGGTCCATCATCATCGCTTCTTTCTGAATGGTTTCAAAAGTTTCCGGCGTTAATCGATTTTGGCCCAGCAGAATTTTATAGCGCTCCTTATCAAATGCGCCGTTTTTTTGAAATGCGGGGATGCTTGTGATGGATATGGCCAGTTCTTCATCCGGGATGCGCAGGCCGTTTTTCTGGGCCGCCTGGCGAAGCAGGGTGGCGTCGATGACGGAATCCATCGCCTGTTTTTTAACGTTTAACATTTTGATCATTTCATCATTTAAACTGTTGCCGAACTGGGAACGAAGGTTTTCAAGAATATTATAATAGGCCCGTTGAAACTGATCTGCAGAAATGGCTTCGCCATTCACCGTTGCAATTTTTGACGTCCGGCTGGCATTGAAAGAGCCGGCGCCCATAAAGATAAACGCCACGACAATAATCCCCAGAAGCACTTTGATGATCCAGGAACCGGCGTTTTCCCGCATTGTGTTTAACATGTAATTTTCCTTTTGGACTTGAGATAGCGTTGTGATGGACAGCAAGGCGTCCTGCGACAGAGTTTGCTGGTCAGGTTGAAAAAACGGTTTTGTAATTTTAGTTTAATATTTTCAGGCAACCTTACGGCTACTGTAAGTGTTATGGTTTTATTATTAAGAGGTTATCTTGTCAATAAAATATCATGCCATATGATCTATTTATCTTTATATCAGAAGGGCAGTGGAACCGGCGAGAGCATAAATATAATACGGTTCGGGGCGATTTTAATGAAATATCTGTTGACAGGAATTTTTCATTTTATTAGGTTGTCTAAAAAATTCAATGGGGCTGTAGCTCAGCTGGGAGAGCGCATGACTGGCAGTCATGAGGTCGCCGGTTCGATCCCGACCAGCTCCACCAATAAAATCAAGGGTTTACGCCGAAAGGCGATAAGCCCTTTTTTATTTTTAAGGCAGTTTGCCCCGCTATAGCCCCGCGGTTTTTTAAAACACGCAACAAAAAAACCGGGTCAACGCTCACACGTGCCCGGCCTTTTTGTTCCAACTTTTTTATTTTTGAATCAGCAGGCGTTTATGCCCGCCATTGACCTTATATCCTTTAATTTTCGCTTAACCGTTCGCCCGGTGACCTTGAGATCATAATCCATTTGCAGGTTAAGCCAGTATT
>QZKW01000029.1 GCA_003599885.1 Desulfobacteraceae bacterium | reverse complement strand
AACGGATGCTTCTGTGTTGCCTTCGGCGAAGGGCAAAACCCTCGGCGTCCGCATCTCACTCATTTCGAAGCTGTACCAGCACTTCAGGGGCCGCGACACCCCCTGCGGCCTGCAGGATTCTCTGTCTACGCTTCACCTGTCTTGTTCGTCGGCCTCTCTGCCGACTCCGCCACAGGTGCAAGACTCGATACGGGTGGGTGGCTAACCCTTACCCGACGGGGACTTCCACCCCGTAAGATATGCCGAGCTTGCCTCGGCGCGATTCCCATAAAGAAAAGTAAAAATGGCAATGGGTTATCGGGGATAGCGATTAAAAAATCAATCTAACCACCATTGAATCTGTCAAGATTGCAGCTCGAACCCATTCCCGCAAAAGGGGACCCCCAAAATATGGAAGCATTCTTTTATTCCAGCCGGGGTGGTAATTTCAAAAACATTACCACCCCGACTAACGGGTCTTTTAATGGTCGTTGGCCTGCTTTTTATTGCCCGGTGCAAAACCCGGTATCAAATTGGCTGTATCCGCTGGACCCCCAAGAGGTTCTGGACTTCACCCAATAATAATAGGACGGTCCACAGGTTATAGCGGTATCATTGTATGAAACCGCCGGGCTTTTCACCGTTCCCAGGAGCGTTGGCACACCACCTTCATAAGCGGGCTTGGTGGCGCGATACACCTCGTATATCAAGGAGCCGGACACGGCATTCCATGTCAGCGTCACTTTGCCCGAATTTCCATCCGTGGCGGCCACTCCGGTCGGCGCAGGCGGCAGGGCAGAAGATGCTCCGATATATCCGGTATCAAATTTGCTGTATCCGCTCACGCCCCATGAATTTCTTGCCTTCACCCAGTAATAATACTGATTACCGTTCACAATGGTGGCATCATTATAAGAGGTCGTGATAGAGGTGCCAATGTTTTTGATTTTTCCTCCCAGATACGCCGGGTAGTCGGCGCGATAAATTTCATATACCACGGCGTTTGGGACGGTGGCCCATGTGATGCTCACTTTACCGGAAACGGTGCCATCGGAAGCCGCGACATTGACCGGCAGTGAAGGAACATAGCCATTGGCGCCCCAGTAACCCGGATTAAACATGCTGTAACCGCTGCCGCCGTTGGTGTTTTTTGCCTTGATCCAGTAATAATACTGTTTGCCGCTGACGGCTGAAGTGTCGTCATAAGAAGTTCCGATGACGGATGTGGCAATCCGTTTGGGAACACCCCCTGCCCAGGCCGGGATATCCGCCCGGTAAATATCGTAAGATTCGGCCCCGGTTGACGGGTTCCAGCTTATTTGGACCTTGCCGGACAGGGTTCCGTCCGAAGCGGTGACGGCGGTTGGGGCGGGCGGCGGATTTCCACAGGACAAATCGCTCCCATTGCAGTCCTGGTCAATCCCGTCTCCACAGATTTCAATGGCTCCTGGATAAATGGAATTATTATTATCATTGCAATCGCCCTGGTTCTCGGTATAACCATCTCCGTCATCGTCAAAAAAATTTGTTCCAAAGCTTTGTAGGCTTCCCGTCAATGGATAAAAATCGGTAGCATCAGATAAACGTGCATATGCTCCTTGTAACAAAAAATTACCAATAGCGTTAAAACAATATATCTCCGTAGAATTAATTGGATCCATCAAATTAACCGTAATCATTGCAAAATAGTATGGCTGATATATCCCTGCAGCTTCTGCAATCAACTCCCCGCCTGAAAGAGTATATCCCATTATTCCAATATTACCATACTGGTCCTTAAAAGCTAAATTAACGCGGCCATCATCAGAAATAATAACATCATTGTAAAAAGTTATTATTTTTTCATAATCCTGAGTTGTTGTATATTCCAAAGACCACCTTGTCCCCTTAAACATATTAAAATCATTTGGATCTTTTGAGTCAACAATCTCAGAGGATGCCGAGGTTATTTTCTCTTCATTCTGAAAAGTAGATTTTAAAATTGTCTGTTGTGCTTTTTGTAAAATTGATAAGTCAAAATTTATCTCCTCTTTATTCTTAACGGCCGCAGCCTCTGCATTTTCAAAAGCCTTTTGATCAATTTTTTCCTGAGACTGACCAAAAGCATTGCTTATAAGCAACGCCATAAAAATAAAGGCCATAACTATAACCGTTTTTCGCATCCGCCAACTCCTTAATTTAAATAATTATTAGAAGAATAATGGACAATATGTAAAAAATAGACTTTGCGAAACGAATGATCGTATATGTGATAGGCGCACAAAGAACTAAAAGTCAAACACTTCCCAGAAATTAGCGATATTGGCCGATACAATAAGTATCACCAATAGGCACATTATAATGGATCGAATTAAAGCAATAAGCATATTGCTATATCTATTGGTTTAATTTTTCAATAAAAATTTATTGTATTGGTTCATTCAAAATCCTCCCGCTTCAATGAGATTATAAAGCAGGGGGAAGATATGACTATCAAGGAACTTTTCGGCAGAAGAATTCAGGAAATAAGAAAACGAAGGCAACTTTCTCAGGAGCAAGTTGCTGAAAAGGCAGGGATTAGTTCAAATTATTTGAGCAGAATTGAATGCGGAAAGGAAAATCCCACGTTTGACATGCTTATCAAACTCAGCGAAGCCTTTACGATAGATATGTGGGAAATGTTTGATTTCGGGCATACCGTCAGCAAAATAGAATTGAAAGAAGTCATCCAGAATTTTTCCCAGAAAGCCGACGAAGACACCCTCCGGACAATCGTAAAAATAATAAAAATTTTGCCGGATAAAAATCTTTAGAAACAGGGCAATCCATCGGCAACCCCCTGTCATTTTTAATTTTCTTGGCCGCCAAGAAAATTAACATAAGAAACTCGCCCGTGCGCTGCGGAAAACTCCCTGCCCCTTCGGTTTCCGTGGCGTGGGCAAAAACTCGCTGATAAAGAGGATGGCCGGGAGTGATTCTACTGATCCTGTTTATCGGTGGCGACGGGTTTGTTGATTCCGATCCGCTCAAACAGTTTGCCCCCGTATCCACGAAAACCATCAGGCTCAGGGCCGCATCGCAATGGGCAAAAACCCGCCCCCGAATGGATTCTTTAATTCCGGAAGTGCAAAAATGAATGGGCCGGAATCCCATGGATTCCAGCCCATTATAATCAACAAAAATATCAGCAGCGGTTTTACGGCAGCAGCTTTTTGATCAACTCCTCGCATTCCGAAAGCGTCATGATCCTCGGCACCGGATAATCCGGATGGGCTTCGTCCAGCGCCCGTTTGGCGATGAGAGGGATGTCCTTTTTTTTGAGTTCTTTGATGAATGTGGGGATTCCCATGTTTTTATTCATGGTTTTGATATGGTCAATAAACCGGTGGGACAGTTTTTCCGCGGATTCGCTTTTCTTGCCGATGCCCCCGGCAACCGCCAGGGCGGCCAGTTTTTTCTCCGCTTCTTTCCGGCAGAATTCCAGAATATAGGGCAGGATAATGGCGTTGGCCAGTCCGTGGGGCACGCCGTAAAGCCCGCCCATATTGTGGGCGATGGCATGGACATAGCCCACATAAGCCCGTGTAAATGCGGCCCCGCCGTAATAAGACGCCAGGGCCATGTTGTGGCGGGCCTCCAGGTTCTTGCCGTTTTTGTATACTTCTTCCAGGTTTTCAAATACCAGTTTCACGGCAGTTTCGGCATTTTCATCGGTGAATGCATTGCCGTTCAGTCCGATATAAGCTTCCACCGCGTGGGTCAGGGCGTCCATGCCTGTGGTGGACGTGATGTGCGGCGGCAGGCCGATCATCAGTTCCGGGTCCAGCACCGCGATTTTGGGAATGAGTTTCAGGTCGCTGATGGCGAATTTCTCATGGGTGGCGGCATCCGTGATCACGGCGGCCACGGTGGTTTCCGATCCGGTGCCTGCGGTGGTGGGCACGCAAAAGAACGGCGGGATGGGCAGAATCACGCGGAACATGCCTTTCATCCGGCGAACCGTGAGATAGGGATTGGACACGCGGGCGCCGATGATTTTGGCGCAGTCAATGGCCGATCCGCCGCCAAAACCGATAATGCCGTTGCAATTGTTCGCCTTGTAGATTTTTTTGCCGGCTTCCACGTTTTCAATGGTGGGATTGGGCTGCACATCATCAAATACCGTGTAATCTACGCCATGCTCTTTTAATGACGCCAGCAACCCTTCCGGCAGTTTCAACCCCATCAGTACTTTGTCCGTCACCACCAGCACCTTTTTGATGCCCCTGGCCTTGATGTTTTCCGCCAGTTTGCTGACGCTTCCCGGCCCGGTCAGCAGAACAGGCACCGGAAAGGGGATCACTTCAGAGGCGATTTTCATCACGCCATGCTGTACCCGGTATAATTTTTTCTTTAATGTCCAGATCATCATGTTGACTCCTGTTTTAAAATAATCCCCCATGCTGACAGGTGGGACGCCCCTCACGGGTGGTGAATGATTTTATCGGTTCTGCGGGATTTATAGATGCGTCACTTTATAGAAAAAATTGGAATTGTTCAAATTAAAAGTGTACGGCGTTAAGGATGTTTTTCAGAACGTTGCCCGTTTGGCCAAGGCAAACAGGGAACCGCCCGCTGTTATTAAGATAGATAATGCCGGCGGCCGAAACAGCGACAAAAATAAAAAGTACGGCCGTCATGATAACCCGAAACGGCCATCTGCGGGTTGACGCGCCATCCAACGCATCGTCGCTCGCAAACGTCACATTCTCCGCCCGCGCCCGGCCGTTCTGCTCATCGCTTAACTCATAGTTAACAAGTTCATTGAGAACAGGACGTTGCGGCGTGTTTATGAACGCCCTGATATGAATAAACACCAGATTGCGGCTGCCGTTCGGGGAAATGAATCCAAAACCCCGGTCCTCATTCCAGCGTGTCACCTTGCCTTGATAGCGCATATCCCCTCACTTCTAATCGTTTTTATTTTTTTCCAACAGCCACTCAGCGCTGGGCTGCCACACCTTTTCACAGGCGTTTTTGCCGACAATCAGGTCCACATGACCGGCGGACGGCACCCCCACCAGGTTGAGCGGGTCATAGGGCGAAATGACTTCCCGGGCCAGAAAAACACTTTCAGGGGTGGCGATGAGATCGCCGGTCGCATAAAAAAACAGAAAGTTTTTCCGGGTCTTTCTCAAGTGCCGCAACTGGTTCAGATAAGCGGTGATTTTTTCCTGAGAGGAGTATCCCCGCTGAATAAACCGGGAAAAAAACCGCTGAAGCTCTTTGGGCATAGGTTCCACAATATGGCCCAGCAGGGTCCTCATGGTTGAATTCCGGATGTTTAACGGGTTGCAGAGATAGGGGGTAATCAGGTTAAAACGGACAAACCAGTTCGGCAGGGCCCGAATGGTGCGTGTCAGGGGCACCATGTTCTGGGAAAGATTCCCCAGAACCGCATCTTCTTCCACGCCCAGGATTCGGGAAGTGAAGTTGATAAACGGAATAAACCGGAAGAAAATCTGGTTCAGCGCCATGGGGCTCCCGATGGTGATCAGGTTTTTAATCGGGTTGGCCGGATTTTTGGCTAAATAGGAGTAGGCGATCATGCCGCCCAGGCTGTAACCGACCCAGGAAAGGGTTTTCGATCGGCTGTGGCGGCATACAAAATCTATGAGCGCCGGCATTTCCTCGTTTACAATATCACCATAGCTGAATTCGGGTTTCACCCGGTAACGCTTCTGATAGTATATGCTTTGCGGACAGTTGCGGCTGACATAGCGGTTGTTCACCCGGTCGCAATAGCCCGGATGATAGAGGTATACATCAAACCCTTCCGCTGCCAGCAGATTGGCAAACGACCGGTTATGTTCCAGGGAAAGGTGGCCCCCCTGGTCGTCCATCCGGAAGATGTTGGCGTTCGCACAGATTCCGGGCGCCATAATCACCGGACCGCATCGGGTCCTGTTTTTATCAACCGAAAAAATATGTTTGATAAAAATTTCCCGGTTGCCGACCCTTAAAAACAAATCTTCTCCAGCCAGAAAATAGGGCCCTGAAGGCGATTTCTGATCAATCAGCCGGTGTTTCCGTTTCCATCCCGGAATTGCTATCATTATCCGTTCCAGACCTGTTTTTTATGAAAACGTGCGTTCAAAAAGGAGCCGCATCCGGTTCATTGAACCATTGCGGACTGACGTATAAGTGGGATATGTATATTTCAAAACACCCTAACGAGTCAATGGATTTGGCAGCGTAAAACAAACCGGCCCCGGCCCGGAACTTCAGGGAGAAAGTATGAAAACCTTTTTGCAGGATTATCATTATGGGACTGAATACGACCGGCAGGGCATGGAGCCCCATTTTCTGGACTGGGCGCATCAGCCCGTGCCGTATAAGACTTATCAGGGGATAGCGCCGGTCCATCTGCCGGAAATCAGCGGTTTGTATCCCGGAAGCCTGCGCCAGGTTTATGAGGGGGAAGGCTTCTCCTCATCCGAAAATGTTCCGGGTCTGGAAGACCTGTCCAGAATTCTTTATCTGGCGAATGGCCTGACCGGAAAAGCCCGGCAGGGAGGGGCGGATTTTTATTTTCGCAGCGCGCCGTCCGCAGGCGCCCTGTATCCCAATGAAATTTATCTGGTATGGCCGGGGGGCGGCGGCCTGGCCCCCGGTGTTTTCCATTACGGCGTTCACAACCGAAGCCTCACACCGCTGCGGACCGGAAATTTTGTACCGGCAGTCCATGCCTTTGCCGAAGATGAGAAATCCGGTCCCATCGCGGTCTTTTTTGTTTCCGGCATATTTTTTCGCAGTGCGTGGAAATACAGAAAGCGGGCGTATCGCTACGTGCTGATGGACGCAGGACATGTCATGGAAAGTCTGCGGCTCGCGGTTCGTGCCGCCGGATTTTCCTGCCGGCTGGTATACGCGTTTGATGATGCGGCCGTAAATCACTTGCTGGGTTTTGATCCGGAAAAGGAGGTCAGCATCGGGTGCGTTTATGTATACGGCAGCGGAAAAGGAGCCGTTGAGCTGAAAAAATCGCCGGGGCTCAGAATCGAGGTCCTGCCGGAAAGCATTCGGGGCGCGAGTAAAACATCTGAAAGGGAAATCCGGTATCATGAAATTTTAGACATTCACCGGGCGGGGAGCGATATTGTCCCGCCCGCCGGGCCGCCTGTGGATATGGCCGCCTGTTTGGGATTGTTGCCTGTTCCTTTTGGGGCCGTCTCCTCTCCGGATGCTCTGGAAAAACAGCTCCTTTCCTATGCCCGGACCGTTTCTGCCCGCCGGTCCCGGAGAAATTTTGTGCAGCAGCCCATGCATAGCGATCAGTTGGCGTTTATGGTGGATCTGATCTGCCGGGCGTCGGATGTCTCAACTGATGGCGGGCAGGGGTATTCATCCGCCATTGCCGTGGGCCTGCTGGTGGGAAATGTGGACGGAACGCCTCCCGGCTTTTATCTGGTGGACGTGAGGCTGCGGAGGCTTCACCGGGTGTTTGAAGGGAATGTGACCGGTGAGATGGCGGCTGTCAGTCTGGATCAGCAGTGGCTGGCCAATGCCGGGGTTCAGTTTTTGTTTATGACGAATCTGGATGTGCTTGACCGGCAGTGGGGCGCACGGGGATACCGGTATGCCATGCTGACGGCCGGGCGGCTGGGGCATGCGGTGTACCTGGGAGCGACGGCTCTTGGGTTGGGGGCCTGCGGGATCGGGGCCATTTATGATGGGGAAGCGCGGCGTCTGCTGGGGTTAAATCCCTCGTCCTCGCTGGTGTATGTAGTGGCGGCCGGGGTGATTAAAGGGGGATAGGCGATTCAGAAAGCGTATTTCGGTAATCGATAAGGACCATCGGAATTTAATATCGGAGAGACTGATCAATATGATGAAATTGAAAGTTTTTCAAGCACTGCTGATGTTGACTTTAACACTGTTTTGCGGGTGCTACTTCACGAGCCATGAATTTTGGGAAAATGATAAGCCACTGGTTATGGAGACAAGATTTTTTTTAAACCATAAAGTGGCTGTTAAATTACCAGTAGACGGCGCGGGTGAAATTGAACCGGATCAGAACTATTGGAAGTTGATTTATGGCAAATGGGAGAATTTTGAGGTCGGTGAGCATCCTATTAGCAGTGTCCATTTGTTTTGTGAAAAGTATGTCCCCGAACCATATGACCTATGCACAAATACACTAAAAAAGGGAACGCCGCCCCAGGAAAATATTTTGTATGTAAGTTCAGATGAAAGCTCAGATGGGTACACGAGAAAGTTTCGATTTGTCGATTTACTTTTTAATTCCGATAAACTCCGTATGTATGTTCTAACTTCATATGATGACGAACTTCTTCCTGACAAAGCCCTGCAAAAATATAGAATGGATGAAGATGACAATCTTTTTGAAAAGGTTCTGGATACGATATTGATTGAAGCCGGGGGCAAATGGATCAAGCCTCCGGTTGTTCGTGTCGGCTCTGAAGATATTGCCTGGTGATTCGGGTTGGAGTGGAAATGGGGTCAGGCCCACACTCTTGATAGGGTTAAGTTTGGTTAAATTGATTTTTTAACCGCGTATCCCAGATAACCGGTTGTCAATATCTATCGCTTAAAGAAATTAATCAAAAGCGTTGCCACGATGCTGATGAGCAACATGGACGTGATGGGAATAAAGATGGTGGCTCGTGCCTTCACAATACGGATATCGCCGGGCAGCCTGCCGAACCAGCTGAGAAGCCAGGGGCGAAATGAAGTATCGCCCCGATGACAATCAATATGAATCCTGCTGCGATGATCCAGCACCCCATTAGTACCTTTGGCCAATCATGAATAAAGCCTTTAAAGTGGGTGATTATTTTTCTGGAGAAGAATCAATCTGAGCCCGTACGTCATTGTCCTGCCTTGTCACGGCAGGTCTGGGTCGCCAAATCCTTCATCAATAGGCAGGACGGGTTCTCCTTTCATGTTTTTCATGACGACTTTGAACTGCTCCACTAGGAAGAGCGGCTTCACAGCTTCCTTCGCCAATGCGTTCAGGCGTTCCTGCATCGCGGCAACCCGGCCGGGGTCGGTCGCAGCGAGGTTGGTCTGCTCGGACGGATCTTTCGAAAGGTCATAGAGGTCAACGCTGGAAGGAAGCATCGTGCGCCAGATGAGTTTCCAGTCGCCTTGACGCAGTGCCGCACGGAAAGGTTCGATATTATAGACGATTTCCGAGCGGGCCGATGGTTTGCCCTGGGCGATGGTATCCCAGACATTGAGGCCGTCGAGTGGTTTGCATTTGGCTGTGGATGCCTGCGCCAGGGCGGCCAGCGTCGGATAGATATCTACTGCATGAATCAACCCGTCCACGGTCTGTGCCTTGATATGGCCGGGCCAGTTGGCGAAAGCGCAGACGCGCGTCCCGCCCTCAAACAGAGAACCCTTGCCATCCCGATACGGGCCGTTGTCGCATGGTATCCGCACCTTCGACATGTCGGCCATGACGCCCGCGAACATGGCGTTCTTCGTGCCACCGTTGTCACTGTGAAAAAGGATGAGCGTGTTGTCGCGGATGCCCTTCTTGTCGAGTGCGGCAACGACACGCCCGATCTCGTCGTCGAGGCACGTAACCATACCGGCATAGATGCGGCGGGTGGGGTCTTCGATGTTCTTATAGCGGTCGATATATTCCTGCGGCGCTTGATAGGGCGTGTGGGGGGCGTTAAAGGCAAGGTAGAGATAGAGCGGCTTGGAAATATCGTGCCTTTCGATAAGTTTGACTGCGTCGCTTCCCAGGAGCTGGGTGGTATATCCCTTTTCACGAACCGGCTCGTTGTCACGATACCAATCAAGGACACCATGCTCCTCGTGCGTGAAGTAATCCAGTTCGCCGATCATCGGGCCATACTGGTAGTCGAAGCCGCGTTGTTTCGGCCAATATTTCCTGTCGGCATGGCCCAGGTGCCATTTGCCGATGATGGCAGTTCTGTAGCCGGCCTCCTTAAGACACTGAGGCATGAGCCACTCGGTCGTATCCAGGCCGTAGTCAGAGACGGAAGGGATGACGGCAGTTTGCAGGCCGTAGCGGAATGGATAACGGCCAGTCATCAATGCCGCACGCGTCGGTGTGCACATCGGCTGCACGTAGAACTCTGAGAGCTTTGCCCCCTCTGCGGCGAGCTTGTCGAGATTCGGCGTCTTGATATCCTTACATCCGTTGAATCCGACATCCTTCCAGCCGAGGTCATCCGCAACGATATGGACGATGTTGGGCTTCTCTGCTGCCTGACAGACCAGGCAGCCCGCGAACGTTGCCAGCAGGAACGCAATTAATGTTTGTTTCATGCTTTATCCTTTCTTGTATAGGGTGAAGTTGGCGACGGGATTCACCTTATTGCCGAACAAGTAATTCAAAAGTTTCTGCATATCTCTAATAATCGAAAAGCCTCTATCATTATAAACTGGCCTTCGGGGATATTTTATAACCGCCATCGCCATCCATATATTTATATCCAACTGTTTACACAGCACTTTTTTTCCTAACAAGCGTTTTTTTACCCCGCAGAATTTTCCCACGCACTCAACGCCGACTGTCAGGGATGCTGCGCGATGGGCAAAAAATTCTCAGCAGCTTCTGCTTTTTGATCAAAAACAAGCGACTTACGACAGCCCGAATTTAATTGATTCCCGAACCACACCGCCGGAGGGTTGTTCCCATTGCGATGCGGCCCTGACCCGATGGTTTCCGTGGATCACGGGGGCAAACTGTCTGAGCGGATAAACGCCAATGAACCTGCGGGTTTCGACAAACGCTATTGGAATAACAAGCCCCCATCATTCCACTTTTCCAGCGAGTTTTTGCCCACGCCACGGAAACCATCGGGGCAGGGAGTTTTTTGCGGAGTCGTCAATGATGCCTATCGCTTAAAAAAATTAATCAGGAGCGTTGCCACGATGCTGATGAGCAGCATGGACGTGATGGGAATAAATATTGTGGTTCGCTCTTTCACAATGCGGATATCGCCGGGCAGCCCGCCGAACCAGCTTAAAAACCAGGGGGCGAAATGCAGTATCATCCCGATGACAATCAATATAAATCCTGCGGCGATGATCCAGCGTCCCATTATTACCCTTGGGCCAATCATGAATGGTGCCCTTAGAGCGGATGATCTATATAACAAGCACCGGAAACACAAAAGGGGCGGCAATAAGCCCGCGCCCCTTGAGGCAAATGTGCAGCGCTTGGTTGGTCCATTTGCATGTTCATGCTTTATTTTTTCTTGCCCGCTTTTTTAGGCGCTGGATTAACACTGGCAGCATCAACAGTGTGAATATTCGCTTTTTCTTTTTCAGTTTTTGCTAATCCAATGCGAGAAACGCCTATCATTGCGCCTGGGCTTATTAATTCTGGAGTCGGCCCTACAGCCCCAACAGCTATTTGAAACTCTACAGACAAATTATAAAGTCCTTCGTGAAGTTTTTGATGTTTAACAAGAATTTCAGTTAGTTCAACAAGCGAAAAATCGACAGTTTTATTTGGATGATGCTTATTGGATTGCATGTAATTTCTCCCACGCACGTGGCTTTTCCATTGTAGCAACAACGGTTTTCGATGCTTGGTTATCAGTTATGGTAATATTGTGATGATGAGTGTGCTCTAACCTTATAACCCCGTTTTTTTCTATAGCATTTTTGATAGATTGAGCAACGAAGTCATTGAGCGTAATACCTTGATGATAAGCGACCTCAACAGCTTTTCTGTGAAGCTCTTGCCCAACCCTTACGTTGAAAGTGCCACTATAAGGTTTGTTAGCTGGCTTCCCTTTATCCTGGCAATATGCAAGATAATGGTCAACTGCTTCCTCAAAAGAGGTTTTAATCTTATCAACAGTGTCCCCTTCATAGGTGATAATATCAGCAATAAAAAGAAGTTGGCCGTGCAGGCAACCATCTTCGATGCTGGCTTCAATTGTACCTGTGTAACCTTTATAGGTAAGATTGCTCATGGAATAACCCCTATGTGCCTGAGTGCATTTTTAACGTCTTGTATCTGATAATTTTTTAAAATTCCTGACGGGTGTGTTTTGGACATTCTTAAACGAAAACCGCTCGAATGTTCAAACATATAGTGCGACCCACCACCGCATGTGCTTTCAAATCCAAAGCTACCCATTAGCGTTATAAGATCGTGCCAAGGGAAATTCTTTGGTGTCGGGCTGGCACAAAGTTTTGCCAGTAGCTTTTCTTTTTTAGACATTATACCCTACCATGGTAAAAGCAATATTTGCAACTAATATATAGTTGCTCGGTCTGTCAATGTTTTTTTGAGCCCAACAAGTGATTCAAAAGTTTCTGCATATCTCCTATAGCCGGAATGTCTCTCTCATTATAAACCGGCATCAGGCATCAAATTTTTATATATACCTATTTAAACAGTATATTTATAACAAACAAGGACTTCTTTTACCCTGCGGAATTTTCCCACTCACTCAACGCCGCCCGCGCCACAATCAATTTTTTGTACTTCCGGGCCATCTTCTCCGCATCCCCTGCCCTGGACGCCTTAAACAGATCGCCTTCCAGCTCCGCGACTTCCAGCCGGAGGTAATAATCCAGCATTTCCTTGAGATGGGCCAGAACGATCTTGCCCGTCAGGATGGGATGGTTGTTGGTGACATTCGCATCCGGAAACTGCACCCCATGCTCCAGCTCCACCTCCAACCCCTGCTGAAACCACTCCACCGGAATTTCCAGCGCTTCCGACCCGACAGCCGCCTGAATGATTCTGGCTTCTTCCACCTGAACTTTGGTTTCGGTCAGTCGGGTCCAGTCCCGGATACCGATCTCCTGACACACCCGCTGAACTTCTGCTTTTGTAATAAAGTCTTCCATCGTCATGACCTCCTATGATTTGTTAATATTTTCCTCTTTATTCATTCCCTTTCCAAGACTAAAGGCCATCCGTGCGATAATCCCCACGCCAAACACCAGAACCCCCCAGAGCAGCCATTTCCGCCATGGCAACGGCGGCGGTTCGGGGGTCAGCAGGTCCGTGCCGCCGAGTGTTATTTTCGGCAACAGCACGGCCTCTTTAAGCAACGCCTCCTCATTGGCGCCGACCACCTGATACAGAAGCCCTGACCGGCTGGAGTCCAGATCCGCATCTCCAAGCCTTGCCGAACCATAGGCCAGCATGAATGGGCCGTTGCCCCGGGCCACGAACAGCAGCTCATGGGGCTGCCACCCGAGCGTAAGCTCCGGCATATTTCCGGGATCAGCAGACGCGTCCCCGCCCAGCTCCACCCGCCAGTACCGGTCGGCGGTCTGCCCGATGGACACCGTGTCCTGCACCAGGGCGACATCGTCGATTTTTAAATCATAAAAAATGCCGCTCTGCCGGAACCGCCAATTCGACCCTCCATCCAGCCGCGAAAGGACACGGGCGTTGACCAGGGTGTTTTTCTCGGAAAACCGAAGCCGGACGCGGTCAACCGGCAGCCGGGCGGCGCTGTCGTATTCATAGGCCGTAATTCCCTTTTTGGCGTTGTCCGGAGCAGGCTTCCCCTTCAAAGCGGTCCATATCCGCTCCTTTTCCGGTTTCCCGGTCCACTGCACGCCGATGATCTCTTTCACCGCGATTCCCGTGGCCCCGGCCGGCCACGAAAGCCTGAGATACCGGGCCGGACGGATGGGTAGCCGGATGCGTTTCCGGCTGATTTCATGGCCGGAAAACCGCATCCGGGCCAGCGTCGCCCGGGGCACCGGGGTCGACCAGTGCGTCAGATCGTCGCTGGATTCCACGGAAACCGTGGTGACAAAATTGTCCTCTTCCTCCTGCCAGGTAATGTCGAGATCATGAATCCCCCCCGCATGTTTGCTGGCGTCAATGATATAGCCGGACAATTTCCGGTCCTTGTCTGCTTTGGTATCATCGGATTCCACATTGATGATGGCGCCGTCTTTGCCCTGTTCGATGCGCACCGAAAGGCCGTCTTTCCCCTCTCCGGTTTTATCCGAGTACAAGGGGAAAAAAGGCAGGGGGTTTGCCACCTCGGTGATCCCGTTCTTTTTCTCCGGCAGGCGCAGGGCATGGGGAACTACTGCTCCCGCGCTGTTGAATATCCGGATATCGCCCAGATCGCTCCGGGTAACGGTTGCATAAATTTCCGGGGGGATGGAAAGGCGGTAGACAGCCCCGTTTTCTTCCAGAGAAATGGGCATACCAAAAGCAAAATCAGCGGGCGTAAGCGCTGCTGCTGACGTGGCCGATAAGAAAAGAAGGGCAACGGAAAAGATAAGAAAAACAATCCTGCAGATTCTCATGAAACCTCCTGATGGCGTGCCGGGGGAAGGGGTGAAAAATAGCCGATGAGCAGCATGAGCGACCCCACGCCGAGAAATGAGATGATCCTGGCCACCGTGCCGGTACCGGCCAGATCAACGATAAACAACTTGATAACCACCAGCGACAGGATCAATGCGCCGATGATCCAGACCACACGGCTGCCTTTCCGGGTGGCGCCCAGGGTCGTTATCAGGGCGGTCATTCCCCAGAGGATGGAAATCGCGGCCTGAAAAAGCACCGATCCGTAAAGCCCTGGAATGGTGTACGGCACGTCGGCCCAGAAATGGATGGTTCTTGCAACCATGGCGTTTAACAGAAGAAACCCGGCTGCATATACCATGATGCTCAGAACCGGGCGATCCGGCTGGAAGTCAAACCGGCGCAGCCATTCCTTCTGGCGTCCGATCCATTGAAGCACAATAAAAAGGAGATAGATCTGGGTGAGTTCCATGGGATTGATCACCGGCACAAACTGCAGCGGCGCGGGGTCTCCATGATAGAGGGTGGTGAAAACCGCCCAGGCAAACAGATACAATACCGGAATCCCGGCGCCCATCCCGAAATAGGCGTCATGAAACCGGCGGACCGGCCAGGAAAGGCGGTCGCCCTGACTGAGAAGCGCCATCACCATAACACCCGGCACCACCCCCCGGACGCAGAATTGCCAGGTCCAGCCGACCTGCAATAAAACATCGACGTAGTAGGCACTCTCCCGGGCCAGAACAAAAATCAGGAGCCATAGGGTAAACTGGTGCCAAAGTCGCACCATCCTTTCCGGCCAGATGGTTTCACAGGTAAAAAGCAGACGGTACTGGGCACAAAAACTGATGCCCCAGGCAAGAAATCCCATGCGGGCAAAAAGATGCAGATCGCCGGAGGAGCCCAGATGGTGAAGGCTGGCAAGGCCCATCACCGGCAGCAGAAAGAGCGACGGATAGGCAAACTGTTTCCAGACGAGTCGGCGGCCGATGATGTCCATAAGCAGGAAGCTCCCCGCCGCATGAATGAGCGCTGCCGAAACCTGGTCCTGCCAGCCCACAAAGCGGTCGATCTCCTGAAAAGCCCCTCCAAACCACCAGGCAATCCCCCACACCATCAGGGGAATTGCCGCATACCGCTCCCATTGATGCAGGATTTCGGACTTTTTTGTCAGATACCAGCTGGAGAAGAGACCGGCCAGACTGATGAGCAGGCAGCCGACAAAAAAGCTGTTGGCCACCGGAATCTGGCGAAACGGCAAATGGGAGGCCAGCAAAAAGGAAACGCCGGAGCCTGCCTGAAGGAGAATTCCGAAGATGCGGGGAAGAATCCGGTTCTGGCGGGCGCCGATCCAGAGAATGGCCGCGCCTTCAATGGCCCAGGCAGCGGATGTCCAGCGGCCGTCCAGGGCCAGGGGGATGGCCAGACTGCCGAACACGACGCCGAAGGCCAAAAATGACTCAACCACTGCGCGCAATCCGGAAATACGCCGCCAGAGGATGGTGGCCAGCAGGATATAAAAAAGCCCGAGACAGAGCGCGCTGATGGCCAGGCCATATTCGAAATTGCGGACCAGCCCGTACTGCAACCCGAAGGCTGCCAGGGGCACGCCGAAGACCAGGGTCCCGTCCACATAGCCCTTAAGATTCAGGGGCTGGCGTAGCGCATATAATACTGAAATAATAACATAATAAAGAAAAAACAGGATGAGGAACGGCTCGGTGGTGGAAAAATAACCTGGCCGGTAATATTTGCCGCCCCACAAGGAGGCGATGACAAAAGTGAAACCAAAGCCGATCAGGTTCAGCTCCCGCCATGATTTGTGCCAGGCGATGCCGACAATGCCGAGATTGAGCAGGGCATAGTAGGAAAAGAGCGCCACATGGCTGCCGCTGCCGGTGGACATGAGCACCGGGGCGAGAAACCCGCCGATAATGCCGGATACGGCGAGAGCTCTTGCGTCCTGAAGCACGGCGAGAATCCCGGAGAGCGCCACCAGACAGAACATGACGGCAAAGGCAAACCCATAGGGCAGCAGATGATAGAACCGGGCCGCCGCGAAAACCGTGAGATACAGCACCCCGACGCCGCCGCCCTGGAGGATCAGGCCATACATCATCTCCCGCATCCTCAGCCGCCAGCCCGCGCCAAGCATGCCGAGGCCTGCGAGAAAGACGCCGATCAGCCGGAACTCGATGGGGATCAGGTTGCGCTGGGCCGCGTATTTGAGCAGAAAGGAAAAGCCGAAAAAGAGAACAATCACGCCGATCTTGGTGACCACATTGCCGGTGGTGAAAAAATTCTTCAGATATTCCACCAGCCGGCCGGGAAGTGATGAGAAGGTGTCTGTTTTGGTTTCCGGGATTTTGGCGGGTGCGGCCAGGGTTTCGTCGGCAAAAACGGGTGGGGGTTCGGGGGCATCGGGCAGGTCAAGGGCCGACTCCCTTTCATAATCAGCCTCAACCCGTGTTTCCCGGAATGGCCCGTGAGGAATCGGAGGCTCCGGGACAGGATGAACAGGGGCGTCGCGCTCAACAGGAGATTCCGCCACAATTTTTTCGGCCTTCGGAACGATTCCTTTCGCGCTCCCCTCAAGCCGGGTGAGACGTTTGCGCAGCAGATAGATCTCAGCCACCAGAATCCCCAGAACCAAACCATAGAACGCATCGGGAATCCGATGGGCTATTACGCCAATGAGCCAGCCGATGCCACCTGAGATGAGATAAACCATGGCCATCCTTTTCTGTGGGTTATGAGGGTTGCCGGAAATGCGATGAATCCGTATTCATCACCGCCCCATAGCGGTAAGTTGACACTCTATTATCATATCCCCTTATTCCCACAATATGGTCGGATGGAATTCCTCCAATTATGCAGGAATAGTCTTTATATTCCTAATAATTTTTCCTGTTCTTCAAGACACTGTGGACACATGCCGTGACTGAACATAGCCTCAGAATGTTCTGTAATGTATTGCTCTAACTGATTCCAGGTATTCTGATCATCCCTGATTTTTTTGCAATACATACAGATTGGAATGATTCCTTCTAACCTCTTGATTTGGAACAATGCAGCTTCCAATTCCTCATTCTTTTGCGCCAGCAGATCATGCTGATTCTTAATATCTGCGGTACGCTCAATCACACGCTGTTCCAGCAGGTCGCGCTCTGCTTGGAGTTGAGCCGCGCTTTCACGTACTGACATTTCGGCGCATTTCCGTCGCCTATTCTCAATTGCCAGAGCGACAGTCATACTGCTCAGGAGAAGAATCACTATCACTGTCGAAATAACCGCTGCCTTATACTGCCCCCACAGGGTCAGCGGACGGTTGATAAATATGCTGTCAGCGGGAAGGCGATCCGGATTAAGACCCCATTGCTCAATCTGTGTCCAATTAAACATCGGCTTGGTGAAATTTGAAACAGATCTTATATTGAGTGGCTCCCCATTTTCGAGCGCCAGCATAACATTGCCAATCATCACGCCAACCTGTTCCATGTCAACCATGGAACCGCCGATTACACCGGTATCGATTTGTGTTGAAAACATGCTTAGGATAGGCGCATTGGATTTGCTGGCCAAGGCCTTCACCACATCGCGAGGAACAAAGGTCTTCCCGGTGATATCGGACGTGACATTTGAATAAATAATCAGCGTATCAGGAGGCAATTTGACAACATACTTCATCAATTCTTCAACAGAACGTTGAGTCGTGTATTCAAAATCCAGTTTCCCTTGCCAAGAAGCAAACTCAGCACGTGCCTTACTCTCAAACATCATGTCAATTGGTACTGTCCCTGTCACAAAAAGCACCTTGCGGGTTTTTGGAAAGAGCTTCAGTCCAAGTTCCAAAGTACCGCGCGGGTCCAACTCTAAAGGAACATACGTAACGTTCCTCTCTGATTGTCTGATTTCTTTATTGAGCTCCCCAAAAACTGCAATGCAGTGAGTGCCTGGAGAAAGGCCTTTTCCTTCGTTAAGAAGGAAATTCAACCCTTCTTTACTGTAAGTAACAATCAGATCAAATTGCTGCCCGGCGTATTTTTGAAGTAACAGCTCGCTTAGCTCGGAACGGTGTTCGGGGTACTTGGGCGGCGCGATGTCCAAATATTCATGAACGAAATCGGCGGATCGCAAATTGAAAATTTTTATTACACTATTGATGCCAGCGGCGATCTGTTGCAGAGTGGGTACGTTGTTATTGTATGCATAGAGGATAAGCACCCGCTTATGACCACTCCCGGTAGCCTCTCGTAAGTCTGCAGTAGACGACGACCTCACCACCGCAAAAGGCATCAGGCAAAAGACAAAGAAACATATGAAGAGTTTGATAAATCGGTGCATTAGTCCCCCTGTCTTTTCAAATAGCGTAACTGCCAACCACTAATCAAAAGTTTCTGCATATCTCCAATAAGCGAGGCCGGTCATCGGTATCTTTTGCAACCGCAGTCAAGCCACCTGATATTTATATATATTTGTTTACACAGGTTATTCTTGATTCACAAGGGTTTTATTGTACACTCTCAAATTCTGATCAGAAAAATGACAGGGAAAGCCGGCTGGGTTTCGGCTTTGCGGATTTCAGATTTCATCCTGCGGAGCGCTCCGCAGGATGAATTGATTGGATGATCTGAGGCAGTGAGGCTGCATCAAGATACAGGAGAAGCGTTTATTGAAATCTCTTTTTTGTCTTCGTGTTCTTCGTGCGCTTCGTGGTGAATTAAATTTTTTACAAAATCATCAAATATAATAATCTCTTATCGGCGGGAACCCGTTAAACGCCACCGAGCTGTAGGTGACGGTGTAAGCGCCGGTGGTGAACCAGTAAAGGCGGTCACCGATGGCCAGATTCTCCGGCAGACTGTATTTTAATTTTTCATACATGATGTCGGCGCTGTCGCAGGTGGGCCCGGCAATCACCACCGGACCGACTTCCCCTTCTTTTCCGGTATAGATGGGGAATTTAATCGCCTCGTCGAGGGTTTCCATGAGCCCCGAAAACTTTCCCACATCGGTAAAAAGCCACCGGTACAGTTCCGTGTTGGATTTGCGGGAAATCAAAACGATTTCACTGACCAGCACCCCGGCATCGGCCACAAGCGAACGTCCCGGCTCAAGAATGATTCCGGGGCCGTTTTCCCCAAACCCCTCCTTTATAAAACGGGTGATTTCCCTGGAGTAGGTTTCCAGGTCGCTGGTTTTGCTGATGTAATTGGCCGGGAATCCGCCGCCCATATTGATCATCTTGAGTTCAATGCCGTCTTCTTTGAGCAGGCGTTCGAAAATGACTTTCACTTTGGTGAGGGCGGCATCCCAGGCCCCGATTTCCCGCTGTTGCGACCCCACATGAAAAGATACGCCATAGGGTTCCAACCCCAGATCCCGGGCCAGAACCAGCAGGTCCATGGCCATGTCGCTCTGACATCCGAATTTCCGGGACAGGGGCCAGTCAGCGGTTCGCGTGCCTTCAGTCAGGATGCGGACATAAATCCTTGAACCCGGCGCTTCTCTGGCAATATTGCGCAAATCCGCTTCAGAATCCGTGGCGAACATGCGGACCCCTTTTTCATAAAACGTCCGGATATCCCGGCTTTTTTTAATGGTATTGCCGTAGCTGACGCGATCACTGGTCACACCCAGGGCCATTACTTTTTCAAGTTCATGGATGGATGCAATGTCAAAATTCGCGCCTTTGTCACGCAAAAGGGCAATGACCTCCGGCGCGGGATTGGCCTTCACGGCGTAATAAACCCCGGCATAGGGAAAACAGGCGCGTATTTCATCGTATTTGCGGGCGACGATTGCGGTATCCACCACCAGAAACGGCGTTTCCAGCGTATCGGCAAGAGCCTTGATGCGATTAAAACTGTCCGGGGCATAATAATCTGCAACTTTTAAAATTGTTTCGCCATTCATATGGTCAAATCCTCTTGAAGGGATGGGCGTTTTGTTCCGGTTTGTTGAAGCGGATGGATTCATACGTGAGGGGAAACCGTAAATCAACAAATAAGAAAGCAAAGGGGTAAAAAAACAGCCCGGATTTTATTGATTTCATATGGCCATCGATGGGATTGACAAGTTTGATTCCGGTTGTCATATAATTTCGAGTGCATAAGCAGCGGTTTTAGTATATATTGGTCCCGCTTGAACCATCCGCACCGCATACCAAGAGACAGGCAAATAGAGTGGGAACGCTTTTGAATTCAACTAAATACAAAACAGCCATCAGGATATCCGCCTGGTTTTTTTTTCTGGTTCTTGCGGGCGTGTGCATTGCGGCCATCGTCCGGGAACTTCAGACATCCCGCTTCCAGGCCAGGGTTTTTTCAGAGATTGCCGAAAAATTGACGTATGAGCTCGACAACGGCCCAAGTTCCGCCATCCGTTTCCCCCTATACGGCCCCTACGACCAGCGGCTCGGGTATGTCCGGATTCCCGAATGGAGCGGGAAATTGACGGCCGACGGCTTTACGGTCACGGCCCAGGCCCACTGGTCGGAGGATATGCTCAAATACACCGATCTGGGATTGTTTCCGGTTTATCCTGAAAAAATGTGCACGGGCATGACGATTTATGACCGCAAAAACTATGAAATCATGCGGACCTCTTTCCCCCAGCGGGTATATCCGGGGTTTGGCGATATCCCCCCGATTCTGACCCGCATGCTTCTTTACGTCGAGAACCGCGACCTGTTTGACGAATCAGCGCCGTACCGGAATCCCGCCATCGAATGGAAACGCCAGGCGAAAGCGGTTCTGGATATGGTCATCAGTCTTGTTGATGACTCCCATAATGTGGTCGGGGGCAGCACGCTGGCGACCCAGATCGAAAAATTCAGGCATTCCCGCGAAGGCAGAACCACCAACGCCATCGAAAAATTGCGGCAGATTGTAACCGCTTCGGTGAGGGCCTATAAAACCGGCGAAAAAACGGCTGAAGCCCGGAAACGCATTGTGCTGGATTACATGAATTCCATCCCCCTGGCTGCAGCTCCGGGTTTCGGGGAAGTGATCGGTCTGGGAGACGGCCTTTGGGTCTGGTACGGGATGGATTTTCAAACGGTCAACCGGTCATTGTGGGATCTGGAACTGGGGGCCCAGGGCTTGAACACGCCCGAACAGACGGCTGCGGTGCTCAAGGCCGCACTCAGCATTTTTCTGTCTCAGCGGCGTCCGTCCGCATACCTGCTGTCCAGCCGCGATGCCCTCGAGGACCTGACCCAGAGCTACCTGCGGCTCATGGCAAATGACGGGCTGTTTTCGCCCGCCGTCCGGGACGCCGCTCTGGCGGCCAAGCCCCCGTTTTTCAAAAAAGCGGGGATTTCCTATCCGAGCGACACTTCCCGGCAAAAAGCCGCCAACCTCGTCCGGTCCCGGCTGCTTGGCAAACTCGGCATCAAGCGGTTCTATGACCTGGACCGGATCGATGTGAATGTTAAAACCACCATTGATCTGAATCTTCAGAAAAAAGTCACAGACACGCTGGAGAGCCTCCAAAATCCCGATGTGGTTAAAAATTCCGGCTTGCTGGCGCCCTATCTCCTGCAGGATGGCGACCCCATGAAAGTCATCTACAGCTTAAGCCTTTACGAGAAAACTTCCGCAGGGAACCTGTTGCGGGTTCAGACCAATAACTACAAGGGCCCGTTCAATATTGACGAGCAGACCAAGCTGGATCTTGGATCTTCCGCCAAACTGCGCACCCTGGTGCATTATCTTGAAATTATAGAGGAAATTTATAAAATCTACGCCGGGATGAACGATTCGGCGATGGCCGCCTTTTACACCGAAAACACGCTGGATCCCCTGACCCGGTGGGGCATTGAATATTTGCGCGCGAACCCGAAGCGGGACCTCCAAATGATGCTGGATGCCGCAATGGAAAAAAAATATTCGGCCAGCCCCGGAGAACGGTTTTTCACCGGCGGCGGGTTGCATACGTTTGCCAACTTCAACAAGGATGACAACAGAAGGATCATGCCGGTGCGGGATGCGTTCAAGGCGTCCGTCAACCTGGTGTTCATCCGGATGATGCGGGATATGGTCTATTATCACATATTCCAGAGATACGGCACAACGCCCCGGGATCTTGAAAAAATCGAGGAATCAAAAAAAATGCGCCTGCTTTCGGCATTTGCCGATAAGGAGGGGAAGTTTTTTATCCGGCGGTTCCATGAAAAATACAATCAGAAAGAACCGGCGGAGGCCGCCCAATTATTATTTGACGGCATTTCACCCACCCCCCCGCACCTGGCGGCGGTTTTCCGGTTTTTAACCCCGGATGAGCCGATCGACGTTTTTGAGAAATTTTTAAAGGAACACCTGCCGAACTCCAAACTGACGGAATCTTATATATACAAACTTTACGGCGATTATGCTCCGGGCAAATTCACGCTGGCAGACATCGGCTATATCTCCAGTGTGCATCCTCTGGAATTGTGGATTGTCCGGTATATCCAGGAAAATCCGGAAGCAGGCATCCAGCAAATCCTTATAGACAGTCAGGATGTGCGCCAGGAAGTCTATAAATGGCTGTTTAAATCCCGGAGCCAGAGAAAACAGTTTCAGCGGATCCGGCAAATTATCGAACTGGAAGCATTTCAGGATATTCACCGGGCCTGGAAAAATCTTGGATACCCGTTTGACTACCTGGTTCCGTCTTATGCCACATCCATCGGGAGTTCCGCAGACCGACCCGGCGCCTTGGCCGAGTTATCCGGGATTATTTTAAACAGCGGGATTCGCAACCCCATGGTGCGCATTCAGTCGCTTCAATTCGGTGTCAACACGCCCTATGAGACCCGGCTGGTGCAGGAAGGGCCTCCCGGAGTCCGGGTTTTGGGTGAAGAAGTGGCAAAAACCCTGAAGAATGCCATGCTGAACGTGGTGGCGGAAGGAACGGCCCGGCGGATAAAGGACGGGGTTGTACTAAAGGATGGACATATCGCCCTTCTTGGCGGAAAAACGGGGACGGGCGATAACCGGTACAAGACCTTCGGCCCCGGCGGTATCCTGATCAGCTCCCGGGCGGTCAACCGGACCGCCATATTTGTTTTCTTTATCGGCGACCGGCTTTTCGGCACCATCACCGCTTATGTCGCAGGCCCATCCGCCGACGATTTCACTTTTTCCAGTGGACTGCCGGTTCAGGTTTTAAAAATGATGCTCCCCGATCTTGCTCCGCTCCTTGAGATTTCGAAATTGGAAATTTCGGAAATTGAAGAGAAATGCACTGAAAACAGCAAGAAAATCTCAAACTGGAACAAATAATAACACTAAAGTGCCCCAATTATCATTACTATCATTGCCTATTTTTTAAACTTATTATCAACAAACAGCACATCAATAGCTGTAATCCATCTGATTCAATAAGACTTTATCACAACACAACAAATTAATAATATTATTTTATTTTCACACTTCCTTTCGCCATTCCTGCTGACAGCAAATAAAATCGTAAAAAATTTTGCCGAAATTTTAAAAATAGACGAACTAAAAATTACTTAAAAAAATACTTGATCCCACAAATTCTATATGCTATAAAATATTTTTCGATGTAAAAGCATAACAAGAATACGCATCTGCTTCATTTAACGGCATGCCCCAGCCCAAACAGGCGTCCCTTGAATTTTCGCGCACAACCAGTACTGAAATACACGATCCACCGATTTTCCGAATAAAAACATCTCGATGCCCTGTTCTGCTTTCGCCATCACCCTGAATCGTACGCACAACTTTATAAATAAATTATAATTAATAATAACAGGACATTATTTACATAATGGAAAAAATCAAAATCGGATCACGCAAAAGCAGGCTGGCCCTCTGGCAATCTGAAACAGTGGCCGCGATGCTCAATCAGAATGGGATCGATACTGAAATCATCACCATGGAAACTTTGGGGGATAAGATCCTCAATACGCCGATCGCCAAAATCGGGAGCAAGGGCGTGTTTACTGAAGAGATAGAAGCCATGCTCAAAAGCGGGGAAGTCGATCTCGCCGTTCACAGCGCAAAGGACATGCCCTCCCAACTGCCTGAAGGCTTCAGCCTGATCGCGTTTACCGAGCGCGAAAAGCCGGGCGACGTGGTCTTGAGTTTTGACAAATCCGCATCCCTGAAAAATAAAGAACGCCCGCTTTGTGTGGGGACTTCTTCGGTCCGGCGGGTGGCCATGCTCCGGCATTTTTATCCGCACGTTACGCCTGTTGACATGAGAGGGAATCTTCAGACCCGGATAAAAAAAATGGAATCCGGGGCGTGTGATGCGCTGATACTGGCGTACGCCGGGGTGATACGAATGGATTATGCGCACATGATCGTTGCAGAACTGCCGGTAACCGAATTTGTTCCGCCTGTAGGCCAGGGGAGTATCGCCATAGAGGTTTACGATTCCATTGACCCGGCCCTGAAGAAAAAAATCCGGGAATGCATTAATCATCCGCCGACAGAAGCGGCTTTAATTGCTGAAAGGGCCTTTCTGAAAACGCTTCGGGGGGGTTGCAGCATTCCGGCCTTTGCTCTTGCGGAATTAGCCGGAGAGATGGTCCGCCTGACCGCAGGGCTTATCGGCATCGACGGACAAAAGGTTTTAAAAGAAATCCTGACGGACACAATAGAGAATGCCGCCAGACTGGGGGAGAAAACCGGCCTTCAGATCCTTGAAGCCGGAGGAAGAGAATTGTTGGCTGAAATCAGAAAATGATAGAAAAAAAGATGAAAACCGGGAGGGCTTTTTGAATATGGAAAACCAGCGGAAAACAGACGGCATTGTCTTCCGGCATCCGACCACCCAGGATGGTCAATATTTTTGGGAACTTGCAAAGGCATCCGGAACACTCGATGTCAATTCACCCTACCATTACCTGATCATGTGCCGTCATTTCGGAAACACTTGCCTTGCTGCCGAAAAGCAGGGAGAGGTGGTTGGATTTGTCACTGCCTATATTCCTCCGGACGCACCGGATACACTGTTTGTCTGGCAGGTGGCGGTGAATGGAAAAGAACGCGGTCAGGGTCTTGGCCTTCATTTGTTGATCAATCTCTTTAAAAAAATGAAATCATTGAATGTTAAGCACCTGGATGCCACCATCACGCCGTCAAACCACGCATCCATCAACCTTTTCACGGCAGCAGCCAGAGAACTGGATGCCCCGTTTGAATTTGAAAAAGAGTTTTTTTCCGCAGCGGATTTTGGAAAAAATACGCATGCTCCGGAATTGCTTTTTCACATCGGCCCGATTGATTAATTTTTCAATTTAAATATAAGGAGAAAACTTATGAGAATTTTTGAACAGATAGAGTCCCGCGTTCGGGGATACGTCCGCTCTTTCCCGGTCATATTTGAATCTGCCGAAGGGGCGACCATGACCGATGAATCCGGCAGACAATACATCGATTTTTTTGCCGGAGCCGGTACACTTAATTACGGCCACAACAATGAACGCATCAACAACGCGCTGATTGAATACATTAAAAACAAGGGACCGTTTCACACCCTGGATATGGCGACCACGGCAAAAAAACGGTTTCTGACCAAACTGAATGACACCATCCTTCAACCGCGAAATCTTGACTACAAGGTCCAGTTTACCGGCCCGACAGGCACCAACTCGGTGGAAACAGCCATCAAACTGGCCCGGATGATCAAGCGACGGTCAAATATCGTGGCATTCACCAATGGATATCACGGCCTGACCATGGGATCGCTTTCCATTACCGGAAACAACTTTTACCGGGATGAAGCCTACATCAGCCGGTCAAATGTCAGCTTTATGCCCTATGACGGGTATATGGGCCCGGATTGCAGCACCATTGATTTTTTCAGGAAAATGCTGACTGACAACAGCAGCGGACTTGACCTGCCGGCTGCCGTTATCCTTGAGACCATCCAGGCGGAAGGCGGGGTCAATATTGCCAGTTCCGAATGGCTCAGGGAGCTGGCCCAGGTGTGTAATGACTTTGATATCCTGCTCATTATTGACGATATCCAGGTCGGAAACGGCCGGACCGGCGATTTTTTCAGTTTTGAGGAATCCGGCATCAAGCCCGACATGGTGACTTTGTCCAAAGCCATCGGCGGGGGGCTGCCCATGGCGCTGCTTCTTTTCCGGCAGGACCTGGACCAGTGGAAACCCGGGGAACATACCGGCACCTTCCGGGGCAACAACCTGGCGTTTGTGGCGTCTTATGAATGCCTTCACTACTGGGACAACATGGATCTCGGCAATGCCGTTAAATACAAGTCCGAAGTCATTAAAAAAGAACTCGAGGGGATCGCTGAAAAATTTCCGGAACTCGGGGCAACCGTTCGGGGCCGCGGCATGATATACGGCCTTGAAATTCCGGAAAAGGGATTTTGTTCGCAGATTTCGGAAAGATGCTTTGAAAACGGGCTGATTATTGAACTTGCCGGGGCAGACGACCAGGTCGTCAAATTTCTGCCGCCGCTCGTTATTGACGAGGAAACTCTTTTAAAAGGGATTTCCATTGTTGAACAATCCATCAGCGAACTGCTTGAAGAAAAAAAGGAAAAACTGACAGGAGCCATGTAATGATTGTAAGAACGCTGGAAGAAATTATCGGAACCGAAAATGATATTCAGGCGGAAACCGGGACCTGGGCAAGCCGCCGCATGCTTCTGAAAAATGACGGCATGGGATTTTCATTTCACGACACGACGATATTTGCCGGTACCGAAACCCTGATATGGTACAAAAACCATCTTGAAGCCGTCTATTGTGTCGGCGGCGAAGGAGAGATCAAACTCATTGAAACCGGGGAAATTTTTAAAATCCGGAACGGCACCATGTATGCCTTAAACGGGCACGAGAAACATTACCTGCGGGCATTTTCGGACATGCGGATGGTCTGCGTGTTTAATCCGCCGCTGACTGGAAAAGAAGTTCACGACGAGGACGGGGTTTACCCGCCTGCAGATGATTAATTTGAGGGAGAAAATGGGCAACCATACAGTAGAAAAAATAGGCGGCACATCCATGTCGCAGTTCAAGGATGTGCTGGACAATATATTAATCGGGAATAAAACAGAAAAAGAACTCTACAACCGCATCATTGTCGTGTCCGCTTATGGCGGAGTGACCGACATGCTGCTTGAATATAAAAAATCGACGGATGCGGGGGTCTATGCGCTTTTTTCAGACAGCGACAATTCCTGGGCCTGGAGCGACGCCATTTCCAAAGTAGGCGACCATATGTGCCGGATCAATGGGGAATTGGAAGAGCTTGGACTTGACAGAACCTTTGCGGATCAATTCGTCAAAGAGCGGATCGAGGGGGTCCGGAGCTGCATGCTGGACTTGACCCGCCTATGCTCCTACGGTAATTTTCATCTGGATGAGCACCTGATGACCATCCGGGAAATGCTGTCCGCCGTGGGAGAAGCCCACAGTGCGCACAACACATTCCAGATCCTGACATCAAAAGGCATCAACGCCAGACTCGTTGACCTGAGTGGCTGGCGCGAAACAGCGAATTTCTCATTCGACGATAAGATCCGGTATCATTTTCAGGATATCAATCTGGAAACCGAGCTTCCTGTTGTCACAGGTTATACGCACTGCAAGGAAGGGATCATGGCCACCTATGACCGGGGATACAGCGAAATCACTTTCAGTAAAATCGCTGTCCTGACCCAAGCCAGGGAAGGCATCATTCACAAGGAATTTCACTTGAGCAGCGGCGATCCCAAACTGATCGGCACGGACAAGGTAAGAACCATCGGACAAACCAATTACGATGTCACCGACCAGCTTTCAGATCTGGGCATGGAAGCCATACACCCCCAGGCAGCCAAAGGAATGCGAAAAAGCGATATCCCGTTAAGAATTAAAAATGCATTTGAACCGGAACACCCGGGCACTCTCATCAAAAACAATTACAAAAGTGAATCATCTAAAGTTGAAATCATCGCCGGCCGGAAAAAAGTGACCGCCATCGAATGCTGGGACCAGGAAATGGCAGGCCGGGTAACGCATGACATGGACATGCTCAAAAATTTTGCCAAATATAAAATCCGTTACCTGGCCAAAGACACCAATGCCAACACCCTGACCCATTATGTGGCCGAGCCCCTTACGGTCATCAAAAAACTAACCGACGCCATTCAGGAATCGTTTCCCGGAGCCGATATTTTACTGAAAAAAGTGTCTTTAATTTCTGCCATCGGAAGCAACATGGCGGATCCGGGCATTTTCTTCAGGGCCGTCAAAGCGCTTGATACAGCGGGCATCAGCGTACTCGCCGTTCATAAGTGCATGCGCGATATCGATGTGCAGTTCGTCATTGAAGAGGATGATTTTGAAAAAGCGGTTTGTGCGTTGCATCAGCATCTGGTAGAAAATAAAGTCCATGCAGACTAAAAGACAAAAGGGAAAAACCCGATGACCGACACGCGGTTTTCATATTCCGTGGCGTGGAATTTATTTCTGATTACAACCGGTTCGGCGATAATCGCCGCAGCCCTCAAAGGCATCGCCTATTCCCATGCATTTATTCCCGGCGGCCTGTTCGGCGCGGCATCCCTGATATATTTTACCACCGGCAGGCTGGATATCAGCGCCTGGTTTCTGCTGCTGAATATTCCGATGTTCCTCATTGCCTGGAAGTTTATCAGCAAGCGCTTTCTGTTCTATTCGCTTTACGCGATGATCATTTTTACTTTTATTTTCACTATCCTCCGGATTGATTTTAAAATACAAAACCAGCTCTACGCAGCCATCACCTGCGGCATGCTGTCCGGCATCGGGGCGGGGATCGTTCTGCGTTCCCTTGGCTCAAACGGCGGCCTGGACGTCATGGGCGTTCTATTCTACCAGAAATTCAACATCGGTCTGGGAAAATTCTATTTCGCCTTCAATGCGGTTTTATACGCTTTCAGTTTTTTGTTTCTGGATAATGATCTGGTCATCGCATCAATGATCATGCTGGTCTGCACGTCTTTTGCCATGGAATATGCGCTGTCCATGTTCAGCCAGAGAAAAACCGTGCTCATCATATCAGAAAAACCCGGGGAAATCGTTCGGATGATCACTGAGAACCTCAAAATGGGTTCCACCTTTATAAACGGCACAGGCACCCATTCCGGCAAGCCCAAGCAGATCATTCTCACCGTGATCAATAATATTCAGCTCAAACGGCTGGAAGAAATTGTATTTACTGTCGATGAACACGCACTCCTGATTGCGGAAAACACTTTTTCCGTGATCGGCTCCAACCTGGCACGCCGGAAAATCTACTGATTTCACCCAGTCGTATTTAATAATTTTCCATTTGCTCTTTTTTCTGGCAAACTTATTTACTTCAGGTTATGTGAATAGACTGAGTTTCAGAACTTTGGTTCCCGGGATATTCGATCGTCTTCATTTCGACAGGGAAGATACAAAAGATGAAAAAAAAGCATAACAAATTAATATATATCACAATTATTGCCAGCGTCCTTGTCATTTGCTTTTCGGCAAACCGAATAGATCTCCATGCCGGCCAGAAGCCGGACGAAACACAATCATCGGACCTTAGGAAAAAAGGATCGGGATTGTATGAAAAATACTGCTCAATGTGTCATGGTCCAAACGGCGAAGGGTATCTTGCCGACGAGGCCCCGGCACTGGCCAATCAGGATTTTCTTGTCAGCGCCAGTGATGCATATATTATAAGCGGCATTCTTCGCGGAAGACCCGGCACACCGATGTCCGCGTGGGCAAAAGAAAAGGGCGGGGCGCTCACGAAAGATGATGCCGCAGCGCTTTTATCTTACATCCGCTCATGGCAGAAAGAGCCTTCAGTTAATTTAAACAATAAAAAAGTGAACGGGAACGCTGAAAATGGTTCCGGAATATATGAACGGTGGTGTGCGGCGTGTCATGGCAAATATGGCGCCGACGGGAATGCCGTGAAATTGAGTAACCCGGTATTTCAGGAAACCGCCAGCGACGGGTTTATCCGTTATGCCGTTCAATACGGGCGGCGGGACACGCCAATGGCCGCTTATAAAAAATTGTTAAAACCAGCGGAAATCGACGATGTGGTTGCGTTTGTCAGGACGTTAAAAATAAAAGATGCGCAACCGGATACCGTTGCTGTGGCAAGTGAAGATATGGCAAAGATCATCCGGGAGAAGGGGGTGATTCATCCGGGAAACCCGTCTGCAAATTTTCAATTAATCGAAAACCGCTACGCTGCGGCCGATGCTGTATATGCAGCCTATAAGGCCGGCCAATCCTTAATTATTGTCGATGCCCGCCCCCAAAGCGATTATCTCCGGGGACACATTAAAGGCGCCATATCCATCCCCTTCTACGACATCGGAAGCGCCGTCGGATTGCTGCCGAAGGACATCTGGATCATCACCTATTGCGTATGCCCCCACGCCTTATCCGGAAGGGCCGCCGATCAACTGAAAACCGCCGGTTATGATAAAGTCGCAATTCTTGATGAAGGATTCTTCTTCTGGCAAAATAAAGGGTATCCTACCGAAATCAGGCCTTCCGACTAGCGTACGGCCTTGGATTAAACCCGTATCCATTATTTTTCTTAATGGTTAACTATCTGAAACAATATTATTTTATAGATTTATAAGATGATATCTCTTTTATAAAAATTGTTTTTGCAGTTAGAGTGATTAACCTTTTACACATGATTGGGTTACCGTTAGTAACTTTCAAAAAATAAATTTTTCCGGATTTAATTATCTTAAAGTATATAAGGCTGTGATTAAGGAGATAATCATGAACAACTTAAGTAAATTTTTAATCATCATCGCACTCGCAAGCAGCGCCTCCTGTGCATTTTATTTTACCCTCCCGCTGTCGGCTTATCATATGATGAAGGGAGTGGAAGTCGGCACGCCTGCGCTACCGTATTACGCGTATTCCAATACTTCCCTTGAAGTCATCAATACTGAATTCAAGAACGCAAAAGCGAAAGTAACCATTGAAGATGTTTACACATACGGATACGGTAAATCCTTCAAAGGCCTCCCGCCGGATGGCGATACCGGCCAGAAGTTTAACGATATGACCACTGCGACGCGTTACCTCCAGAACGTTATAAAGGCCAAGGGTGTGTCAGAGCCTCAAAACTATTTCATGACCAGCATTGATTCGGCAAAAGATTTTGGATTTGCGCTGATCGCAGCGGTATATCGGCCGGAAGAAAAGATTGTGGTGAGGAATAAATTCGGCGCATCAAATGATCTTTCGCTGACCTGTGATGATCCCCCATACTACCAGCCGTACAGGTTTGATTGTAATGGAAAGCCCTTAGACACGGTCTATGAATGGGGCGCCTTGCCCAATGACTGTTTTGACAAACAGGGTCATCAGGCCATTCTCCTGACCCTGATGGCCAACAAAATTTTAGAAAAACAGGTTAAAGACAACTACTGGGATGCTGAAAGAAAATGGATCGGCGGAGACTATAAATCCGTGATCATTGCCCAGGACTATATGGTATGCCAGGAACTGGGAATCGAAAAAGGATATACCCAGGAAAAAAACATATTTAAAGAATAGACGCATTAATTTATAGGGCTATGCGGCTGACTCCAGTGCATAGCCTTCCGTCTTCTCTGGTAGCCCAAAAAATAGCACAGAACAACTGAACCAAGTGCAGAACTGTTCATTTAAAGGCTATTACCGCACCAATGCCCCCTACAACGTAACAGCTCGACAAAACATAAAAAACAAGTATCCTGTGCCAAAAGGGAAAAGCGCATGAAACATCGGCATATCGACATTGCGCCCGGACAATGGGGAGTGGCCGTCATTCATTCTGTATAGGAACGCTGATCGGATAAAGAAATCAAAGCGCTCATCCGCCGGGTAAAAACTAACCCGGAAGCCTCGGATGCTGTGAGAAGAGCCATTCCTCATTTAGAAGTATAAGGGTTTCCTAAATTTTTTAAAATGTCCATAGAAAAAATCATGCCTATCCGGATGTTGCAGACAAACCTCTCGCCCGCGTCGATCTCCCGGATGTTTCCACTTCCCATTGGTTCACGTTCAGGGGATTAAAAAATTGATGGGGAAAAAAAATGACCACCACTTGCTGCCATGCGAAAAGCTACTGGAAGCGGCAGGCAGTTTCCAGCAACTGATCCCTGAAGCTGTTTTAATTGCCGGCAGCGCTGTTGCAGCTCATATTCAACACCGATTCTCCTTTGACGCCAATTAAACAGAGACAAATCAAACATACTCCATCGTTAGTCATCATCATGGCAATCGTGGCAGCTTGAAGGGTCATTGCCATAAGACCGGTTCAGGTTGTGACATTTGTTACAGACAGCCTGATCGTCCTCAAAGTCCTCATGCCGATCATTATTCCCGTGTTTCCAGCCTGAGCCGGAGGGCGCTTTGCTCCCGGTGGATCCGAAATGGCACTCCGAGCAATCTGTGGACAGATTGTGGCAGGAACTGCAATTTGAGCTGTTGTCCCCATGGAACTGGGAACTTTTGGGGTCCAGCCAGGTCTTTCCCAACGGATGATTGACAATATCATGACAATCATGACAATCCGCCGGCGGGTTGTCGTAGGAGCGGTTCAGGCTGTGGCATTTGTTGCAGACGGCCTGGTTTGCCTCAAACGTCTTATGCTGATCGTTATCCCCGTGGGACCAGGAGGAACCGACCGGCGCTTTTCTCCCGCTGGATCCGAAATGGCACTCTGAACAATCCGTGGACAGATTATGGCAGGAAGAACAGGTCAAGCTGCTGTTTCCATGGAACTGGGAACTTTTGGGGTCCAGCCAGGGTTGAGCCAGCGGATGATTGGCAACGATCTCGTGACAGTCATGGCAGGTGGACGGTGGATTTCCGTAGGAACGGTTTAAGCTGTGGCATTGGTTACAGACGGCCTGGTTTGCTTCAAATGTCTTATGCTGGGTGTTATTCCCGTGGGACCAGGAGGAACCGACCGGCGCTTTTCTCCCGCTGGCTCCGAAATGGCATTGGGAGCAGTCCGTGGACAAGTTGTGGCAGGAGGCGCAGTTCAATCCGCTCCCGCCGTGAAATGTGGCGCTTTTCGGGTCCAGCCATGCCTGGGCCAGCGGATGATTGGCAACGATCTCATGGCAGTCATGACAATCCGCTGGCAGATTCCCGTAAGACCGGTCGACGTCATGACATTTATTGCAAACCCCCTGAAACCCTTCGAAAGTTTTATGTTCATCATTATTCCCGTGGGCCCAGTTCGACCCAGCCGGAACCTTGCTCCCGGAAGCCCCGAAATGGCATTGGGTGCAATCGGCCGTCAGATCGTGGCACGAGGCGCAAGTCAAATTGCTCTCTCCATGAAATTGCGTGCTTTTCGGGTCTATCCATGCCTGCCCCAAAGAATGTTTGAGGCCGTTCCCGTGGCAATTATGGCAATCCGCTGGCGGATTCCCATACAACCGGTTTACATCATGACATTTATCGCAAACGTCCTGATAAAAGGAAAAAGTCTGATGTGCGTCGTTATATCCGTGATTCCAGTTCGAATTCGGCGGCACCTGACTCCCGGTCGGCCCGAAATGGCATTGAGAACAATCGGTCGATAGGGTATGGCACGAGGCACAGTCCGAGTTGCTTTTGCCATGAAACTGCGCATTTTTTGAATCCATCCACGGTTGGCCCAACGGGTGGTCGGCGATAATCGCATGGCAGTCATGGCAATCTGACGGCGGGTTGCCATAAGAGCGATCCAGGATATGACATTTATTGCAGACTGCCTGGTCGGCTTCAAAGGTCTTATGGTTATCGTTATTGCCATGCACCCAGTTGGATCCGGCAGGGGCCATGCTTCCGGTGGACCCGAAATGACACTGGTT
>QZKW01000017.1 GCA_003599885.1 Desulfobacteraceae bacterium | reverse complement strand
AATGGCATGACGAAAGGCGACATTGTATATTTCATTAAAATCCGCAGGAGTGATGTCGATATAGCCTTGCATGGATTTCATGGCCGCCAGAACGTCATCCTCCGACAGAACAATAGACGCTGTGCCGAATATGCCGCATGAATGATTGGTTGACATAATAAATTCCTCCCGATGATTCGTTATACGAGACAAGAGCAACAGGTGTCTTGTGACGTTTTTTGGCGAAAACGTTGCTTTACCTTTTAAAATTTTTTTTATCCGAATTGATCCTCAAATCGGCGGCGCGATGGTCACCAGCACCCGAAGGTCCGTTATCGCACGGACTCCGTGGGGTTCACTGATATCGGAGATCAGCAGGTCACCGGGTTTGGCGGGAATAACGGCATTGTCTTTGCCGAGAAACTCACCGGTCCCTTCCAGAATAACGATGCTGAGCTGTCCGTCAATGTCATGGGCGTGAACCGGCAATGCCTGGCCGGCCTTGAAATTAAAATTAATGATTTTAAAATACGGGGATTCATGGGCCAGCAGTTTCGTGAAATGGCTGTCATGAAACGCGTTTTCTTCAAAAAGGGCGATTTTTTTCAGCATGGGAAGACTCCTTATATTTTTTAATGATGAGTGATGAAGGCGAAATGATGAAAGTGATTTCTATCAACCGGCGGAGAAGAGGGCGGATGATGCGGAGGGAAAGCCGGGGCTGACTGATTGAACTGACGCCAGCCCCGGCAGGAAGAAAATGAGATTCTCCGCTTTATTTTACCCCAGAATGGCTTTCAAATCCGCGTCCGGCGTGCTGATGGGCGCGATATTGAATTTTTCTACGAGGATATTCAGCACATTGGGCGTAATAAACGCCGGCAGGCTGGGCCCCAGACGAATGTCCTTGATTCCCAAATAAAGCAGGGTCAGCAAAATGGCCACAGCCTTCTGCTCATACCAGGAAAGGACCATGGACAGCGGCAGATCGTTAACACCGCATTCAAAGGCATTGGCTAAAGCCACCGCAATCTGGATCGCGGAATATGCGTCATTGCATTGCCCGATGTCCAGAAGTCTTGGAATTCCGCCGATATCGCCCAGTTTTTTGTCAAAGAACCGGAATTTGCCGCAGGCCAGGGTCATCACGATGCAATCGGCCGGAACTTTTTCCACAAATTCCGTGTAATAATTTCTTCCCGGCTTGGCGCCGTCACATCCGGCCACCAGGAAAAAATGACGGATGGCTTTGCTTTTGACCGCCTCAATCACCGTGCCGGCCACCCCCATGACCGCATTTCTCGCAAACCCGACCATGACGGTTCCGTTGTCGGTATCTGCCGGAAATCCGGGCAGCGCCAGGGCACGGTCAATGACCGGCTTGAAATTCTTGTCCGCGATATGGGTCACTCCCGGCCAGCCTACCAGCCCGGTGGTGAAAATATTGGCATTATAGTCTTCTTTGGGCTTTTGAATACAATTGGTGGTCATGAGAATCGCACCCGGAAATTCGCCGAATTCCTTTTTCTGGTTCTGCCATGCGGTGCCGTAATGCCCATGGAAATGCGGGTATTTTTTTAATTCCGGATATCCGTGGCAGGGCAGCATTTCACCGTGGGTATACACGTTAATGCCCTTCCCGGCTGTTTGCTGGAGAAGTTCGCCCAAATCCTTGAGGTCATGGCCGGAAACCAGGATCGCTTTTCCGGCTTTGACGCCCAAAGGCACGACTGTGGGCACCGGATGGCCATAAGTACCCGTATTTCCGGCATCCAGCAGTTCCATGGCCCGGAGATTGATTTCACCGCATTTTAAGACCAGCCCCAGCAGCTCATCGGCGGATTTGTTCTTGTCAAGGGTGGCGGCCAATCCTTCAAAAATAAAATCAAACACCTTGTCATCTGTCTGGCCCAGAATCGCCGCATGATCCGCATAAGCGGCCGCGCCCTTGATGCCATAGGTTAAAATTTCCATAAGGGATCGGATATCCGGATTGAGATTTGGATCGGACATGACGCCGACCTTTTCCCCCTGGGCCACGAGTCCGTCCATTGTGTCTGCGGGCGCGAAAGTGGCTGCGCCGTCAGTGTAGTCGGTCCATCCGCCTGCGGCGTCGACTTTTTGCTTCAATCCCTTCCGAAGCGCAACCGCCTGCTTGATTAAAGCCACAATCCGGTCCGGATCAAAATCCACGTTCGTGAGGGTTGAAAACGTCGCTTCGCAGGCAAAGCGGTTGCTGGCTGCGTCTTTAACTCCGACTTTCCGGCCTTCCAAAGCAATCAGGGACAAACCCTTGACCGCATAAAGCAGCAGATCCTGAAGCGCCGCCACATCCGGTTGTTTTCCACATACCCCGCCCGCTGTGCAGCCTTCGCCTTTTGCCGTTTGTTCACATTGATAACAAAACATGTTTTCTTCTCCTTTTTGTGGTTATGGTTTTAAATTATTGATGCTGTTTTATTGATCGATATTGATCGGGTTCATTTTGTTTCTGTTTGAGTAAGACTCTATAGAAAATGACCTCCGGTTTCCTTGACTTAGGTCAACCCAGTCATTTTTTTTAAAAAAAATGACAAAAGAAGCATTATCCACAAAAAATATCGACGGACTTAGCAAAAAGGATGAATCAGTTTCTTATTTTGGCGGTGGTTTTTTCCGGTTTCTTCCCCAGATGCCGACGCCGGTGCGTGGCCGTCTCCGCAAGTCCAGCAACCACCCGCGGCAGGTCGGAATTATTCCAGATGTTAAAAAACTCATCCCCAAAAGCCTCGGCGGTCACTCTGCTATCGTCCAGCGTATAAAGCGGATCTCCAGACACTGACAGCTGAATGGCGTCAAAATCATGATATTTGTTATCCTGAAACACGTTGACCAGCAATTCGCGAACCGTATAAACAAAAAAATTTTTCACATCTTCAGCAGATTCCGCCTTGCTGATTTTATTTCTGAACCCTGGCAAAATACTGTTTTCATGCTTTGCCACCGAAATCTGTTTTTCCATGGTCAGACTCCTTTTGTTAATATGGTTACCGTTTTTGGATCGGATACCGGTTTACATTTTAAAAACCGGAAAACAGGGTGGGGTTAATCGTGATGCGTCAAATTGATGTCATAAAAAAACCGGAGACCTTTTAAAATAAAAAGGAGGCTCCGGCATTATCTTTCAGGTAAGGCAACCCTGCTACCATGTTCCTGCTTTGGGTTTTTTTATCAGATGCATATTCCATAAGAGACTTCACACCTGCCATGGAAACATACCTTTGATCTATGATGCGGTCATATGACCTGATGGTATTGCTCCTTGAGGCATCTCTTTTTATAAAAAATTCATCCGGTTAAAAAAATAATCCACCAAAAAGAATTTAGGCCAGTGGCTTTGCGTCCCATCCTTTCGAAATGGTTTGCCTTTTACATAGTCAATAATAAGCACGACGGAACACTGTTTCAAGGTCGAATAAAAAAAAATTTTTCCAGCGGCTCTCCAGCTATAATTCAACCTGTATTTTTTCACCATTGGGCTTAAAAAAAACCATGAAACTGTCATCCATCGGATCGGATTGCGCCATTTTGATTTTTCCGATATCGGGACTTTCCCCATACCAGGTTTTCGTTTCCGGGTCATAGATCAGACTGGCGGTTTTATTTTGCCCGGAACCCGCAAATTCCCTTACATCAAACCGGTTCATTGTCGCCGTGATCTCGTACATGTGATTGTCATGAAACACCAGCTGGGTATCTCTGTCCTCCGGTCCCATGGCCACCGGGTTACTGCCTGTCCAGAATTGAATGACATTGAAGATTAAAAAATCCACCAATCCGCAGATTTCGTATACCGGGATAATTAATAAAATCCATGTGACAATTGAATTCACCCATTTGTCGCCGATAGACCCGTTGATGCGATAAATCGCCCGGGTCAGCCCAAACTTACCGTAACATCCGGCGGTCGTCAGTGACAAAAGACATCCAGCAAGCAGCCAACAAATTGATTTCATAAAATTTTTCTTCATTTTGTTTCCTTTCTCCAGATTAAAATTAGCGACGGGGCTTGCGCTTTCGTTTTTGTACAGAGCAGCCAAAACGGCCGACCACCGCACCCAGAGAAAAATACTGGCCCAGGCCATAGGCCAACAAACCCGCTTTTTCCAGCCGGAACCGCCCTTTAGCGTCAATCAGGGATGAAATAATCTGCACGGCCACCACCTCGGCCACAAACATCGTATGTGTGCCGAGATGCATGGAGTCCCGCACCCGGCATTCAATGTTGATGGGGCATTCACGGATGACGGGGCACTGGACTTTCAATGATTCTGAAGGCGTGAGCCCCGCGCCTTCGAATTTGTCCACATTCCGGCCTGAAACCATGCCGCACCAGTCCACAGCCCGCACCTGGCTTCGTGACGGCACGTTCACCACAAATTCTTCGCTATTTTTTATGATGTCATAAGAATAGCGTTCCGGACGAACGGAAATCGACAGCATGGGGGGATCGCTGCACACGCTGCCGGTCCAGGCGATGGTGATGATGTTGGGCTTCCAGTCCGAAACGCCTCCGCAGCTCACCAGCACCACCGGCACGGGAGAAAGCACGTTTCCCGGCTTCCACGACTGTTTTTCAAAGATATCGTTCTTTGTCATGCCTGATTTTACTTTACCCATTTGCCCCTCAACTGTTCCGACAATTTTTTCACCAGCGCGAACCCGGCCTCAACGGTTTTTTCCCCATCCGCATTCACCAGACAACAGGTGGCCGGAGAGATCAGGCTCTGGGCGATCAACTGGTCCCGATCAATACCTTTATCGAACAGCCGCTGCCAGACCGATTCCAGTTGAGCCGAAAGGGAAGCCAGGTTCTCCGATTCAAACGGTTCAAAATTGGTAGGCACAATCCCCCATGCCAGAACGCCCCCCTGGTCCAGAAACCGCCGGATGGAGGTCACATAATTGGGAAACACCTCCTTATTGGTGTAAACATCCAGAGACAGAATCTCCATATCCTGGTTCAGCAGAAAATCCCAATCCGGGTTGCCGCACAGGTGAATACCTCTGGGCCGTTCAATCATATCGAAAAAAACTTCCAGGTCTTTTTTTGCTTTCGCGTCCCCGTACCCGGACATGGCCGAAAACAGGAACTGGAGCCCCGGCTCATCCACAAACATAAACGCGTTGGGGTTCATTTTCTTGAGCCGCTGAAGCTGCACGTTGACCCGTCGGGCCATAAAATCCAGCATAAACGGCCGCACCGTGTCGTCAAAAATGATTGGCCGGTCATCCTGGTCAATAATGTTGAATCCAAAACTGATGGGGCCTTCCAGTTGCCCCCGGATAGCGGGACGGCCCGACAAATCCAGTTCCAGAAACCGGTGGTAGACGGCCGAATACTGGCGGCTGATGTCGAATATTTCCGGGGATTCGAATTTCGCCAGGATATCCTCAAGTTCCAGAATAAATTTATCCAGGGAAAACTTCAGTGTCCGGTTTTCCAGATCCAGCACGATCCCCGGGAAATGTTCGGCAGCCTGAACATACATGTCCTCGTAATAGTTCAGCCGCGGAAGCTGGGGCCAGAAGGGAATATCCATGGTCAGGGCCACTTTCAGGGCCTGTCCCACATCCGTATGGGGCATGACCGCCATGGCGGTTGTTAAAAGATTTCCGGGTATGGGCATCGCGTCTCCTTTTTTCAGATATCTGCCTGACTTCCGATACTATTTTAGATCCGATTGTTTACAAAATAAAGATAAAGCGATAAAGAATAATTAGTGCAGTCTATCATCCCAAATCCGTTCCGGGTGAACTTTTTTGAACCAGCCGGATAACCGCTTAAAATCCAGCAGGTTCAATCGTGTGGGCGGGGCCATTTTTCTTCTTGACAGACCCATGACACAATGTGATAGGAATCTTAATAAATTATTTTAAAAAGAAAGATAAAAACATGGAAAGTCACGAATTTCAAAGTTTTCGTAAAAAACTGAAAAAAACCCAGGAAGAAATGGCGCGCCTGCTCGGAATATCCGTCAAAGCCATTCGAAGCTATGAGCAGGGCTGGCGGTCAATCCCCGCCCATGCGGAACGGCAGATATTGTTTCTTGCCGCAAAAAAAGACGAAATCCTGGCGCCGACACGGCCCTGCTGGACCGTCAATAAATGCAGTAAAGAACGAAAAGAAGATTGTCCGGCATGGGAATTTCAGGCCGGCACCCTTTGCTGGTTTATTAATGGAACGATTTGCAGCGGCACAGATCATCAGAGCTGGCGTGAAAAAATTGAAATCTGTAAAACATGCAAAGCATTTCCGGATGGGCTAAAAGACGTTTTAAAGAACAGTCACGCAATGGTAAAAACTACGCCGCATGACGATTGCTTTCACCAGACGCAAACTGAATAAATCACCCGCGCCTTTCGACCCGCACACAACCCGGCCCGCTTTCCTTCCCAAGCCGGTGTCAGGCTTTTCTCGCGTTGGGAACCATGCACGCTTCTTCCCTGCAATGATTCACTTCGACAGTCACATGAGAGATTTCCGTAAAACCGCTCAGTAATTTTTTATAATATTCCGGATTTCTCGGAAAATGCGTAACCACCGATATCATTGCCGCATAATCCGCCGGCCCCACCTTCCAGACATGCATATCGGAAATCCGGTTATCCGAATCCGACTCTATCAATTCCCGGATCGCCATTGTCGTTTCTGAATCCAGATTGTGATCCAGCAAAATGACACTGGTATCATTGACAAGCCCCAGCGCCCATCGGGCAATCACGATTGCGCCCACAATGCCGATAATCGGATCAAGCCAGTTCCACCCGAAATATTTACCTGAAAATAACGCGGCTATGGCCAGCACAGAGGTCAGGGCATCCGCAATCACATGCAGATATGCGCCGCGAATATTATGATCGGTATGATGCTCCCCCGGATGGTCATGCTCATGCTCATGCGTGTGACTGTGATGGTCTTTCAAAAGCACCGCGCAGATCAGGTTGACAATCAACCCCAACATCGCCACCGCAATGGCTTCATCAAAAAAAATGTTCTGAGGGTGAATCAGGCGCAGGATGGATTCAATCGCCATGAACAATGCAACACCCGCCAGGGTGACCGCGCTGGCGAACCCGCCGAGTGCGCTGACCTTGCCGGTGCCAAAGGTAAATCGTTTGTCATCCGCATGTTTTTTGGAATACTGGTAGGCGAATATGGTGATGGCAAATGCGGTGGCATGGGTGCCCATGTGCCAGCCATCCGCCAGCAGGCCCATCGATCCGAAAGCCATGCCCGCAATGATTTCGGCGACCATTGTCAAGAGTGTCAGGACAAGCACCTGCCTCACGCGGGTCTCGCCCTTTTCGTAAATAAAGGCGAAATCATGGGTGTGCCGCCATTTGTCTAAGGTATGGATATGCATATTTTCAATTTCTCCCGACCGGGAGGGAATTAAATCCCTCACCCGCCCGGCGTACAGGCCGGTGGCTTTGCCCCGCCGCCATAACCCGCCGGAATTTTAAGGGTCACATTTCTGCATGCGGACATGAGCTTACGAATATTTTCGCCGTTACATTTTGGGCATGGGGGTTTTCTGTCTTCCGATGGAAGAACCAATCGTTCAAACCGGTTATGACACTGTTCGCATTCAAATTCATATATGGGCATGGCCACGCGCTCCTTTCTTGGAAAAGAGTATCTTTTTGTCTACCAAAAGTAACTTCTTTTCTTTTAAAGTCAAGCAGGGGTTTCGCCCCTGAATAACGGCAGAATTACCGGATATATTAAGCGCGACCGCCCCTCCATCAACAGATAACAAAAGAATTCCATCATCCTTGATTCGAGGCTTGACATGGCGATAGCCCCATGTTAAATGCAATATACTTTTTTTACCAGTCAGCTTCATCGGGGCGTAGCGCAGCCTGGTAGCGCACTTGCATGGGGTGCAAGGTGTCGGAGGTTCAAATCCTCTCGCCCCGACCAAAGATATTAAGGGTTTAAGTTTCGGCTTAAACCCTTTTTTTATGCCAAAAAATAGTCGGTACAAAAAGTGGCGCCTCGTTTACCGTCTCGCGTGGCTTGGCACCAGCCGACCGCTTACCTCCCATTCGCTTGCAGTTTATCCTACCTATCCTGTTCCCTATAAATTTAAATATTGGATGAAATGCCATAAAAAATGTTATGACAATTCAGGTTTACTTGAGACCCAATGCAATCAAACTAATTTATGGGAGGATCCGGCCATGTCCATTCTTTTTTCAAAAACCCTTCTCGGCGCTCTGGAATTGCAGAATCATCTGGTCATGTCGCCACTGACGCGCAGCCGCGCCACCGGCAATATCCCCAACGCCCTCATGAAGGAATATTACACGCAGCGCGCCACAGCCGGACTCATTATTACCGAAGGCACATCCACCTCTCTGAACGGGCTGGGCTACCCGCGCATACCGGGCATATTTTCCAAAGCCCAGATCGAAGGATGGAAACAAATTACCGATGCAGTGCACACCAAAGGCGCCAAGATGTTCATCCAGTTTATGCACTGCGGGCGGATCGCCCATCCTCTGAATCTGCCTGCAGGTGCCCGAATGCTGGCGCCTTCGGCCGTGGCTGCCGCCGGTGAAATGTACACGGATGCCGAAGGCATGAAACCCCATCCCGTGCCGCAGGCCATGACGGATGCGGATATCCGGACTGCTATTGAGGAGTTTGCGATAGCTGCGAAGAATGCCATGACCGCAGGATTTGACGGCATCGAGCTCCACAGCGCCAATGGCTATCTGCTTGAACAGTTTATCCGCCCGAACACAAATCAGCGTACCGATGCGTATGGCGGCACAATCGCTAACCGCGCGCGGTTTGTGCTGGAAGTGGCCCAGGCATCAATTGATGCCATCGGCAAGGACAAAGTCGGCATCCGGCTCTCACCCTATGGCGTGTTCAACGACATGCCGATTTACGATGCAATGGAATCGGATTATACCTTTCTGGCAGAGCAGCTCAACGCCCTGGAACTGGTTTATGTCCACCTCGTGGACCATTCACCCATGGGCGCGCCGCCGGTGCCGGACACCATCAAGGCGACATTCCGCAAGCTTTTTAAACGCACATTGATCCTCTCCGGCGGTTACGATGCCAAACGCGCCGAAAGCGACCTGGCCGCAGGCAAATGCGATCTCATCGCCGTGGGACGGCCGTTCCTCGCCAATCCCGACCTGGTGGCCCGATGGCAAACCGGCGCACCGGAAAACGCACCGGATATGGCGACGTTCTATACCCCGGGCCCCAAGGGCTATACCGACTACCCGGCGCTGGAGAAATAGGAAGAACTTCTTTTTTCAGACGCCATGTATACGGCCCGTCCGTCGAAGGGGCTGCCCATTGCGATGCGGCCCTGATCCGCCGGGTTCCGTGGAAAACGGGGGCAAACTGTTTGAGCGGGAAAATGCCAAAAAATCTGCCCGTTGCGATAAACTGTATCGACACAACCAAGCCCGGCATTCAAAAATAGCAGCGAGTTTTTGCCCACGCCACGGAAACCGGAAGGGTCAGGGGGTTTTCCGCAGCGCACGGGCGGGTTTCTTTTGCTACTTTGCTTTGCCCGCCAAAGAAAAGTAGAAATAGCAGAAAATTGCCGATTATTTTCATTAATATTCTGACTGCTTATAAAACAGTCCTTTTAAAGCTTGCCAACAATCTACAAAGCAGATATAGTTTAATCAGTTTTTTCCAATTATCCCAAATACAAACTGTCAGTTTTTTTCAAGCTCGTTTTATTCATCATTCCACTGATGAACTTTGAACATCAAAACCATCTTAGCAGCAAATCAACTCGGCTTATTGTCGATATACGGATAAAACTATATTGGTTAAAGGTCAGGAAGAAATCATATGCCAAAGCCTCTACTCATTTTTAGAATTGGATGGATGGATACCTATCAGGGTATTGACGAAATACATGGTGGGGGGTCACATGTGGCTGAACATGGTGAAGGTGGTGAAATGTGGAACTTTCGCGACGAAGGCGGGAAATGTTATGGCTACGTAATGACGACGAATTTCGCAGGTATTGATCTGTCAAGAATCTTACCTGATCAAGAATGGAATAAAGGATCTGAATTGACTGATGTTGATATCGTTTTTATTTCTAAAAGCCCAGAAAAAAGTATGGGACAGGTGGTTATTGGTTGGTATAAAAATGCGATCGTTTTCCATAAAGAATACAGGAAACGTAGAGGAATCAAAAAACAAGGAGACTGGGATAAAATAGAATATCTATCTGAAATTTATTATAAAAATGTCATATTATTGCAAGAGACTGATAGAACATTCCAAATACCGCGGGGTAAAGGGTTTCCAGGTCAGTCAAATGTCTGGTACGGAGATGAAGAAACTTCAGATGTTGCACAATTCAAAAAACAGTTACGAAATTATATAAACAACGTAGACAGTACCCGAAAAAGGGGAAAAAAGGTAGGAAGTCGCGGCAAGAAACCAAATAAAAAAGAAATACTTGCTATTGAAAGTGCTGCAATTAAAGAAGCTTGGACTTTCTATGAAAAAAAAGGCTATGATATTTCATCGGTCGAAGCAGATAATGTTGGATGGGACTTGGAAGCGAGTAACTGCGACCAAACCCTTTTAATAGAAGTTAAAGGGCATAAAGGAAATGTAGTTCAATTTGAATTAACGCCGAATGAATATACACAGCTGCAACAAAATAAAGATAATTATAGAGTCTGTGTTATTCGCAACGCTCTTACAGAACCAGATTTTAGAGAGTTTGCTCCCAAAAAGAAAAAAAATGGTTGGTTTCTTGTTGAAATTGATGGGAATGAAAGTGTAAGGCTTGACGAGAAAGTGGCAGCAAGAGCAGTGCAAATAGGCTTTTGAAAAATCACATCCCTATGGACAGCCAAAAACGGCACAACAAAGTATTATGCTTTTTTAAAGGGCGTTTCAACAGTCATTTTATCAGTAGCAGGATGAGGTCCGATAAACTGATAGAATATGTCCATTTTCATCCTTCGTCCTGCCTATACGGGCATTGGAGTTAGATAAAAAACCATAGACTTAACCGAAATAATCCCTATGGATCCGAAATGCGCTGTATCTAAGGATTAACGATCTGAGCTTTAAGCCTTAATAACATTTGTCCCGGACTTTCTTCATTTTCTTCGTCAACAAGCACTTTATCCTTATCGGATAAAAATGAATAATAATTTTCTATAATATTAATAAGTTCAACTCCATTTTTCTCTATTTGACAGCATTTAAACAACTCGTTATAAATCGCCTCAAAACGGATCATAGACCAAAATTTATTAAGAAAATGAAGCCCATTCTTTTTGACCATTAGATGCAACGCTGTCCTTTGAAGCCATAAGTCATATCCCTCATAATATGGAACGCCATCAGGCAGCTTTATCGCAACTCTTTCAATTAAATCATCCCTGATTCCAAGGGAAGCTATATAGGTAAGAGAAAAATAAAATACCGGAAATAAATCATAAAATTTTTCCCATTCATCAGCGCATACATCGTCTAAAGAGCCTCTGACTCCAGTTTCTTTCATACTTTCATTGGGATCAATCCTCTTTTTATCAATTCCTTCCAACCACCAATGGATGTAATACTCAAGGGCTTCTGTGGATGCAGGAACCAGATCTTTATTGCTGATGAATTTTTTCCAAAGATTTTTATTGAGAGCAGTTTCAGGTTTATAAAGATTTGTCCAGCCTGTCTCTTTGAATATTTGAAGATTTTCTAAAACCTTTTTGAAGTCGGGTCTGATGGAGTCTATCCCCTTCAAGGCTTTCAGACGAACAATCCCGGTTGATTTATCTTGAATGCGGTTTGGCAATTCGGGAAAAATTCGATAAGAAATATTCCTGCAATGGATTATATCATAAAAGCCATCAAAATCTGATTCCATTTTAAAACGCCGGATTATCGGGGAAATATCCTGGAATTCCTGGAGCATCAAAGGAAGCAATAATGCTCCGGTATCAAAGTCTTCTCCGTTTTTATGGTCATCGAGTTCATTCAGGTAGATCATTTCATAGCAGTAGCCACACATAATCCTTCACAGAGTTCTTTTAATTGTTGATGTTTATGGGATTTTTCACAATTTCTAAAACGGTTATGGCACATTTTAAATATATTGGACGGCAAATGCCATTTGATGTTGAGTTTAAACTTCTGTTCGTCAATTCTACTCATCCACCCTCCCCCCCAAAACACTCCCTCAAAACAGCCGCGATTTCACTCGATATCCAGACACTGTATGGCTTCTTAAGAACCGGGTGGTTGCGAAGACACCGGGCCAGCGTCGACAGCATTTTAAGATGGATTTCCGGTCCCTTATCCCTGGGACTAATCAGGCCCAGTATGATCCGCGGCGGGGAATCGATTCCCGGCATGGACCATTTCCAGTCACCGGTTCCGATAAGAATTGTCGGGACAGTCACTATCTCGCTGTGGGCATGAAGGAGGACCGTTCCGGGCTGTATTTCCACAGGGAAGGTCCGGGCTGAATCCAGCAGAAGAGAGCGGGCTGCGTCCTGCTGATCGCGGGTCCAGTCACTTACACCGCCGGTCATATGCCTGAGCACGTCCTCGACGTTTGCCTCCCCCCTCAGATCCCCTGATGGAAAAATGGCCACAGCAGCGCCGGATGATGTGTCCTGAGAAGAAGCTGACTGACCATCCGCACCATGCAATGCCGGATAAACAGACAGAATGTTGATATCCGGAAAACGGGAGATCGCGATTTCCGGCAGACGCTCCAGGCTGGGCGACCAGAGGGGACTCTGGCGGCGCTCCACTGGAAGAATCACCATATCATCAGCGCGAATACTGTTGAACAGGCGCAGACGTGCCTCGCTCCAGTCCACATGCCCCAGAAACCGGACCGGCACGGAAGAACCTGCTGCCTCAATCATGGCCTGCAAGCGCTGTTCGGAGGAAGGATTGCTCATGTAAACGCGCATTTCAGAACCGGTCTGCTTGGCCAGCCATTTTGCATCGCGAAGAAGAGACAGGATATCACTGCGTTGCTCGGATAACGGAGGCAACGCCAGCAGCAACCGGCGGGTTGTGTTGAGCGGACGTTCCAGACGGCAGAGAAGAATCCTTGCCGGGCATTCGTCCAGCAGATTTTCCCGCACGGTTCCAAAAAGACGGCCTGCCGCCGTCCACTGGTCGCTCCAGCCGATCAGCACGGATTCGGCGCGCACCTCCTTGGCCATATGGATAATTCCGTCGCTCACGTTGATTCCGACGCGAACACCGGGAAGAAGCGGCGTGTCTGCAGACGCCGCATGCGTCAGACAATGTGCCAGAAGTTTTTCACCCTGCGCCACCGCGCTGGCGGTTTTCTGTTCGTCCCGTACGATGGTGACGGCGTGGATGGCACCCGGAAGTCCGGGATTACGCAAAAGAAACGAAAAATCCAGCAACCGTGTCGCGGACGCCGGGTTGGCCACCGGAACCACAAGCCGCTGTTCAGTGCTGGGACGGACGACACGCCCGCTTGCCAGGGCCGCCAGGCGTCTGCCGTAACGTTCCACCACCACGGCCCCCAACGAACATGTGACAATAATCATCACGATGGTTCCGTTCAGGACCGTTTCATCAAAAATCTTCAAATGATAACCGACCAGAACCACTGCCAGCGTGGCCGCCGCCTTCACCACACTGAGCCCGAACATGACATTGCGTTCTTCCGCGCGATAGCCAAAAAGCCACGCCGCCAGCCACGCCGCCAGCCATTTGGTAACGATGGCAGCCACCACCATTGTCAGCAGAACAAACCAGCTGCGGGGATTCCCGGACAGTGCGCGAAGGTTGACCAGCATTCCCACGGAAATCAGAAAAAAAGGAATAAAAAGGGTATTGCCGACAAACTGAACACGGTTCATCAAAGCGGATTGTTCAGGAATAAGACGATTAAAGGCCGCTCCGGCCAGAAACGCACCGATAATGGGCTCCATTTTGGCAAAATGGGACAGATAGGCGCAACAACAGACTGTCGCAAGAACAAACAAAAACTGTGCACCGCTTTTTTCCGGTACTTTGTTGAAAAACCACCGGCTCACCCACGGGATGCCCCACCATACCAGTGAGAAAAGCATCACAATTCCAAGGATAATGCCCAGCCAGAACCAAAGGTCGATATCGGCGCCCTTCGCCGAATCAGCAATCACCGCCAGCACGAGAAGGGCCAACGTGTCGGCAATTATGGTCGCGCTTACCGTCACGGTTACCGCCTCGTTGCGGGCAATCCCCAGACGGCTGGCAATGGGATAAGGCAAAAGCGTATGGGAGGCGAACATGCTGCCCAGCAGAACCGACGCCGGTCCGCTGATGTTCAGCACATAATATCCGATCAATATTCCCAGCCCCTGGGGAATAGCGAACGTCATCAGACCGAAAGAAAGGCTTCGCTTCCAGGTGAGCGTAAAACGATGCAGGTCGATTTCCAGCCCTGCAATAAACATAATATACAGAAGACCGACTGCCCCGAAAAGGGATATTGCAGATCCCCGCGCAAGCAACCCTGCCCCGTGCGGCCCCAGCACTAAGCCCGCCAGAAGCAGTAATACCAGATCCGGCACCCGCAGCCGCTCGGCCAAAAGCGGCGCGATCAGTATCACCGAAATCAGTATGGTAAATATTAAAATGGGATCGGATATCGGCATCCGGCACTCCTTGTTTTCTTATTGCAGCCCCACATCCCAGTTCCACGCCCCCGGCCGATCCTTCATCTGCACGTTTTTCGGCAACGGCTCAACCAATTGCACAAACAACTGATACCCGGCTTTTTTTAAAGCATCCCGCTTCTGGGTCAGGTCCACCTGCCAGTTGGGAAACACCCAGAAATCCGAACCATACTGCCGGGCGAAAGCCTGCTCCCCCCGGGGACTGCTAAAAGGCATGGCAGGCTTTAATTCCTTCGAAAGAATGCGGGAAACGCACAAAGGAAAACTGCCGGACACGATTATTCCGAGCGGCAGGGGGCTCCGGGCAGGCAGTCCGGCATAATCCTGCCGTCCCAGCTCCGGGCTGACGATCACGCCCTTAAAGTGCAACTCCGCCAATCGGGCAATCGCCAGTTCATTGGCAATGTTGCAGAACGGACCGGCCCAAAGATTTAAGCGCTTATCCTGGGGGAAAAAAGCCCGCTGCCAGGGGGAATTTAACACAAAATTAACACACCCCTTGTCTGCCATTTTTTTGACCAGGGATTTCAGGGAATCCTGATCCACAGGCCAGACCACCGGCGGCAGCCAGCACCAGAAACGTCCGAGATCCGGAACAGCCATTTTTGGGGTGTCCGGCGAAAGCCACACACCCACCTGTTCTTCTTTTTTGGAATGCGCCGGATGTTGCGATCCCTGATCTCCCCGCGTCACCGTCATTTCCTGAAAAAAAGGTTTTCTCTTGGCGTTTGCAGGAAGCCTGACCTTAAACGCCGATTCCCCGGAGGTCGAATGGGTAATCATTTCAAGCTGTTTTTCAAATTCACCCAACTCATTTTCGAGCCCGCTCTCCCGGCGGTCCACCAGAAAAACCGGTACATTGTTTTGCGGTTTGCGCTGCCCAGCCAGCTTGAGGACCAGCCGGCCGCGTTTGGGTACATATTTCGTCACCCGGAAGGTGGAATGCCAGGCATCGTCTTCATACCCGATTCTCAGCATGTCATTGGCGTGAAGCGCCTCCTGGGGGATGAGAAAAGGGGCTTTCCGGTCCCCCTTCACGCTGCCGACCAGAAGTCCCGACCCGGTCTGCAAGGTCGTGTCTATGGGGTTCTGGGGCCGCTGGGGCAAAAAATTATAATGGGTACCTTTCCGGCCCAATGCGTAATCCAGAAAACCGAGGGCGGTTTTTTTGGCTTTGGGGTCATCCGAATGGTCCCGCAGCAACCGATAGGCGGACACGCTATAGTACACATAATGAGGCCCTTTTTTCCGGCCTTCGATTTTTAACGAAGCAATATTCGGCACCTGCGCAACAATTTTGGTCAGCACATCAATCCACAGATCCTGACAGGAAAAATACCGGTTTTTTTGGCCTGCCTGTTCATATATCCGGCGACAGGGCTGGACGCACCGGCCCCGCAGACCGCTTTTCCCACCCATGTAACTGCTCCAGTAGCACCGGCCCGATACGGCATAGCACAAGGCACCGTGAACAAAGACTTCCAGCGACAGACCGGGCGGACAGTTTTCCGACAGGGTCTTGATCTCATCGATATTCAGTTCGCGGGGCAAAACCACCCGCCTGATTTGCGGGAACCCGGCAACCAGCTTCAACGCATCCGGAAATGTTACATTGGCAAGGGTCGACAGATGAATTTCACCGGAAAAACCAGTCTGTCCGGCCAGAGACAACAGCGCCAAATCCTGGACAATCAAGGCATCCGGCTTGACCCAGCGATTGAGCTGATCCATCAGCCGCCCGGCCTGAAGCAGTTCATCGGATTTAACAAGCGTATTCAGGGGCACATACACTTTGACGCCGCGATCGTGGGCCAGGCGGGTCAGCCGCGCCAGTTCGTCAATCGAGAAATTTTCCGCAGCCATGCGGGCTGAAAAATTTTTCAAACCGCAGTAGACCGCATCCGCGCCAGCCGCCAGGGCCGCCAGAAACGCCTTTTTACCGCCTGCCGGGGCCAGGATTTCAGGCCGGTCAGGCGGCGTCTTGGCGGTTTGTAAATGATTGCCGTCATTCATATCAATAGATATCCCATAGTAAAACCCATTGCGATTAAGGATTTGATTCATGATGAAGTGTTTACTTTACCATCAGTGATGATTAATATACAGTCTAAATTCAAAGAGCCATTAGCATGAACAAGTAAATAATAAGGACATAATCATGAAAATTGCAGTCAGCGGCAAAGGAGGCGTCGGAAAAACGACCTTTTCCGCTTTTTTAATCCGTGCATTTAACGAAAACAATAAACACGTACTGGCCATTGATGCAGACCCGGATGCCAATCTGGCAGCGGCCGTCGGCATTCCGGGTGCGGAAAATATCATTCCGATTTCTGAAATGAAAGACCTGGCCTATGAGCGGACCGAAGCGCGGCCCGGCACCATCGGCGGTTTTTTCAAACTCAACCCGAAAGTCGACGATTTGCCGGATTCATTATCGGCCAAATTTGAAAACATCAAACTCATGCGGTTGGGCGGCATTAAAAAAGGCGGGGCCGGCTGCATCTGCCCCGAAAGTACGCTCCTGAAAGCCCTGGTCACGCATATTGTTCTGGCCAGAGACGAGGTGGTGGTTATGGATATGGAAGCCGGCATTGAACATCTGGGCAGAGGCACGGCCCAGGCGGTTGACAAACTGCTGGTGGTTGTGGAACCCGGCAGCCGGAGTATTGAAACGGCGCGGCACATTAATCAACTGGCCGCTGAAATCGGACTGACATCCATCTGGCTGGTAGGCAATAAAATCCGGAATAAAAAGGACGAGGAATTTTTAAAAGATCATCTGCCGGGCTTTTCCTTTCTAGGCTTTCTGCCCTATGATGATGCGCTGATTGAAGCGGATTTGAATGGTGTCTCCCCCTATGATGTCCCCTCCCTGGCCAAAACATTAATCAAGGAGATGATCGCCAAAATCTAATGACAGAGTATAAGAAAAACCACCGCCGGGGGCCCGGCACGCACAAGAAAAAACCGCCTTTAAAAAAATTGCAGCCCGGCTCGGACGCAAAATTGAAACGGGTCTTTGCCACTATCGGCATTCCTGAAAAAAAACCGTTCATCCCGGACCCTTTCCAGCTTGAAGCGTTGAGCGCCATTTCAAAAGGGGACTGTCTGGTGACAGTGCCCACCGGCGCCGGAAAAACATGGATCGCGGAACAGGCCATTGCCCGGATATTCAGCAATAAAGGCAAAGCCTGGTATGCGTCTCCCCTAAAGGCTCTGACCAATTCAAAATTTGCGGAATTTTCAGAAATTTTCGGGCCGGAAAATGTCGGCATTCTGACCGGTGACCGCAAAGAAAACATGGACGCCCCCATCATCATCGGCACCACTGAAATTTTACGCAATCAGCTTTATGACGCCATGCACCGGGGCGAAGACCTGAATACGGATTTTGTCATACTGGATGAAGCGCATTTCCTGGGCGATGAAGAGCGGGGAGTGGTTTGGGAAGAGATCATGATCTATCTTCCGGTCCGAATTCCATTGCTGCTACTGTCGGCCACCATCGGCAACGCCCATCAGATCAAAGGCTGGCTGGAATCCATCCGGAAAAACTCCTGCATCATCATCGAGGAACAGGCCCGGCCCGTCCCCCTGTTTCCGCTGTTTCTCCACCCGTCCGGCACGCTTTTCCCTTTGTTGAGGGAGAAGGAAGCCCACGAACACAAGCGGAAACTTTACAAAAAAGTCGCAAACTTTATCGCGGTTCGGCATTCCCCGCGCATGGCGCACTCCCGCCAACTGCCGCCCATGGGCGAAATTTTAAGCATACTGAGCAAATACCGGCTGCTGCCGGCTATTTTTTTCCTGAAATCCAGGGCTGATTGTGATAACGCCCTTCTTCTCTGCTCCCTCCATCCCCATGAAGAAGGCACCCATCGCAGAGAAATGCGGCTTGAGCGGATTGAAGCATTGACCGCTGGATGCCCTCATGTGGCCGGGCATAAACAAATGAACCCCCTGAAAAACTTCGCTGTGGGCGCCCATCACAGCGGACAGTTGCCGGCATGGAAACTCCTTATCGAAACCCTGATGACCGAAGGACTTTTAGATGCCGTGTTCGCCACCTCAACCGTAGCGGCGGGTGTGAACTTTCCGGCCCGGACCATCCTGATGCTGAATTCCGACCGGTTTAACGGCCGGGACTTTCTGTCCCTGACATCCACGGAATTTCATCAAATGACCGGGCGCGCCGGGCGCCGGGGAATGGACAACATCGGTTTTGCCGTGGTAATCCCCGGAAAATTCATGGATATCCGGCTGGTGGAACAATTGTTTAACGACCCGCCATCCGATGTTTTCAGCCAGATCAAAATCAATTTTTCCATGGTGCTGAACCTGTTGTTGTCCCACTCTCCGGAACAGGTCAAAAATCTCCTGGATAAATCCTTTGCCGCTTATCTGATGACCACGAAAGGCAGAAAAAAAATTGACGGCCAGTTTATCGGCGCCAATGCCCGCCATCTCTGGCAAAGTTTCATCGACCACCTTGATTTTTTAAAAGAAAAAGAGTATGTTACGATCGACGACAAACTTTCGGTCGATGGGGAGTGGGCATCCCAGCTCCGGATTGATCATCCCCTGATGGTTGCCGAAGGATTCCGGAAAAATCTGTTTCCGAAAACAAACCCGGCCATGCTGGCAGCGGTTATGGCCGCTTTCGTCAATGAACGGGTGACGGATGATGAGACCATTGATAGTTCACTGGTGCCCAAATCCCTGTTTCAGATTTTTAAAAAAATCGACAAAGGCCTGAAACCATTTGCCGAAGAAATGCAGAACAGCGGATTTGAAGCGCCCGATCTTTTTTTTCTGCCTGCCGTGACATTGTATCTGTGGGCAAGGGGGATGCCGTGGGAAGAGGTTCTGGAAATCTCCAAAATGGCGGAAGGCAATCTGGCCATGCTGATACTGCGGACTGCGGACAATCTCCGGCACATCAAAAATATCGGCCGTGTTTTTCCGGACGCAGCCCTGACATCCGGCCGGGCCATTGATATGATTCTGAGAGACCCGGTCATACCCACTTTCGAGTTATAATATGATAAAGACATGTACATTCTAAATTGGGCTTCCATATCCTTTAGCATCCTGCTCTCCATTACCACGGCCGGACACGCCCTTCTTCATCAGCGCACCCCATCGTCGGCCCTGGGCTGGGTGGCGGTCTGCCTGGTTTTTCCATTTATGGGTCCCTGCCTGTACTTTCTGTTCGGGATTAACCGGGTTGAAACCCGAGCCAAAAAGCTCGAAGACCTGAGACCGGCATCTCTGATCGACCTTCAAGACTATGAAAAAGCCGCCAATATCGTTTCCGTCACGCCTTCAGCCCTCAGATTCCCCGTACGTTTTTCTGAAATCGCGAAAATCTCGGACAAGGTTACGGGCTTTCCCCTGCTCGCAGGAAACCGGGTAAAAATTCTTCACAATGGCGAAGCCGCCTATCCGGACATGATCAACGCCATAGGCTCCGCCCAAAAAACGATTTATCTGACCACATATATTTTTGACACGACTCCCACAGGAAAACGCTTTATTAAAGCCCTGGCCGCAGCCGTTCAACGCGGTGTGGATGTGCGGGTGGTCATTGACGGCATCGGCGAGCTCTATTCCATGACTCGGGCCGGCACAAAACTCAAAAAAGCGGGGGTGAGAGTGGCCCGGTTTCTGCCGCCGAAGCTGATTCCGCCTTCCGTGCATATCAATCTTCGCAACCACCGGAAAATATTGATTGTTGACGGCCATACCGGATATACGGGGGGGATGAATATCGGGGACAGGCATCTGGCCGCAACCAATAAAAAATCCCGGATTGTGGATATCCATTTCCGTCTGACCGGCCCGATTGTGATGCAACTGGAACAGACTTTCATAGAGGACTGGCGGTTTTGCACCGGCGAGCAGACTGAGCCGACCCCTTCCCTTCCGGTGCAAAGCGGCGATGTGCTGTGCCGGGCGATTACGGACGGACCCAATGAAGATATCAACAAACTCTCCACCATCCTGATCGGCGCCATTTCCTCAGCCCGCGAACGCATACTGATCATGACCCCGTATTTTCTTCCCTCTGCTGAAATGATTTCCGCACTGAAAACAGCCGCGCTCAGGGGAATTGATGTCCGGGTTGTGCTGCCGCTCAAAAACAACCTGCTGTTTGTGCAATGGGCGTCAAACAACACCCTCTCTGAATTGATATACTGGGGAGTTAAAATTTATTATCAGCCGCCGCCGTTTGTGCATTCCAAACTGTTCCTGCTTGATGACCACTATGCCCAGATCGGCTCCGCCAACCTCGACCCCAGAAGCCTGCGCCTGAACTTTGAATTTAATGTTGAGTTATATGACAGGGAAGTGACAAAAACCCTTTCCATCCACGTAGAAGACACCATCAGCAAATCAACAAAAATCACCCTGGCGGCCATAGAAAGTAGGCCCCTGATTATCAAGGTTCGCGATGCGCTGATCTGGCTGTTTTCGCCGTATTTGTAGACTGGAGAAGGGGAGAATATCGATCAGCCGACGCGCCGGAATATCTTGATTTTTCGCTGTAATGTGTCCCGGACCTGCTTGGATCTGGAGTTGAGAATCGAATAACTGAACCGCATATTCTTTCCCATGACATGGGGAGAATTTGTGATGCTGCTTTTAATCTTGAAACCATTGCTGGTGACTTTCTGCAAAAAGGCTGTTTCCCTGCCGATAACCTGATTTCTATGGTTTTTTACAGAATCCAGAAAAGCCTTGCGGTTCGGCGGGCAATCCGCATAAGTCACTGCCTTACCCATCTGAAACAGATTGTGCCCATCGCTGCCGCCGGTCATGCATTTGCCTAAGTTAAAACCCAGCACCGCGCATTGCAGATTCCATTTTTTCAGATTTCCGGCATTAATCACTTCCACTCCGTCCACCATGTTGAGAAGTTTTTCCTGGTGCTCCATGGCAATCATCGGATTACAAATGCCGGTATAAATGGCGCAATGAGGATGGGGAAACAAAATCAGGCTGTTATATTGCCGTGCCCGCCGAATGATCCCATGCATATCCAGAGACAGGGAGGCCATCACCCCTTTTCCCATGAACGGACGCACATCCGATTCATAAAACTGGATGAGGGTATCAATATTATAGAAATACACAAGAAGATGAGCGCCTTCCCGTGAAGTCAGCTCTATTCCTGGGATAGTCAGAATATCCGAATAGGTATCCAAACGAATGGCGCCGTCAATGGCATTATGATCCGTAATGGCAATTCCGATCCCAAGCTTTCTGGCACGCTTTGCAATACTGCTGACACGGTTCAAGCCATCGGAGTAGCGGGAATGGAAATGCATATCAACCACCGTGTAATTGGCGGTTAACTCTGACAGATCCGGTTTTTCAAACAAAACACGACGGGGTGCTTCCATTTATCTCCAAACATAAAAATCAAAAATAATATTAATACAAAGAAGCGCAATTGCCGCTTCATGCGAAAAGTAATGCATTCGCCGAAAAAAACAAGATCATTTTTTACCCATTATTTTTGATTTGATAAAGCGGGAACGGAAACTTCGTCTTCTTGCGGGAGAATGGGGCTTAAGTAAAAACCCCCGGATGGGATCCCATCCGGGGGTTATCTTTTCGATGTTTTCTATGCTTGATCGGATATTACAGTTCCTGGATTTTTTCCGTAAGTTCGGGGATAAATTCCAGAATGTTGGCTTCAATACCCACGTCCGCCACCTGAAAAATAGGGGCCTTGGTGTTTTTATTGACCGCAACGATAAAGGGATTGCCTTTGAGTCCGCCCATATGCTGGAATGATCCGCTGATCCCCATGGCCATATAGACTTTGGGTTTCACGGTCTGGCCAGACGTCCCCACCTGGCGGGATTTTTCCAGCCACTTGGCATCGACAATTGGCCGTGAGCAGGAAACATCAGCGCCCATGGCTTTAGCCAGTTCAAAAACAATTTCCAGATTTTCCTGGTCCTCAATCCCACGGCCCACAGACACAAGGACTTCAGACTTGGTGATGTCCACATCACCGGCTTCAGCAGCGACCACTTCGATGAACTTACGTTTCGCGCTCAGATCACCGGCTTCTCCGGACTTATCAACCACAGCGCCGCCTGCGGCACTGCCATCGGCCTGGAAAACCCCGCCACGGATATTCATAACCGCACCACCCGAAATATCGCAGCTCACATGGGTGCTGACCTGGCCGGAAAATTCCTGCCGAACGGCTTTCAACGTACCGCCGTCAACACCGTCAACGCCAACGATATCAGCGACAAACGGAACGTTCATTTTAATCGACAAGCCAGGGCCCAGATCCATCCCGAAGGTATCGTGGGGCAGCAGGACAATGCTGCCGGCAGGCACAACGTTCACCAATGCCTTGCGGACGACTTCGGCGTTCGGATAAGCCAGCGCCGCGTTATCAATTTTCCATACCGCGTTATAGACGGCTGCCATTGCGGTGCAAACCTTATCCAGGTCAGCGCCAGTGCCGGTGACAACAGCCGTTACAGGAGCGCCCGGCGCAATTTTCTTGGCCGCAACGATCAGTTCCAAAGCAGAATCATCGGCAACACCTTGAGCATGTTTGATATATGCAAAAACTTCGCCCATTATTTTAACCCTCCCTTGGCTTTTAAGTATTCAATGAGTTTATCAATGATTTCCTCAGTGCTGCCTGTCAGCATCTCAGCGCCTTCGCCGGTGTCGGGCACAAAGTAATCCACCCGTTTGACTTTTGCGGCTGCTTCGCCGACGGCTGACGCGTCCACGCCGATATCGGCTGCGCCCAGTTCGGGGATTTCAACTGAAGCGACCTTGCGGATACCGCGAATGCCGACATATCGGGGTTCATTGATACCGGTCTGGATTGACAGCACACAGGGAAGTTCAATTTCATTCATTTCCTGATTGCCGCCTTCAATTTCACGACCGATCATTAACTTTCCATCGCCGGCTTCAATCAAATTAACCAATGACGCATAGGGGTAATCCAGCATGGCGGCCAGCATGCCGCCCACCTGGGCCGCGCCTGCATCAGCCTGAGCGCCGGTCAGAATCAGGTCATAGTTACCTTTCTCCACAGCGCCTTTTAAAATGGTCGCAATACCCTTCCCATCCGATCCTTCAAACGCATCGTCGGTCAGCAGGATGCCATTATTCGCGCCCATAGCCATTTCCCGCCGCAAAACTTCTTCCGATTCATCATCACCGACAGTCACCACCGTCACAGACCCGCCGACTTTGTCAACAATCTGGATCGCTTCTTCCACGGCATAGTTGTCCCATTCATTGACTGAGTAAACCAGATCGTCTCTTTCGATGTCATTGCCACCGCTGTTGATTACGATCTCGTTTTCCGACGTATCTGGCACACGCTTCACACATACCAAAATCTCCATATCGCCCTCCAACTCTATCTGTTATTATAAAATTTACAGACGTTTATCCGCCCAATTAATAATGCCTGAAATCTACATGCTTTCGATGTAATGGTTTAGTTATCAATATGGGCAGCGACCAGCTCGCCCAGATCAATGGCTTCCATTTTTCCTTCCATACCGGCCACCTTGATGGCGTCTTCCATATTCACCAGACAGAACGGACAAGCGGTGACAATCACGTTGGCACCCGCCTTCTGGGCCATTTTTACCCTCAGAGCGCCCATTCTTTCTTCTTCTTCCGGTTCATAAAACAGCATGAGCCCGCCGCCGCTGCAGCAGAATGACCGGTCACGGCTTTTCATCATTTCCACCCGCCGGATTCCGGGAATCGCGTCAATGGCAGCCCTGGGTTCTTCATATATCCCGTTATGACGGCCAAGATAGCAGGGATCATGATAGGTGTAAATCTTCCCGTCCTCTTCATTGACTGGCTTGAGCTTCAGTCTGCCTTCACTCACGCTTTTGGTGATAATCTGGCTGATGTGATTTACCGGTGGCATTCCCGTATATTCATTTTTAAGAGCATTGTATGCGTGGGGATCTGCGGTCACGATATTTTTTACCCCGGATTCCAGAATGGCCTCCGAATTTTCTCTCTTCAGATTCTGAAACAGCATTTCCTCGCCAAAGCGTTTCACTTCATTGCCACTGTCTTTTTCATCTTTGCCTAAGATTCCGAAATCAATACCCGCCGCGCACATAATCTTTGCGGTGGCCCTGGCAACGTTCTGCATCCGCTCATCAAAGGAAGTCACGGAATCCACAAAATAAAGGGTATCGGCAGTATCGCCATTTTCAAAAAGCTTGACTTCGCAGTCCTCAAGGCCCTTGGTCCATTCCGAACGCTTTTTCTCCATTTTACCATAGGGATTGCCGCGTTTCTCCAGAGAAGACAGGGGCTTCTGAAGGCTCTGGGGCACATTGCCGGAATCCACCATCCCCCGTCTCAAATCCACAATCTTGTTGATGTATTCAATCCCGATGGGGCATTCCTGTTCACATGCGCCGCAGGTGGTGCAGGACCAGATTTCATCCTCGGAATAAATGCCCCCTTCCCCGATCAGCGGTTCCTGAGCGACAAATTCCCCCATTAACGGGAAATGCGAAAAAGCATAATCTCTTCCTTTGATGGATATAAATCTCGGCGAGAGAGGTCGTTTCACCCTGTTTGCCGGGCACTGATCCGAGCATCGGCCGCAGTCGGCGCAGGTATAAAAATCAAGAACATCTTTCCATGTAAAATCGGAAAACTTCTTAACACCAAAGGATTCAAGGTTATCCAGTTCTTCATCAGAGACACCATATCTGACCGGCCGGACATTCCCACGGTCAAGACGCATAAAGAAAACATTAAACAATGATGTAATAACATGAAAATGTTTTCCCATGGGCAAAAAGCACAGGAAAAAGAAAAAGGTCAAATCATGAACATAATAAGAAAGGATATGAAGGCTTTGGAGCTTTTCCGGTGTGGCGTCTAAAAGGATATTTTTGAAAAGCCAGGCCAAGGTTCCTGGCGCCAGAAATGTTGCATGAAGGCCTTTCTGAACTTCGGCCGCAACCAGGCATGCTTCAAAAAGGCTTTCCGAAACCATCAAAGTGGCAATAACCAGGCAAACAAACACAGCCTCATTGGTATGGTCATGGCCATATGATTTCGGGTAAATATATCTGTCCGGACGGAAAATTCCCCGACGGATAGCGGCGATAATAACGGCAAAAAAAACTGCGGTTGCGGCATAATCCTTGAAAAAGTAATAAATATCACCGAGTGTGCCGCCCAGTCCCGGCATGATAAAATCGGCACTGATCCCCTTGATGACTAGCTCCGAAGAGCGAACAGAGAGGATCAAAAAACCGAAGAAAATGATAATATGCAGTACACCCGCCATCATATACCGCGGATGACGATACTGAGCTAGCCAGATCTTTAAAACATTAAGTACTCTTTCTTTGGGTCGATCAAACCGAAAATCCGGATTGGCTTTTACCAGCGGTGCTATGCGTTTGGCCATGATATAAGTAAACAGACCCACGCCAACAATCGGTATCAGCACTGAAAATAATACCGTTGGTATAAAACCGAAAAGCTTAAACGACGCCGGAGAAATCAATACAGGTTCCATGCTTACTCCCTTTCTCCTTATTTATAATACCTTTATTAATAACTGATATTTACATATTAATTCGATGCCCTTCATCGGGACACATCTTCTGGTGAGCGGAATAGCTATGAATGAACGTTCATTCGTAATTGAAAAAAAAAATTCAGTCAAGAAAAAATTGTTCTCTTTCACTGAAAGAAAAGTGAAGAATATTAAAGCCATGCTAAAAATAGTTCAGGGGGCTGAAGCAGGGCCCCCTGAACATATACTCATAAACACCAGCAATAACTAACCGATAAAAGAGGCGTCATCAATATCGATTGCAGCACTGTCTGTCGCCAGGATGGCATTCATTTTTCCCAAAGTTGTCGGAAGAACCGTGTTGCAGAAATATTGTGCGCTCTTGAGCTGACCATCGTAGAACGGCACATCCTTTTTCTTGGCGGTTTCCAGTTTTTCGGCTGCAATTTTGGCTCTCCAAAGCAGCATCCACGCCATGACCACATCACCAGTGACTTCCATGAACGGATAGGAGAAAGAAAAAGCGGTCAGAACTTTTTCAGACATGGCGGTTTTCCCCATGTGCATGGCCACTTCACCCAGTTTATTAAGAGCTTCCTCCACTTTGACTGCAAATCCTTTTATGCTGTCAATCTGTTTTGCAGCGCCGGTGATGGCCATGATTTCACCCATGAGATCCATGACCAGCTTGCCTTTTTTCATACCCAGTTTTCTGCCGAGAAGGTCCATGGACTGAATGCCGTTGGTGCCTTCATAGATCATGGTGATCCGGCAGTCCCTCATCAGCTGTTCCTGAGGATATTCCTTGATATATCCATATCCGCCGTATACCTGCATACCACCGTTGCAAACATCAAATGCACGGTCAGTGACATACCCTTTGGCGATGGGAATCAGCAGCTCCACCAGATCATGATACTTTTCTTTTTCTTTTTCGTTGTCTGTTGTATTGGCCTTGTCTTCACACCATGCCACATAATACAGAAGGCTTCTCATACCCTCGACATAGGCTTTCATGCTCAACAGCATCCGGCGGACATCCGGATGATTGATAATGGCCACACCCGGTGCATCGTTTTCAAACATTTTGAGCAGATGCCGTCCCTGGATTCTTTCCTTGGCGTAATTTACCGCGTTCATGTATGAAGCGGTGGCGCAGGAGAAACCCTGCATCCCCACCAGCAGGCGGGCTTCATTCATCATCAGGAACATGGCGCGCATGCCTTTGTTTTCCTCGCCGAGCAAGGTTCCGATGCATTGGCCTTTTTCGCCCATGGACATGGTGCAGGTGGCGTTGCCATGGATGCCCATTTTTTCTTCAATACCCACACAATTGATATCATTGAATTCGCCGAGGCTGCCGTCTGCATTGACGCGATATTTGGGGACCAGGAACAGGGAAATACCCTTTGTACCCGCCGGTGCGCCTTCGATGCGGGCCAATACCGGATGAATGATGTTTTCCACCAGATCATTGTCGCCGCTGGAGATGAATATTTTCTGCCCGGTGATGGAATAGGTACCGTCGCCATTGGGAACGGCTTTGGTTTCCAACGCGCCGACATCGGAACCGGCATTGGGTTCGGTCAACAGCATGGTTCCGCCCCATTTGCAGGTGAACATATTTTTCAGATAAATTCTTCGTTGTTCATCCGTGCCGAAAGCTTCGACCAGTTTACCTGCACCGTGGGTCAACCCGGAATACATCATGAATGCATAGTTGGCGCCGTTGAAATATTCCGCAGCAGCCATGGAAACGCTTCTCGGCATACCCTGTCCGCCATATTCCGGGGTTTCGGGCATTGCCGTCCATTCACCTTCACGCAATAATTCAAAGGGTTTTCTGAAAAGTTCAGGAACGGTTACCTTGCCGTTTTCAAACTTACATCCCAGTTCATCGCCTTCTTTGCGTGTGGGAAGAATCTCTTTAACCGCAAGATTCCGGGCTTCCGAAACAATCAGGTCCACTGTTTTTTTGTTAAATTCAGCGTATTGTTCACTCTTGCTGAATTGATCCACATCCAACTGCTCATGAAGAACAAAATCAATATCCCGACGATCTGAAATTTGCTGTGCCATAATTTCATTTACTCCTTTGCGTGTTTTTATTTTTGAATAATTGAATAATATGAAAACAATTACCGAACTTGAACCGGTTTGATGCCAATCCCTTTAAAATACAAGTCTACCAGCGGGTCCGCCATAGCGACCAGATCGTATTTAATCCCGGTCACCACCCATGTGTTGATGACTTCATTGACTGCGCCGAGAATAAACCGTTTGACCAGACCCGGCTGAAAATCTTTCCGGATACTGCCTTCCTTCTGGCCCTGAACGAGAATATCTTCAATAATATCAAGATACATTTTAGTGATATCCTTAATATAGGCTTCATCGATATATCGGGCCTGCAACGCTTCCCGCTGAAAAACGACGGCCATATTCGGATCCCGCTGAAACTCCCCTAAATGTCGACGAATCAGGTTTCTGAGTTTGTCTTCAGCATGTTCTGCTGTTTCCACTTCTTCCTTGAAACGATCAAACACCCGGCGGGTTTTATAACTGAAAAAATTAAAAAGGATATCGGCTTTGTTTTTGAAATAAATATAGATAGTGCCATCCGCCACACCGGCGGCCTTGGCAACCTGAGAGATCGTCGCTTTATGGTATCCCTGTTCCGCAAATACCTTGATAGCGGCATTAAGGATCTGATGGTACTTGTCATTATTTGATCTGCTGGGCTTTGCCTGATCTTTGATGACACACCTCGCTGTCGTGTGTAAAAAAAATGAATGAATCCTCATTCACTGAATGAAGATTCATTCATTATCAAATCCCTTATTTTTCTGTCAAGCAAAAAATCCCAGATCAAACATTTTTTTAAAGCGGGTACTCGTTACTTTTTTACCCGTTCCACATATGCTCCCGTCCTTGTGTCAATGCGAATCATTTCCCCTTCTTCAACAAAGGGTGGAACCTGAACCTCATATCCGGTTTCCAGTGTCGCGGGCTTGGAACTTCCTGCGGCGGTATCGCCTTTTGCCCATGGATCGGATTTGACAATTTTCAATTCCATAAAATTGGGCAAGGACACAGCGATAGGCCTGCCGTTAAATAAAAGGACGTTGCATTTGGTGTTTTCTTTTAGATATTTAATATCGTCACCGATTTGCTCTTTTGTTAAAAATTCCTGTTCATAAGAGGAAGAATTCATAAAGCAATATTGCTCCCCGTCTGAATAAAGATACTCCATCTCCTGCTCTTCAAGATTGGCCGGTGTGAATTTTTCACCTGATCGATAAGTTCGGTCGAACTGACTGCCGGAAATCATGTTTTTAAGTTTGCATTTATATAGAGCCTGACCTTTTCCCGGCTTCACAAACTCAAAGCCGACTATTACATAGGGGTCGCCGTCAATTTCTATCTTAAGCCCTTTCTTGAGATCGCCACTTTCATACATCAGTTTAGTCTCCTGCCGTTATACTTTCGGTTAATCTTATCTTGTTGTTAGACGCTGGGTAAATATAGTCAAAAAACCTTTAAAATCAAATAATAAAAGATCATTGCAATAAAAACAACCTATGCGCGGCTTGCCTCTGCCACAAATTGCGCAACTTTTTCCATATCCTTTTTAAAACGAACGGGCCTGCCATTTTCATCTCTTGCATTGGTCAATGTACAACTGTCCACGCCGGCAGGTCGAGTGGCCAAAATCCCTTCATACACATTTTCCGGTGACAGCCCCCCCGCCAGAACAACAGGAATCCGGCTCGATTCCACCAGTCTTCTCGCCGCTATCCAGTCACAGGTTTTGCCGGTAATACCGATAAACCCTTCAACCGGCTGGTCGTTACTTCCCGATGTACCTTTAATCAGCGTATCCGTCAAAAAATAATCGCTGACCGGCTCAAAGATTTTCGCCAGTTCCAGAAACGGAAAGTCGGCAGATGCATGGGAATCCGGAATGGGAATCGTTCGCATGATTTTTACTTCCGGAAAATCCGCCCGAATGCGTTGTTGAAGGCAAACCAGTGGTCGGCATCTGGCTTCAATAGATGTCTGAGTCTCGCGGCTGCACCCATCCACCAGGTTTTCACAGAAATGCACAATATCCGGCTGATAATAGGTTAGTGAAGCCCACACGATATCCGGCTGGTTATATAAAAGGATCAAACTGCTTTTGGCAGCTGTTTTAGCCACCTCGCGTATTGTTTCACGGATAGACGGGACTTTCCAGTTTTCAGGTGAAACAACAACGCTTCCGACATGATCCACCCCGGCAGCAATCACGGCCGCCGCTTCTGCCGGCGTCTGTATCTCATATATCTGCGTAATAATTTTTTTCATTTATTTTGCTAAACGATTCGCTGTTTTTAAAATTGAGTTGACTTTGCGGCTTGCATTAACATATTCATTTTATTTAATCAAACGGTTTATTTTATTCCAATCATCTAATATAGTTAACAAATCAATTCATCGCAGACAGAGGACGCATATGATTGTCGTTATTGATTTTGGCTCCCAGTACAATCAGCTCATCGCTCGCAGGGTCAGAGAGTGCCGGGTATACTGTCAGATTGAACCGCCTGATGTTGACATCGAAGCCATCAAAGCCCTGAATCCTGATGGCATTATCCTTTCCGGCGGTCCTTCCAGCATTTATGAAAAAAACAGCCCGAAAACGGATCCCGCTATCTTTGATTTGGGCATCCCCATCCTGGGCATCTGTTATGGCATGCAGTTCATGGTTGACGCCCTTGGGGGTTCAGTTAAAAAATCCATCAAACGCGAATACGGATTTGCAGAACTCACCATCCATAAGCCTGAAAACCTGTTCGATACCATTGACAAATCGGCAACCTGCTGGATGAGCCACGGTGATTCCATCAGCAAACTTCCAAAAGAATTTACGATCACCGCTTCCACTGACAACACGGAAATTGCAGCCATAGAAAACCGGAAAAAACAATTTTACGGGCTTCAATTTCATCCGGAAGTTGAACACACGCCAAAAGGCAAGCAGATGCTGCGTAATTTTCTGTTTTCTGTATGCGGGTGCGAACCCAACTGGACCATGAAAACTTTCGCCAAAGAGTCTATCGAGCAAATCCGGGATAAGGTTGACGATAAAAAAGTCATTCTCGGTTTAAGCGGTGGGGTGGATTCTTCTGTCACGGCAATGCTGATCCACAAAGCCATCGGTAAACAGTTGACTTGCATTTTTGTGGATAACGGCTTGTTGAGACTGAATGAAGCGGCAAAACTTAAAATCGTTTTAAAACAGCATTTAAACATCAATATTCGATTTGTGAATGCCTCCGGCTTGTTCTTGGAAGCCCTTTCCGGCGTCGTTGACCCGGAAAAAAAGAGAAAAATTATCGGCAAAATCTTTATGGATGTTTTCGATGCCGAAGCCAAAAAAATCCAGGGCGCTGATTATCTGGCCCAGGGCACGCTGTACCCGGACATCATAGAATCTCAATCCGCTTTTGGCGGCCCCACATCTGTCATTAAATCCCATCATAATGTCGGCGGGTTGCCAAAAAAAATGAAATTAAAGCTGATTGAACCATTAAAATACCTTTTTAAAGATGAAGTCCGGGAATTGGGTAAAACATTGGGAATGCCGGAAGAGCTGATATGGCGCCAACCCTTTCCAGGGCCCGGTCTTGGGATTCGTATTATTGGCGAAATAACCAGAAAACGTTTATCTGTGTTAAGAAAGGTTGACGACATTCTGATTGAAGAAATAAAAGCCGCCGGGTATTATAAAAAAGTATGGCAGTCTTTTGCCGTGCTTCTTCCCATTAAAAGCGTCGGTGTCATGGGAGACAAACGCACTTATGAAAACATCATCGCTATCAGGGCTGTCACCAGCAAAGATGCCATGACAGCGGACTGGGCCAGATTACCTCATGAGCTGCTTGCTAAAATTTCCAACCGGATCATCAACGAAGTCAATGGCGTCAACCGCGTGGCCTACGACATCAGCTCCAAACCACCAAGCACCATAGAATGGGAATAAACGTTATAAGATCATGACTGACAAAAGAGAATTTAAAATCAATTTAGAGGCGGCTGACATTGAAGATGATTTTAATGTCACCCGGCCTGTGAAAAAATCTGATAAACAATCTGTTCGTTATACTCCATCACTGTCGGTTTTGCTTGCATTTATGGTGCTTGGGATAACTCTGGTGTGGATGTATTATCATTTCAGCACACAAATGGAATCCGTCAACATGGAAGGGTCTTCCGGAATCGCCAGCCTTTCCAGTGAATTTACGAATAAAATGTCTGAAATGTCGCAAGAACTGCTGGATCAAAAAAACGCCACTCAAGCACTGCTGACAGACGTTGAAAATAAGGTCGCCAAATTAAAATCAGCGGTTTCATCCTTGCAATCCAATAAATCTGACAAAAAAGAGATGGATACCGCTGTCAACGGGATAAAAAAAACCATCACTCCGATTCAGGGATCACTGACGCAACTGGAGAAGCAACTTAACACGATCAACCAAAAAACTGAAAGTGTTGCGGCCAATCTGAAACAAATCGAAAATAGTGTTAAAAACAATAAGGCGGAAATCAGCAAGTTTAATGAGAATCGCCTTGACAAGACGTATGTTGATCAGCAAATCAAAAAAGAAAGAGAATTTAATCAGCAAAAACTGACACTTTCCTCTGAATCATTGCTTAAAGAAATTGCTTCCCTTGAAACAAAAATAGCCAATATGAAACAAAGACTGGTGACGATGGAGAGCCAATTGTCTAAAAAATCGTCCATACCCGATAGAACGATATCGCCAACAACGCAAAAACCCTATGAAAGCATCAACCGACCGAAGCCTGGGGAAATTATCGAACAAGACCTCAAATAGACGACCAGAGCCCGGACCAAATGAATGCAAACACATTAAAATCCATTCTCGATTCTGTCGCCAAAGGTGAAACATCAATTGATGACGCACTTCACACATTAAAGCATATGTCTGTGGAAGATATCGGCTATGCCCATATCGACCATCACCGTTCTCTGCGCAAGGGGTTCCCGGAAGTGATTTTCGGTCAGAATAAAAGCGTTGACCAGATTATCGGAATCATGGAACGGATGAGCCAATGGGAAAAAATCATTCTGGTCACCCGTATCGAACCGGATAAAGCAGCAGTGATCATCTCTCAATTTAAAGGGGCGGAATACCACGAGGACGCCCGAATGATATATTTCGCAAAGGAAGCCCTACCAGTTATTGGAAAGGGAACCATTCTTATCATATCAGCCGGAACTTCCGATATCCCGGTGGCGCAAGAAGCATTTTTAACCGCTAAAGCCATGGGGAATGCTGTTGAAACTGTTTTTGATGTCGGTGTGGCAGGAATCCACCGATTGTTTATGCATAAAGAAAAGATCGAATCCGCTTCTGTTCTCATTGTGGCTGCCGGAATGGAAGGCGCATTGCCTAGTGTTGTGGCGGGATTGGTGGATCGTCCGGTGATTGCCGTACCGACCAGCGTCGGCTATGGCAGCAGTTTCGGCGGCCTGACCGCGCTGTTTTCCATGTTGAACAGTTGCAGTTCAAACATTGCGGTGGTCAACATCGACAATGGCTTTGGCGCCGGGTACATGGCTTCGATGATTAATCGCGTCTGATAGCTTTAAACTGAAAAAAACTTCGATTCCACGCTTCCACCTTCTTGCTTCCCGAACTGACCCCGAATTTTCAAACAGGCATTTAAAAACCTTCCTGAATGTCGCGTTTCGTTTATAACCTGCGATAAAAAAAAGCCCCTGGTCCGTTAATACGGAGCCAGGGGCTTTTTTATGGAGATTTTTTCGGCGGCGTCCTACTCTCCCACACAGCTACCCATGCAGTACC
>QZKW01000020.1 GCA_003599885.1 Desulfobacteraceae bacterium | reverse complement strand
GGAGAAGGTCATGCCGGCATAGCCCACGAACGAATCCCCCGGATGTTTGTCATGGCTGGAACTGTATCCGATATAGTGGGCGGTTGTTGCGCCGAGTTTTCTGGCCGCCACAATGGCTGCGGCTGCTGCGCCTGAGCAGCATGCGTTCTGGTGTTGAAGTCCCTCTGCAATCACGCCTTCGGGATTCATGGCCAGCATCAGTTCAATGATTTTCTTGTCGCTGTGGTTTCTGGCCCAGATGGCGGCCCGTTCCCCCCTGCCTGCGGGGGAAAATCCGTAACTGTCGCCGTAATGGGTCAGATCAGTGGACCCGATAATTTTAAGCGTTTTACCGGCCTCTTGTGCGATATCAACAAGGGAATTCGCAATTTCAAGGGTTTTTGAACTGGGCGGTGCGCCGATGGGGATCAGGCGGGAGGCGCCAAAAAAATATTTGACGAACGGGAGCTGAAGCTCAATGGTGTTGTCCGGCGTGAAGCGGTCTGCGGCTTCAATTTTAAAGGAAAACTGCTGCGCAAGGATTCGGGAAACCTGTGTTTCAATCTCTATATCGCCGAACGGGGTTTCCCATGCGCCGTCCGTCATGATGCAGGGTGTTGAATGGGGATGCAGGTGCATGCCGAAGATAACAACAATGTCCGGCTGGTGTTCCTGTTCCGGCCCCCGCAGGGCGGCAATGACCCGGCAGGCCAGGGAGCCGGAAAAATACCACCCTGCATGGGGAACGATGCCGCCCAGGTGGTTGGCTTTTGGCAGGTCTTCTGTCCGGATTTCAGTATAGGGGTCACTTAAAAACCGCCGGATTTCCGCCTCGCATTCGGAAGCCCTGGCCGGATACCAGGACCCGGCAAACGACGGTTTGCGAACATTCATGGCAACCTCCTGCCGGTTTTCTACCGGAACTTTTTGATCGTTCGTTCAAAGCCCGGCAGTGCCCCTTCGATGGTTTGTTGAGATACGCAATAGGCGATCCGGAAATGACCGGGGCCGCCGAAGCCGCTGCCGGGTACGGTTAAAATCAGCTCTTCCTGAAGGGCGCGGACAAATTCAACATCATCGCTCACCGGCGACCGGGCAAACAAATAAAATGCGCCCGGCGGTTTCACAAATTCATATCCGCTGGCTGAGAGTCCGTTGCACAGGAGTTCCCGGTTCCGGGCATAAGGAGTGATGTCCACGCCCACACCCTGAATCGCCCCCACCACCCGCTGCATCAGGGCCGGGGCGTTCACAAATCCCAGAATGCGGTTGGCAAGACTCATGCCGCTGATCAGGTCTGAACGATAGCTGGCATAGGGATTCACCGCGATGTAGCCGATGCGCTCTCCGGGAATAGAAAGGTCTTTGGAATAGGACGTAATGATAATGGTTTCCGGGTAGCAGGCGAAGACACTCGGCACCACATAGCCGTCATATACGATTTTCCGGTAGGGTTCGTCAGCGATGAGGTAAATGGTCCGGCCGTATTCCTGGCTTTTGTCAAGGAGCAATGATCCCAACTGGTTCAGACTGCCCTCGGAATAGATTTGACCGGTGGGATTGTTGGGTGAATTGATGATGACGGCTTTGGTGTTTTTGTTGATGGCGCTTTCAATGGCCTTGATATCCAGGGTGAAATCCGGCCGTGTTTTCACGGGGATCAATTTCCCCCCGTGGTTTTCCGCGTAAAATTTGTATTCCACAAAAAATGGGGCCGGGGTCAGGACTTCATCACCCGGATCCAGCAGGGTTTTCAGCGCAACGTTCAATCCGCCGGCTGCCCCGCAGGTCATCAGGATATCGTTTTCTGATATATCCGTGTCATGTTCTCTGGTCAAATATGCGGCAATCGCCTGACGCACAAAGGGATAGCCGGTATTGGGCATATAGGCATGGGAACCGGATTCATCGGCTGCGACAATTTCCGCGAGTTTTTGGTGGAAGCCCTCGGGCGGCGGCACGTTGGGATTGCCGAGACTGAAATCAAACACATTTTCAGGGCCGTGGATGGCTTTCAGTTTGGCCCCTTCTTCAAACATTTTTCGAATCCATGAAGCGCTGGACATGTATCCTTCAATTTGTTTTGCAATGGACATAATCGTCTCCGGAGTTGTGTCTGATCAAACTTTTTCAACCGATTTGATTTCAGGAATTTCCTGTTTTACCAGGCGCTCGATGCCGTTTTTCAGCGTCATCTGGGACATGGGGCAGCCGGCGCAGGCGCCCTGCAGTTTGACTGTGACAACCCCGTCCACCACGTCGATCAATTCCACGTCGCCGCCGTCCGCCTGCAACGACGGTCTGATTTTATCAATCACTTTCTGTACGCGTTCTTTCATGTTGTCTCCTATGAAGTGTAATTAATTGAAATTAAAAAATAAATTATAATGAAAGATAAAATCAGGATAATTCTATCTTTATCTGATTTTACAAATGATATCAACAAGTTCCTTCGTTTTAGCCACCACCTCGATTGACGGGACATCTAATATAGATGAGACTGTTTTTTCAGGGACAAAAGCAAATGTACGTCCATCTTTTCTACGAATCAGAACTTTACCTAAACATTCAGCTTGCTCAAGGACAATAGTGAATTTTTGACGGTCTTCTGAATACAGGCTTCTCCAAAAATTCCCATGATCAAGTCAATGCTTTTGGATATTCTCCGGCATAGGTACCAACACCATAGAAGAGGCGTTTGCCGTTGTGTAATTTAATGTCCATATTTTTATGTTTATTGCATAACAGTATCTGGGAGGCCCGGAATCCTGGGGTTTTTAAATGCTCCAAAATAATTTCAACCGCCCGGTCTGTGCTTCTGATTCATCCATGACTTTGGGTGATGGCATCCAGCACAGGTATCAGGTCTCGCGGGTTGGGCAAAAACTCACTGAACATATCGATGAGCTTTGTTCTACTCCCCTGCACCAACTCCCAATAATTCTTTCCTTCCACTTCAATCTGCCGAAATTTGCCATATTATTTATTCTGATTTTATTTCTCCTTCTGGAATAATAACTCTGTCTTTAAAATTTAAATAAAGAGAAACAGTTGAAAATCGGTATTCATTTATTAAATAGCCAATTAAACTTCCTATTGATGCTATTAAAATTAAATGAAAGGCATGATTTTCTTCTTTTCTTCGTTCATAACGATATAAAGATTCGTCTTCCCGCCTTGAACTTGATGACCCTCCCGAAAAGACCAAGAATATTAATAAAAGCGATAAACCAATTTTCGCTGTACTTATTAATGCAGTTTTAAAAATATCTTCATTATTACTATAATAAGTATTCATTACAACATAAAATCCCACAACCAGAAATATAGTTAATACAATTAGTTTAATAATATATTGTCCAACTCCTGATGGGTCTGGCTGGAAAATATTATTTAGAATAAACCCAATTGTAAAGGGAGCAATAAAAACTCCAAGACTAAATGCCGCATCGGTGAAATCAATAAAGATAACCCCTTGATTTTTTCTTGCATAAACAATGCCTTGTATAACGCTGTAAATAAACCATGCAAAAAATGACCAGAACAACAATTTCCCCAAAACGCCCATTTTTTCCCTCCTGTATCTGTAGTTTAACTCTCATTATGATGATGACTCTTTTCCCCCGTGTTTTGGTTTTTCAATTTGTTTTCTGTAGCAGTATGTCTGCTCCGTCCGGCGAATGTAATGACGGGAACGCAAGGCGTCTTGGATCTGATCCAGAAATTTTGGTTTGCCGATCATAACAAATCTGAGACCTTAATCATTTGGTGGGAAATCGTTCTCTGTTCAACCACTGTCCGATGTTAAACTATTTGCGTAAAGCATTTATTAAATTTGATTTATAGCATTTTTATATCAAAAAGCCATTGTTTTTTAGCGAATTTAAAATCATCCTCCGGAACCATTCGAATTATTTTTCCGATAAAATTGGGCCTTAAAGTCTGAAAAGGTATCTTCGATTATGGCCGTCCGCATGGTCCGCATCAGGTGTAGGTAATAATGCAGGTTGTGGATGGTGTTGAGCTGATAAGAAAGAAGTTCCCGGGAGCGGTAGAGGTGATGCAGGTAGGCGCCGGAGTAATGGCGGCAGGTATAGCAGCCGCATTCCGGGTCTGCGGGACGGGTATCTTGTTTGAAGGCGGCGTTGCTGATATTGATTTTGCCTCTGGATGTGAACAACTGGCCGTTTCGGGCGTTTCGGGTGGGCATGACGCAGTCGAACATGTCCGCGCCCAGGGAAACCAGTTCCACCAGATCTTCGGGAGTGCCCACACCCATAATGTATTTGGGCTTTTCTTCCGGCAGCAGGGGCAGGGAAGTGTCCGCGATTTCCATCATCAGGTTCTTGGGTTCGCCCACACTCAGGCCGCCCAGCGCGTAGCCGGGAAAATCGAGGGCCATGAGTTCCTCAGCTGATTGCCGCCGAAGATGCGGAAACATGCCGCCCTGGACAATGCCGAACAGGGCGTTTTTCTTGTCTGTTGCCCGGACCCATTGGTCACGGCACCGGACGGCCCATCGAGTGGTCAGTTCTAGAGCTTTTCGGGCGGTTTCCTCATCCGCCGGATAAGGGATGCAACTGTCCAGGCACATGATGATGTCCGCGTCCAGCGTGGTCTGGATGTCCACCGCGTCTTCCGGGGTGATGACGTGCCTGGTCCCGTCGATATGGGACTGGAAATCAAACCCCTTTTCCGTGGTTTTGGAAATTTTGGCAAGGGAGAAAATCTGGAATCCGCCGCTGTCGGTGAGGATGGGTCGGTCCCAGTTCATGAACCCGTGAAGGCCGGAAAACCGATTGATCACGTCCATTCCGGGTCGAAGATATAAATGATAGGTATTGCCCAGAATTATTTGCGCGCCGCAATCTTTGAGATTTTCGGGAGTGACGCCCTTGACCGTTCCGGCGGTACCCACGGGCATGAAGATGGGGGTTTCGATGTCGCCGCGGGGGGTGGTCAGCGTGCCTGCTCTTGCCCGGCATTGGCTGGATGTTTTGTGTATTTCAAAGTTGATCATTGTTACTTTCCTTATTCAATAAACATCGCATCCCCGTAGCTGAAGAACCGGTACTTTTCCGCCACTGCGCAGCGGTATGCGTTCAGAACCGTCTCCCGCCCGGCAAAGGCGGAAACCAGCATGATCAGGGTCGACTGGGGCAGATGAAAATTGGTGATCACGGCATCCACGCATTTAAAATCAAAGCCTGGATAAATGAACAAATCGCAGCTGCCGGGGCCGGGACGAAGACAGCCGGTGCTGTCTGTCGCATACTCCAGGGTCCGCACCGATGTGGTGCCCACGGCCACTACCCGCCGGCCTTCGGCTTTGGCCCGGTTGACCGTATTGGCGCTCGCTTTTGAAATGATAAATTGTTCTGTATGCATCCGGTGCTCCCGGATATCCTCGCTCCGGATCGGCATGAAGGTCCCGTACCCCACATGAAGGGTAATTGTTGCAACAGACACGCCCTTGTTTTTGAGTTGTTCGAGAACCTCTTTTGAAAAATGAAGTCCGGCGGTGGGCGCCGCCACCGCACCCTTGTGGGTTGCGTATACCGTCTGATAGGCGGTCCGGTCCCGCTGCCCCATGTCTGCGGCATTGTGGTCCCGTTTGATATAGGGCGGTAAGGGCATGACGCCGATCTGGTCAAGGATTTCGTCAAACGGTTTTTGGCCGGTAAACCGGATGGTGCTGGTCCGTTCATGAACCGCAGCCACCTGGCCCTTAAGCTCCGGCCCGAAATCGATCCGTGTGCCGGGGCGGGGAGCTTTCGAAGCTTTTATCAGACATTCATATTCAACTGTATTTCCGGTTTGAGGGGGCCGGGCTGCCGAAGCATAGTTGACGATGAGAATCTCAACCCTGCCGCCGGTTTCCTTGACCCCGAACATCCGGGCCGGGATCACCGCCGTGTCGTTGACCACCAGCACGTCCCCGGATTTAAGCAAATCCGGAAGCTCCGAAAACCGGCGATGGGCCAATTCCCCGGAAGTCCGGTTTAAATGCAGGAGGCGGGAATGGTCGCGCCGGTTTGAAGGGATCTGGGCAATCAGTTTTTCCGGCAGGTCATAATCATAATCGGTTAATGAAAACATATGATTCTTTGATTTTATTGCATTTTTCCGATATAAACGAGAACCAGCCCGGCAATCATAAGCGCCAGCCCGAATTTTCGCAGCACATCATCCGGAAGGGTCAGAATTTTTTGCATCATTTGTTTCATGTTTTCCGGAAACCCGAAATAGGGAATCCCTTCAATGATCATCACCATGCCGATGACGCAGAGGAAAAATTTCATTACATTTTAATCTCCAAGCAATTATAAGAGCCTGTTTGAAAACACGACACTATATCTTTGGGCGGTTTGTATTGTCAAAATAAAATCCAAATAATAGTTGACGATGTAAAGTGAATTCATTCATAAAAAAGGCTTGCAGCCGGACTGCTTGAAAGGTCGGGTTTCTTTTTTTTGATGAACTCATAAAAAGAGAAATTCACCACAGAGAACGCAAAGATCGCGAAAGATAACTTATTCAAGCTAAAGCTTTTTCTATGTTTTCTCTGCGCTCTTTTGCGGTGAAAAAAGACTCTTTAATTGACCGCCAAAGAAAAGTAAAGAGAACAAGACAACTCAACCGCTTAAAAGAATGTTCTATATAATAAGGTATGGAAGGATAAATTGATGCAATACGAACCGGTCATCGGCCTTGAGGTCCACGCCCAGCTCAACACCCGCACCAAAATTTTCTGCAGTTGCGCCAATGCATTCGGCGGAGAGCCGAATACTCATGTGTGTCCGGTCTGTCTGGGCATGCCGGGGGTGCTGCCGGTGCTCAACAAAACCGTGGTGGAGTATGCCATGCGCATGGCCCTTGCCACGGACTGCACCATCACCCGAGAAAGCCGGTTTGCCCGGAAAAATTATTTTTATCCGGATCTGCCCAAAAATTACCAAATATCCCAGTATGAACTGCCCATTGCCGAACATGGCCAGGTGACCATCACTTTAGACGACGGTACCGCGAAACGCATCGGCATCACCCGCATTCACATGGAAGAAGACGCAGGCAAACTGATTCACGATGCGGGCCGGCCGGTCAGCCGGGTGGACTACAACCGCACCGGCACGCCGCTCATTGAAATCGTGTCCGAACCGGATATGCGCTCCCCGGAAGAAGCCGGGGCCTATCTGCGGCAGATCCGTTCCATCCTGCGGTATCTTGGCATCAGCGACGGCAACATGGAGGAAGGCAGTTTCCGGTGCGACGCCAATGTCTCCCTCCGGCCCATCGGCACGGAAACCCTCGGCACCCGGGCGGAACTGAAAAATTTAAACTCCTTTAAATATGTGGAAAGCGCCCTGGCCTATGAAATCCGGCGGCAGGAGAGCGTGCTGATCGATGGCGGAACCGTGATTCAGGAAACCCGGCTGTGGGACAGCGCCCAGAACCGGTCTTTTTCCATGCGGGGAAAAGAAGAGGCCCATGATTACCGGTATTTTCCGGACCCGGATTTGACGCCACTGATCATTGACGGTTCTTGGATTGAAACCATCCGCCAGAGCCTGCCCGAGCTTCCGGATGCCAGGAAAGAGCGGTTTATCAACGAATACGCCTTGCCGCCCTATGATGCCGGGGTGCTGACTTCAGCAAGGGAACTGGCGGATTATTTTGAGGAATGTGTCCGCCTTGTCAACAATCCCAAGCTGGTAAGCAACTGGGTCATGGGCTCCCTGCTGGGTCTTTTAAACAGCAACGGAAAAACCATCGAAGCGTCTCCGGTGTCCGCCGCGCAGTTGGCGGAGCTCCTGACCCTCATGGAAACCAGTGTGATCAGCGGTAAAATCGCCAAAACCGTGTTTGACGAGATGGTGGCTTCCGGCAAAGCGCCCAAGGTCATTGTGGCGGAAAAGGGGCTGGTTCAGGTTACGGATTCAAGCGAAATTTCGGCGGTGGTGGACCGGGTGATTGCCGCCAGCCCCAATGAAGTGGAAAAATTCAAGGCTGGCAACATCAAACTCATGGGGTTTTTCGTGGGGCAAGTGATGAAAGAGACCAAGGGCAAGGCCAATCCGGGGGTGGTGAATCAGTTGCTCAAGGAAAAGCTGGGGTAAGGTTAAACCGAAAAGTAACCATGGGCAGGGAATACACATCACAGCGGCTGGTTTTTTGTTATTTTTCTTTTAAGAAAAGTAAGGAAGACGGGGGGGCTAAAAGTACCGGACCTCGGATTCGATGATCCGAATCTCCTCCTTGGTGGGCCGTATAATTGATAGACGAGCTGGTCAATCTGATTGTCGGTGGTCTCAATTTGGCACTTTAACATCTCTTTTGCCCGGAGGATATTGAAATCGGCAATCGGCATAAAAATAACCAATGAACCAGATCATTCTTTTGCGGTCGGCAACCGGCTCACGGTTTCTGCTTTCTCAAATCCGCAAGCATGGAAAACACCCACGGCCGGAACTCAATGAATAATCCGGCGCTGTAACGTCCTTTCAGGGGCAGGGCCGCATCCATCTCGGCCAGGTCGTTAAACTGTCGGAACAGGCGGTCGATTTTTTTCAGAATGGTTTTTAAAGACGCTTCGGAAAGCACCCCCGGACTGAAGAGCAGGCGATCGTTGGGCAGCTCAAAGGAATGGTTCATGAAATCGTCCAGTATGTTCTTGAAATACAGGGTCCATAGCGGGCCGTTTTTTCGCCAGAAAATATTTTTGGTGACCAGCAGGCGCACCCGGTTGCTCGGATGCAGCTCAATCAGCCCCAGCCGGTCGAGCCAGACCAGCATGCGCGTGCTTTCCTCTTCCGTAATCGTGTACTCCGAAACGATGTGCTCCACGGACCAGCCGTTGATGAGAAAATAGAACATTGCCATGAGTTTCGGATCATCCGCCAGTGCCTTTTCCTGGTCAAGGCTCAGCACATTGGCCGTATTGCGGCTTTGCTGCCGGGCCATCAGGGCCAGATCATACAGTTCCAGATCCAGAATTTTGCAGACCTCCTCCAGGCGATTCAATGTGACGGCCTGCTGTGAAAACATGCGCTTGACGCTGGTCTCGCTGAGCCCCAGTTCAGCGGCCAGCTGGCGGTACGTCATCCCTTTGGCCTTGAGGTATTTTTTAAGCGCTTCCAGCATTTCCAATGTCTGATTCATGATTCCCTCCTGAAATGTTGACCATTTGCGTATCATGATATGGTACTTTTATAAAGAAACTTTACGTTTAATAAGCGCATACGGTAGGTTATACATAAAATTATTTTTCAAAAAAGGCTCATTTTTTTACGGTATCCTTTAAAAAATACAAACAAGGAGAGAGTCATGGAGTTTAAGGAAATCAATTATGAACGCCGGGGAGAAATCGCAATCATCACATTTAACCGGCCGGAAGTGCGCAATTGTGTCGGACCGCAGACCCATCTGGAACTGCTTCAGGCGTGGACGGTTTTTCGTGAGGACGACACCGCCAAAGTCGCTATTATTACGGGGGCAGGCGATAAAGCTTTTTGCGCCGGAGGGGACATTAAGTCCGGCGACCGGCTGGTTCCCACAACCCCGGGTGAAATTGCGGCCCATAACCGCGGGGAGCGTCCGGGAATTCTCGGCCCCACCCGCTGGACGGATATTTACAAGCCGATCATTGCAGCGGTGAACGGGGCGGCCTATGCCGGGGGGCTGGAATGGGCCTGCTTTGCAGATATCCGGATTGCCGAGGAACACGCGACCTTCGGCGTCACCTGCCGCCGCTGGAATATCGGGCTGGCGGACGGCGGCACCCAGCGGCTGCCAAGGATTATCGGCATGGGGCGGGCCATGGAACTGATTATTACCGGTCGCGTCATTGATGCCGGGGAAGCTGAGCGCATCGGTCTGGTAAATGAAGTGGTCCCCAAGGGGAAGTCGCTGGCGCGGGCCATTGAACTGGCGGGGTTTATTTGTCAATTGCCCCAGTCGGCGATCCATACCGACAAAGAAGCTGCTGTTCGAGGGTTTGGGCTCCCGATAGCCGAAGGATTGCGCATTGAGGCGGAATGTTTCAACCGGTTGGTTCATACGCCGGAGATTGCCGAAGGCGTACGGCGGTTTATCGAAAGGGACCATCCGGATTTGCAGAAGGGCGGGGAGCCGGTGACGCCGGGAATCCCGAGGGGTTAAAACGGATTTTTGATTGCTCAAGAGTTCAGAAGACAGAATTCAGAAGACAGGAGGCAGAATGAGGGAACCGGAAAGTCGGCTTGAAGGGCCTGATAGTATGTTAGAAAACCCAACTTCGTGCTCGCTGTATATCGGTTGACGCAAGCCTTTCCACGTTCCGAAACCTACGGCCTGTCTTCCTGATCCCTCCGGTCAGCCGTATCCATTGCTGGAGGATTCACAAAACGTGAATGTGCGGACTATTCTGACTCCTGAATACTGAATACAGTGCTTAATGCTGGCATCCGCCGCTGCCGCCGCAGGTCTGTTCCTGCGAAAACTGGGGAAGCTGGCCGTTCAGCAACGCGTTGACCGCATCTCCCACCGTCAGGCAATTCCCTCCGAAATACACTTCAATGCCGGCTTGATTGAAGCCCATGAGGGGGCGGAATCCCATGCCGCCGGCAATCAGTTTTTGGGCGCCTTTTTCAGCCAGATACTGAACCGGTGCCAGACAGCCCCCTTGTTCGTGGGGTATATTCGGAATGACGGTAACAGACTGGATGGTCTTGTCCTGAACGGTAACCATGGTATACATTTCGCAATGGCCGAAATGTTCGCCCACAGGGGCTTCAAGTCCGCCGGGGGCGGAAGAGGGGATGGCAATTAAGGTGTTCACTGTGTTCTCCTTGTTACTAAATGGTGTTGTTAATTTTTTAACGGATAATTGTTGTGCCTGGATCTTGCCGCATCATTAGCGCCGGCTTTAATTTATGGGTATATGCTCAACAGCAAGAGCAAAGTAATGGTTCAACTGGGGAATGTCAAATTTTTTTTAGGGATATGTTCAAAATGTTCGGAGATGGCTGAGGAGAAACTGATTCTCAGCCTCTGAAAACCTTTGTTTTTCAGAGGCGTTATCGAAAGGTCAGGCTGGATAAACTTTCAGTGAGTTATTAATCTCCTCGGAAGAAAGGGTATAAAGCGCGTCAACAAACGCCACGAAAAATCCGCCGGGCTGGTTGCTGATCCGGAAAGCCACCTCACCGCAAAGTCCGTAATAGCCCAATGCTGCGGCAGTTGCGGAAACAAGGTCGCCCCCGCCCGCCCTGGCGCAAAAAGCGGCAGTAACGGCGGAGAGGCCGCACCCGAGGCCGGTGACTTTGGTCATCAGGGGGTGGCCGTTGGCGATCCGGAACAGTTGCTGGCCGTCGGTGACAATGTCTTCCGGGCCGGAGATGGCGAGAATGCAGCGCAATTTTAAAGCAAGCTCATTGGCGTCACTCAGCAATTCTGGCGTTACGGTCAGGGAGGAATCAACACCCCGGGTCCGGATATCCGATGATGCCAGGGAAAAGATCTCCGAGGCATTGCCCCGGAGAACGGAAATTTGAATTTCTTCCAGGATCCGTTTGACTGTATCCGTCCGGAATTTCGTGGCCCCTGACCCCACCGGATCAAGCACCACCGGAATGCCTTTGCGGTTGGCGGCTTTCCCGGCCAGAATCATGGATTCCACCCAGTCGCTCTGTAAGGTGCCGATATTGAGGACCAGGGCATCGGCAAGCCCGGTCATCTCTTCGACTTCATCCATGGAATGGGCCATGACCGGAGACGCGCCGACTGCCAGGAGAATGTTGGCGGAAGAATTCATCACCACGAAATTAGTAATATTGTGAACCAGGGGCGATGTGGCGCGGATTTTTTCGATGAGATCGGTGGTGGCTTGTTTCATATCCATACGGATTTTTCCTTTATTTTTTGGGATACCCGACGGTCTGGGCAAGAATCACTTTCTGGTGAGGCTTCAGTCCCATTTTCTTTTCCAGGGCCGGTTTGTCCACATATCCGCGCACCACCGTCGCAAGGCCCTGAGAGGCGCAGAACAGGTAGACGTTTTGGCTGATAAAGCCTGTATCCGCTCCGGCATACAGGGTCTTTTCCAGTTCAGTATCCCCTGCGACTTTTGAAAAATCTGCGACATAGACCAGATTCACCGGCGCATCGGCGGCAAATCTTTGTTTTCCCGTAAATGCCCGGATATCTTCGGCCAGAATCAGCTTCAGGGTATTTTTTTCAGCGTCGTAACGGTACAGACCATCAATCATTGCGGCATACACGTCGATTTCCTGAAAGTCTTTGGCGGACGGCGCCGTCCGTTTCCCGGAATCGGGCCGGTTGATGCCGCAGGCGGCCCAGAGGAGATCGGACAGCACCTGAAGCGGCAGGTTTTCCGTGCTGAATTCACGGCCGGAGCTGCGGTCTTTTAATGCCTGCATCAAAGGCTTTCCGCCGTCGGTTTGCGGGGCGGGGAGCTGGATGGATTTGCCCGGTTCAGCAAAGGTCCGGGCCGGGCAGGTGATGAATGGGGCGGCCAGCATCAGGCAAACGATGAAGAATGACAGACGTTTCATATTCCTCCTTTCATTTGAGCCATATGGATTAAGATTCAGGCATGGCCAGAAAATGATATAAATCGGTTCTGTTGAATTCGGAAGATACAATGGTTTCTTTTTTTATTTTTGTAAGGCGTTTCAGCCGTGCTTCCACTTTCAGGGCCTGTCCTCTCTCGCCAATCCCGCAATGATACACCAGGACTATTTCCCGGCAGGAACGGGTAAACCGGGCGGCCCGTGCTCGTTTTCCCCGGTGTTCCCTGAGGCGTCGGTCTATCTGGGTGGTGATTCCTGCGTATAGAGCGTTTCTTTCATTTCTGAGCAGATAGACCGACCAGACAGCATGCTTCATCTTTCCACCTTATTTTTAACAGATGCCGGCCTCCATGCTGGGAAAATTTTTGCCGTCATCACACTTCGCTTGCCGCGCTAATCCGTTCCGCGTTTTTCCTTTTCCAGCTTCTATCTTAATTCCTCCAGGCACTGGTCTTTGCTTTCCCACAGCCGGTTCACCCACTCCTGGAACCGCTTCCGGAAGCTTATGTCATCGAAATAATCCCCCAGAATCTCATCGGTGATGGCCATTTGCCGGATGCGGACCCGCACGGTGGATACCCGGCCGCACATAAATTTCCAGAGCCCAGTTGCCGCCGGGTCATATGAGATGGTCACATCCAGTATGGCCGACAGATGGTCCCCCATGGCGGAAAGCACATAGGCGATGCCCCCGGCCTTGGGCCGCAGCAGGTGTTTGTATGGCGACTTCTGGTTTTTATGTTTTTCCGGCCGGAACCTTGTGCCTTCCACAAAATTCATCACTGCCACCGGCACGTCCTTGAATCGCTCACAGGACTTTCGGGTGGTCTCGATGTCCTTTCCCTTAAGATGCGGATTCCGTGCGATAAATTCCTTGGAATAGCGTTTCATGTAGGGATAATCCAGAGCATACCAGACGAAATTAAAGATGGGGAGCCACGCCAGTTCCTGTTTCAGGAAAAACCGGAAATAGGGAATGCGGTTGTTGAGGATGAACTGGAGCACCACAATATCCGCCCAGCTCTGGTGGTTGGACAGCACCAGGTACCATTTGTCCATGGAGAGATTCTCATCGCCCTGAATATCCCAGTGAATATCGTTGACGAGTTTCAGGATCAGCTTGTTGCAGGAGGCCCAACGGGTGCAGATGAAATTAAGGACGGCATTGACGGGCTTGCGGATGGTTGTCGGCGGAAGCAGCAGCTTGACCATCGCAAACGGCAGCAAAAATATAACCCAGAAAAAGAGATTGATGATGACCAGTGAGACGGTAATGATTCCGCGAATGGTTCCCGGCAAAAAACTCAGCATTATGTATCTCCTGTCCGTTGATACTTCCTGACTGTTGATAATGATGAATTCAACCTGTTTTTTCCCATCAGGGAAGCTGATTTGTCAAGGATGAAGATGGGTTTCAAAGTATAAAGTGTTTGTTTCAGGGGGAGGTGCGTCTTTTTGGCATCAGTTTACCGGCGATTCGGCTTAAAATGTCCGATATTTCACGGATACCCATCGCATGGCCCCCGAAGACAAACAGGGCGGCAAATAGAAGGCCGGTTGCCATGCAGGTGATGAGGCTGCCGGAGAATGTTATTTCGCCGATCCCGGCAAAACGGACTGCGGTCAGGGCGAGTTGCCGGAACCCTTCCAGAGAAACTCCCAGAATCAGACTTAACCATATGATTTTGAATATAAAATAATATAAATCCCGGCTTTGCGGGTTATGGGTCTTCCGGTTCCACAGGACATACAGCAGGGTCACCTGAAAGATGGCGGCAAGGGAAACCGCCAGCCCGATTCCGGCGGCGCCCATAAATTGCATGCCAAAATAATACAAGGGAAGGCTTAAGACTGCGGCCAGAGTCCCGTAAATGGCCGGGAAAAGAGTGTTCTGGATTGCGAAATACCCCCGGACCACCACGGTCTGTGCGGCAAAGGCAAAGGCGCCGATCATAATAAACACCAGCACACCGGCTGTTGCGGCTGTGGCTGCCGGGTCAAACTGGCCGCGCTGGAACAGAATCCGGATGATTTCATGCCGAAGCACCATCATCAACACCGAAAACGGAATCACCAGCGCCAGATACCGCAGGGTGGTGTTGATCAGGTGGTTCATCTCTTCCATTTTGTTTTGAACTGCCAGCCGGGCCAGAAACGGGTAGGAGGCCACGCCCACAGCCTGGCCGAAAAAGCCCACCAGAATCAGCATGACCCGAAGGCTGTAATTTAAGGCCGCGATGCCGCCTTCCGGTAGAAAGGAGCCGAAAAATTTGAGGAAAAATTCTGTTGAAAAGGTCATGGTCAACCCCACCATCAGGGGCAGGGTGAGCTTCACATAGGCGATCAGGTCCGGATGACGGAGATCCATATTAAGGAAGAACCGCATGCCGCAACGCCTGGCCCCCCAAATCTGTAATACGAAATTTCCCGCAAATGACCCGGCCAGAACACCCCAGGAAAATCCCGCCATGCCGGCCTTTTTGTACAATATAACACCGCCAAGGATAATCCCTAAATTGTAGATCAGCGGAGCCAGGGCCGGGATGGCGAAGCGCTCTTTGGCGAATTGAACCGCAGTGAGCATGCCGCCGGTGAAAAAGAAAAACTGGGCCGGAAGGATAATCCGGGTCATGTGAATCGCATCAGCTTTTACCGCAGGGTTCACAATGCCGGGGGCAAGAATGCTGATAATCTGGGGCGCAAACCATTCCCCAAAGCCGATCAATATCAGGAGCAGAGCGCCAAACCCGTTAAGGATGATGGAAAACACCCGCCACCCTTCCGCTTCCCGATCCGCAGCCAGATACCGGGAGAAAATAGGAATAAAGGTCACGGACATAAACCCGCTGGCGACAATATGGTTCAGAATTTCCGGTAAAACAAAGGCGATCTGGTAGGCGTCCACTCCGGTTCCGGCTCCGCCGGCCCAGGCAATGACCATTTCCCGGACAAGCCCGATCACGCGGCTCAGGAAAACCGACGCCATCATGATCAGGGAGGCGATGCCGATTTTCCGGAACATGGAAGAAGAAGCTGTGGGGGGTGTTTTCAATCAGGGGGCCTTCAGTCGGAAACGCTTTCAGCAGGATCCGGCCCTTTTTTTATGGCAGCCGATAAATCAGCGATCCTTTGGGAAATATCCCGGACGTTCATGGTCCGGCGGTCTATCCACCATTTGGCGTCAGTGGCTTGCCGCCATTCATCGAAAAACATCTCAAAGGCTTTTGCAGAGAGTTCTTTTTCCGCGTCACTGGCAAATTTCAGACTTTTTTGAAGGTAATCGACTTTTTGAAGCAATTCCCCACGGATTTTGACCGCCCAGGAGATTGTTTTATCAGTACCGGTAAGTTCCGGGAATCCTTTGTCCTGCTGTTGTCCGGTTAATTCGGCGGTCTTCCGGTTGAAATAGGCTTTTTTGCAGACATCGCAATACCAGTCTTTTTTATCGGCCACAAACAGGTTTTTTTCGTGGCTGTCAAACAGGGCCACCCTGAACGGGGTTCGGCAGGTGCGGCATTTTACTTCATATGTTTGGGTGTTTTGGGTCATTGGCAGTGATGGGGTCAAGGGGTTGACCGCTTCCTTTTCTGATATATTTTAAAAAATTGAGGCACTTTGAATTTGATGAATGGATAATTTATCGAAAAATTTCAAGTCACTGAACTCACGGTTGGTCCTGTATGGGCGCCGGCGAGAGGATCAAATCGATCCGCCGGTTGAGCGCCCGGCCTTCTTCCGTTTCATTGGACGCTATGGGCCGTTCAGGTCCGAAGCCTAAAGCAATGATTTTTTCCGCTGGCAGGGTCTGGTCTGCGATCAGGTATTCCCGGACCGAATCTGCCCGCTGCTGAGACAGGTGTTTGTTGAGTTCAGGAGTGCCGGTGGCGTCGGTATGGCCTTCGATGAGCAGCGTGGGTTCTCCGAAATTGCGGATGGCCCGCTGGACCTTACTGAGCAGCAGATAGTTCTCCGGCATAATGATCGACTGCCCGGCCGGGAATTGAAGGCCTTTTAAACGAATGACCAGTTGATTGCCTTTTTGATATACTTCCGCTTCCTTTGTATCAAAATATTGCTGGATTTCGATAAATAATCGATTAAATTCCAGCTCATCCGCCAGTCTCTGTTCAGATGCCTTCTGTTGCGCTTTTTTCGCCTGTTCGAATTCTGACATGCCCTCCAGATTTGCGATCTGAAGGTTTAATCCAGCGATATGCGCATCATGATCCGCCTTCAGGGTTTCGATTTCCGCCCGCTGTCTTTTAATTTTTTCCGCCATGAACAGGTTGTCCGCATTCAGGGACTCGATGGATTCTTCGATATTGTCCACCTGGATATAAAATTTCTGGTCCCGCATGTCCTGGGCCCCGAGTTTCGTGGTGAACAGGGACAGCGTGTCTTCAATGTAAAGGGCAATTTCTTCCGACGTCATGTTCCGGATGCCTTTGCACTGGTCAGCGATTGAAACGGCACGGTGCGCCAGAAACAGGCTTTCCCTGGCCATTTTCAGCATTTCTTCCTTGGCGTAAGGGTGATCTGTAATAAACGAATCGGTTTTATCCAGCATTTCTCTGGCCTGGGCGAAGGATTCCGGCGCATACTGGATAATATCATCTTCTTCCGCCTCTTTGAGGATGGCCTTCACTTCTCCAAACGCTTCTTTTTTGATGGCGCGCATTTCCAACTTTCGGAATTCATCGTTTATCGCCGGCGCATATCTTTTGGTGTAGCTGATGTTGTTGTATTCAATGCCCCGGGTCAAATCCACGAATTTTCTTTCAACATCTTCATAGTCCTTGATCTGTTTGGTGGCGCCGGCGATACGCGCCATGCGGCGGCTTTCAATAACTTCGGGCATCAGGGCGTGGGCGATGGCTGCATTTTTCCCCGCAGTTTGCAGGTAAGTCTGGGCGGCGTGAATGTTTCTGTCTGTTTCCGGGCCCAGGTATCCCTCTTCAATTTCGTTTTTTGCATTTAAATAAGCGGCTTCGGCTTTTGCGAACATGTCCGGCGATAATACGGGAAAATCCTTTTGCCGGGCCACCGCAATCTCGTTTTCAAGTTTATTGATCGCTTCGATGGAATTGATAAATGCAGCGTCCTGCTTGTTCAGCGGACTCTGGCGGACCATGCTGCATCCGGTAATTGCAGCGGGTATGGCAAACAGTATCAGTAAACCGATAACCCCGGCCGGGGAAATATGTCGCATGTATCGTCTCCTTTTGCATACAGAAGGGAAGCGTCTCTGGAAAACGAATTTATACCTTATCCGTCGTTATTTGACCAGAGGTTTTGATGGGTAAACGATAAGAATTAAATCCTGATCGTCAATGCGTTTTCAGAGCACTGAATGCATCCGGCCGGTTCGTTAAAGGCTTTTTTTGCGGGTAAGTTATTTCGCCGGGAATTGCCTCATCTCCGTCCGGAATGTTCCGGGAGGCAGCTAAGAACCTGCTTTAAAACAGGTTCTTAGGTTGCGGTGGCCTTAAGCAAAGTCATTGCCGTCTGATCGCGAAAAGAAACGGTCAGACCGGATTGCTTCGGGTCCGGTTGTGTTTGCAGGCGGGATGCAGGGATGACGCCTTGCAGGTTGTTGAAAAACTATTGCGCTTGTCAATTCGGCGTTAAAATTCGGCTCAAAGTACTCATTTATAGACATAAACTCCGCTTTTTCACCGAATTTTGCCTTGACTTGCCTGCGCTCATGACGTTTTTCAACAACCTGCTAATGGATCAGCGGGTCTTAATGTATCGATAGACGGCGTATTCGCTGGTAACCCCGTCAATGGCATCAATCTCCGCCTGAACTTTTCTTCTATCCTCGCTTTCAAACCATGCTTGCCAGTCTTCATAGGAGAACCAGGTGCTGATGGTCATGATTTCGTCGGGATGGTCGATGGCTTTTAAATATTCTCCGGATATATAACCGGATTGCCGGGGAACGATGTTCCGCAAAGACCGCAGACAGTTGAATAGTTCATTTTCTTTGTCTCTGGGGAATTTTCTTTTAATGAATGCTTTTACAGACATGATGACCCTCCTTTCATGTGGTTGTCACGATAAGAGAATGTCACAAACGGATGATGCCTGAAAAATATCAGAGTTTTTTTAAAATATCAATGAAAGTCCTGTGGAACAATTTGTCGGGAGGTTCATGTCATTCCATGCATTTTTTGATCTGCAATGAAGCTCCTACATCAGTTTTGATATAATCTCTTTCATGATCTCCGTGGTTCCACCGCCGATTGACAAAATGCGGTTGTCCCGGTAAAGGCGCTCCACGAGATAGCCGCGTATGTATCCGTAGCCTCCGAAAATCTGTACTGCGTCATAAGTGACTTTGTCACTGACCGAGCAGGCGAAATTCTTGGCCATGGACACTTCCTTGATCTGATCGACACCGGCACCGATTTTTGCTGCCACCCGGTAAGTGAATTCCGTGCTGGCCTCCACAAGTGTCCCCATATCCGCAAGTTTGTGACGAGTCGCTTGAAAACCGCTCAGTTTTTTTCCGAAGGCTTCGCGTTGTCTAGAATATTTGACAGCTTCCTCAAGGGCCATTCGGGCCGTCATATTCGCCATGACGGCAAGCGCCAGCCGTTCCTTCTGGAAATTGATCATGATGGCGTAAAAACCCTGATTTTCTTCACCGATCAGGTTTTCCGCCGGAACATAGCAATTGTCGAAAAACAGTTCTGCCGTGTCCGAGGCCCACCAACCGGTTTTTTTCAGTTTATTGGAAACGGAAAAACCCGGAGTCCCTTTTTCCACAACGATCATGCTGATACCATGAGCGCCTGGCTCGCCGGTACGAACTGCGCAGGTGACCTGGTCAGCACGGTATCCGCTGGTGATGAATGTTTTGCTGCCATTAATAACGTAATCGCTCCCGTCCCGGACGGCCGTTGTTTTGAGACCGGCCACGTCAGATCCGCCGCCGGGTTCGGTAATGGCCAGTGCTGCGATTCTGTCCCCGGCAAGGACGGGCGGAATGTATTTTTGTTTTAATTTTTCCGACCCAAGATTTAATATGGGCGGAAGGGCGATGTTGAGGGATCCTATGCCTGCGCAGAATCCGCCAGACCCGGACCGCATGAGTTCTTCGTTTACTGCGACACCGAAAAATATGTCTCCGGGCGTACCTCCGTATGCTTCAGGAAACCCAATGCCCAGAAGACCCATGTCGCCTGCTTTTTTGTAGATTTCTCTGGGAAATTCTCCGGCTTCTTCCCAGTCATCGACAAATGGCAACACTTCTTTTTTGATAAATTCCCGAACCGATTTGCGCACCATGTCATGAGATTTTGAAAAATATTGCTGGCAAGTGGAGTCGGTTTTAAATTCGTAAGTCATTACGGGTATCCTTTCGGGCTATGCTCTGAAAACAGATGATTTTTTTGTCGCTCTCAATCAGAGTATGGGCCACTGCGCGGTTATCTGTTTGTTTTTTTTATTGAATAATTTTTTCGTTTAGAATATGTATTCCATATTTTAGATTCATTCGGTTTTAGTTACCAGGTTGCTGACCCCCCCTAAAATAAATTCCACTGCGTCCCGGCCAATGCTTTTTAGCTCGTCTGAACGGTCCTGCCAGAAGAGGTACTGGTAGGCAATCCGTTCATATATGCCCATTATGCTGACGGCGATCACCTCCGCAGATAATTTATCCTTAAAGGCCAGTTCTTGATGTGCTATAACTGACTTTAAAGCGCCGAACACATCGCCCGTGCATTTGTCGAACAGAACCTTGCGGCGCGTTTCCACTTCCGGGCTCTGGCCCACGGATTCGCGAAAAATAATGGCGCATTTTTCAGGGTTATTGACACAGAAATCTTCAAAAAAAGCCTGGCCCGTGAGTTTAAAGCTTTCCATGGTCGGGCCATGGGTCAGAAATACCGAGCCGATCGTTCGGCGTAGCAGATAGCCGATTTCGTCCATGAGCTGGATGATGAGGTCTTCCTTGTTTTTAAAATAAAAATACACCGCGCCCACAGATACTTCGGAAGCGTTGGCGATTTGTTCCATGCTTGTTTTATGGTACCCTTCGGTGGCAAAGAGTCGTTCCGCAGCTGTCAGTATAGTTTGATAGCGATGCTCCCTTTCCCGCTGCCGGCGCAAGGAAGATGGGGTCTGAGTTCCGGGTGATTTTTCCTTTATCGGTGATTGTTTTTTTTCAGACATGGATAACCTCTTCATTAACGAGATATTTAATCATATTCAAAAATAAAATTTAATTCAAATTTTAAATTTAGTTCGAAAAATGTCAAGCGGTTTTTCACTTAAAAACCTGCCTGTATTTATTATTTATAAAAGCGCATAACAGATTGAACACTTGTTTCGAATACAGTAGGATGCAACGATTCAGGAATTGTGATTACGTTTGTTTAAAATTTCAGGAGGCCGCCATGAGTGACGACGCCGAAAAACAAAAAGTCATTATTTTTACCCATCACTTTGAAATTAAAGGGTACATGAGTATTTACCAGGGAGTCCGCTTGACTGACTATATGAATGAATCCAAAGCATTTATATCCGTAACCGATGCTGAAGTGAAGCATCATCAGCACAATGGTGCACCACCAATGAAAGCGGCATTTTTAAATGTCCGTAAAGACGACATCGAAATCGTTGTTCCAGAAGATGCGATCAAATAACAGTCATTATCGACGAATCCGTGAACGGGAAATGTGATGGCGAAATTAGATAAGGTTTTCAAGGCGGCGGTTGATTTAAAGGCATCGGATGTTCATATTGTCCCGGGCGAACCCATCACCGTGAGGCATTTGGGGAGACTGAAAAAATTAAAAAGCGCCCCTCTGAATCTGAATCAATGTCAGGAATTGATACTTGAAATATTAACCGAGCCGCAAAAAGAATTTCTCAAAAATTCGCTTCAATTGGATTTTAGTTACGAACTCCCTGAAATTGGTCGGTTTCGCGGAAGCGCCATGCAGCATCAGCGGGGACTTTCCGCAGTGTTTCGAGTGATCCCCCCCCAAATTCCGACCCTGGTTGATCTCGGGCTTCCGGATATCATCAAGCGGGTGTTAGACAACCATCAGGGGCTGATACTGGTTACCGGGGCAACCGGGCATGGCAAGTCAACCACCCTCGCCGCAATGGTTGACTATATTAATACCAACCGGTCGCACCATATCCTGACAGTTGAAGATCCCATTGAATTTGTTCATCCGTTTAAACGCGGAGTGGTGAATCAGCGGCAATTAGGCTCTAATACATTGACTTATGCCAATGCCTTGAGAGGCGCTCTCCGGCAGGACCCGGACGTTATTATGATCGGTGAATTAAGAGATCTGGAAACCATGTCCCTGGCCATCACAGCGGCTGAGACCGGACATCTTGTGATCGGCACCTTGTCGACATCCAGTGCCCCCAAAACCGTGGAACGGATTATTGACTCCTTTCCCCCTAAAGAACAGAATCAGATACGAACCATGCTGAGCGAAGCCATTAAAGCTGTGATTACCCAACGGCTGGTTCCTGCGGCGGACGGCGCGCAAATGGTTCTAGCTCTTGAAATTTTAATCGGCACCCTGCCAATGGCGAATCTGATCCGGGATGCAAAAACATTTCAAATCCCGTCCATGATGCAGACCGGCAAGAAATCCGGTATGCAATTAATGGATGAATCGCTGATGACGCTTCTGAAATCAGGATGCATAACAGCAGAGGATGCGGCTGCCAATGCAAATAAGCCGGAAACATTTAAGCCGTTTTTTAAGAAAACCCTTTGACAATCAAAAATGATGTATTGAAAGCGAAGATTCTATGAAACTGCTGGATGCGTATTTTAAAGAAATGAAGGAGCGGGGCGCCAGTGACCTGCATATGGTAGTCGGTTTTCCGCCGCTAATACGACAGAGCGGCGAGATGGTCGCCCTTGATCATCCCGTCTTGACCTCCGAATCCAATAAACAGATTCTTTTTGAAATCCTGACGCCGGAACAACAGGCCCGGTTTGAAACAAATTATGATTTTGACATGGCCTATGAACTGGAAAATGTCGGGCGATTCAGATGCAACTATCTTTACCAGCATCGGGGGATCGGTGCGGTGTTCCGGTTGATTCCCACGGAGATTTTGACGTTGGAGCAGTTGCGCCTTCCGGATGTGCTTAAAACCATAGCCGAATATACAAGGGGGCTGGTGCTGGTGACCGGACCCACTGGCAGTGGCAAGTCAACCACCCTCGCGGCCATCATTAATTATATTAATGATACCCGTGACGGGCATATTATCACCATTGAAGACCCGTTGGAATTTGTCCACCAGAATAAAAAATGTCTGATCACCCACCGGGAGATCGGGAACCATGCAAAAAATTTCGGTGAGGCCTTAAAAGTGGCCAGCCGTGAAAATCCGGATATTATCCTTGTCGGTGAAATGCGGGATCTGGAAACCATCGCCCTTGCCCTGACCTGCGCTGAACTCGGCATTCTCGTATTCGGAACACTGCATACAAACTCTGCTGCGAAAACCATCGATCGCATCATCAACGCTTTTCCGGCAGATCAGCAGGCGCAGACCCGAACCATGCTTTCCGAATCGCTTCGCGCCGTTATCGCCCAGCAACTCATCAAAACAAAAGACGGGGGCCGCTGCGCCGCCAATGAAATACTCATCGGCTCAACAGCTCTTGCCAGTATGATCCGGGAAGGGAAAATCTCTCAGATCGGTTCTATTCTCCAGACCGGAATTGCAGCAGGCATGCAGAGCATGGACGGTCACTTGTCCAAATTGATTAACGAAGGGATAATAACAAGGGAAGCGGCGTATGAAAAAGCCATCGACAAGTCGCTTTTTCTATAAATCGCCATTGGCGGGCATGGCGTCCTTTATTTTAATGTAACAAACACCATATCCTGATCCGGATGAGTCACAAGTTTTTCCCACTGCTCATCGATGATACGGCCGATATGCTCGACCGCCCAGGCCGGTTTCTGGCCGAAAAAAATGCAGAAATATTTCCCGTTGCTGGTGTAAGCGATGCCTCCTGGCGGGATGTCTTCAACCGGCTGATCCTCACCGAGATTTCTGCCGATGGACCCGTAAAGTTCCCGGCCCCATTGCTCGAGCTGGACCGTATACGGGAGGTGGGCCGCGAATTTACGGGCAATGAGGGTGTCAAACAGTTCCGCTTCTAAAATAAAATCGCCAAAATCAAGCTCAATTATCCGGTTCATATTCTAACTCGTTGAATTTATGGATGCCTGCTTTATCGAGGCAACGCCGCTTCCTCTTAAAATTGGATTAATAAATTAAAGGCCTGGCCGTTTAAATTTGAAACGTATATTAGAGTTTTTTTTAATAGTCGTAAACAGAAATTCATCCGTAATTCATCCGGGCAGATATGAAGAAGATTTTTTTTACAAATTGTAAAATAAGATGGCGGCCAAAATGAGGTTGGCTGACCGGGTTGGGTTTTCTTGAAAAGCGGGAATTCAGCCGGGTGGCCTGAACCGGAACGATTGAATCCGGGGCGTGATGCGTTAATTGTTTTTTAACCAATTGAATTTGATTAATTTTAATTATATTGCGCATCAGGGTAAAAGCATTATAATGTGGATTATCAATCAGTGATTTCCTCGATAAGAATTTATGCAGTTCCTGTTCTGGACCTTCCTTCGGAATTCCCTTTTGGCAGTATTTTTGCATGTCCTTAGCTTACTACTTGGTATTTCATACACCCTCGCAGGCTATGTGCATATTATAACCGTTCAGATAAAGGAGACGAAAAATGGTTGGAAAGACAACTAACTCCATCAAAAAACGCAAAAAAATTCAATTTGTGTTCTGTGATGAAAATGCGGAGTCTGTTTGTATTTTGGGGGATTTTAATGGTTGGAACGAGAAAAAGCATGTGATGCAGCGTGATGAGCAGAATGTCTGGCGCAAAACATTGATGCTGCCGCCGGGAACCTATGAATACCGGTTCAAGGTTGATGAACACTGGGAAAATGATCCTCAGAACGAAAATGTATGCATCAACTGCTTTGGAACCAGAAACAACGTGATTCAAGTCAGTTAAGCGTAAAAGCCTGACGCCGCCTGTAAAATCTGCCGACTTTTGATCAACGGGGTAATTTTTTATAAAACAGGTGCCGGTTAATCTAAATATTTGATCATGGCGGTTTCATCGCAGTCCGGAAATTTTACGCACTGGATGCAGTCTGACCAGATTTTAATCGGCAGATCGGCTTTATCGATTTTGATGAATCCGAATTTTTCGAAAAATACAGGTTTGTAGGTGAGGGTGAACAGGGATTTGATTTTAAACTGCTTGGCCTCTTCAAAAATTTTTTCCACCAGCTGCCGGCCGATGGATTTTCCCTTTGCTTCTTTGATGATCGCCAGGGACCGGATTTCCGCCAGATCCTCCCAGCAGAATTGCAGGGCGCAGCAGCCGATAATGGTTTTGTCGTCATCCGGACTGGTGTACACTGAAAAATCGCGGATATGATCATAGAGTTTGCTTAAGGGGCGGGAGAGGAGTTCTTCCCGATCTCCATAATATTTCAGGAGCGCGTGAATGGATTTGACATCTTCTATGGTGGCTTTTCTGATCATTGGAAATATATAGCGGTAATCTATGGTAAATTCAAGCGAGTTGTGGCGGAGCCGTCAAAAAAAGCCCCTTTATTTTTCTTGACAGTAAAACGGGATTGATGGTAACAATCCCACATCTTTTACAGGCGCGTAGCTCAGTTGGCAGAGCGCTACCTCGACACGGTAGAAGTCGTTGGTTCAAGTCCAATCGCGCCTACCAGAAAATTCAAGGGTTTATAAGGATTCTTTCTTATAAACCCTTTTTTGCTTTTCAGGGGACATAAGAATCCCAGAAGTTATCGGCTCGTCAATTGAATCTGTATTTGATTGCCGGTGATTTCAAAAATATTGATGCCGAAGGAAGCAAATGTTTTTAATACAAGCGCGTCGGCAAGCGCCTGGGGGGTGCCGTCAAACGTGACCCGGATGGTTGCTTTATCGCTACCCATTTCGAGGGTTTGATGACTGGAAACACCGTCAATATCTTTCAGGGCGGTCCGGAATGCCGCCAGATGGGGAAGGATATCCGGCCCCGTGAGGCTGATGAAGAGATCTCCTCCGGTTGCCGATTGTTCCTTCCATTTTGCGAGAATCTGCTGGCAGAGATCAAGCCCCGCCTGTTTTCCGGCTTCGGCCAGGGTCTGCCGGCTGCCGGCTGCTTTATCCGGGTTGAGCGCTGTCTGGCTGTTAACGGATTCCGGAAGGGTTTCGCCGGTGGCCACAAGAATCGCCCGAGCTGTCACGGTGCCTTTGAATGTCAGCGCGGTTTCTCCCATCCGGTTGGGTGCTTCCGCCGCAATCGCATTTCCCGCAACCACCAGGTCCGCATTTGCCCGTTTCCCGGTCTCAATGGCCTCGGGGTCAGAGATCTCAGGGCCCATTTCCAGGTCTTCAATTGTGCTGAAGGGAACCGTTTTTTCATCAACCACTGAAAACCCCCTGCCCGAAAAAGCCTGCTTCATGGCAGCAACCGCACTGTCCGGCTGAAGAATGGGATTGCCGCTCTGCCACCAATAGTGGATGGAAGGGTCGCCTGCCTGCTGTTCGGTTACCATAAATAAAATTTTTGGCAGATTGTCCGGTTGGTCCGTCCTGCCGTCCGCATTCAGTTCCTGTTTAAGCTTTGCGCTGAAAACCGTCGTCTGGACCAGCACCCGGTAGGTTTTTCCATCGTGGGTCTCTTTCAACACTTTATAATCCTGAATGAATTCATCCCGGCGACCAGCCAGCAAGGTGCCAAGCGTGTCGAATTTTTCAGTGATCCGGTCAACCGGGAGTATTCCCAGAGCTGTTTTTTCCACAGCCATGAGCAGGCACTGGTCCACTGCCGCACTTCGTGCTGACGGCACATCTTTTTTTATCACACTGCTGGCCATGGTGATTACGACCTCGCTCTCACCGGTCGGTTCCGCAGGGCAGGGTTGCGCCCCAAGCAGACAAAGGACTATAAAAGGGGCAAAGAATTTTAGAAGAATGGAATCATGATGGTTCTGAAAAATTGTCATGGATCTTCTCCAATATGACAGGGTTTCCGGCCGGATGTTAGGCCTTTCGGTTTAAAGTATAATCCGCGATCATGATCAGGGTTTCAGTAGTCGGGCACGGCGCAAACGATCCGATGATCTGCTTGGCCTCCCGGACATGAGTTTCGGCAATGGTCTGGCAATACCTGATAGCGCCGGTGTTGTGCATGAGTCCGATCAATGTATCAAATTCGGTTTCAGAAAATTTTTTGCCGGTAATCAGGTGCTCCAGCCATTCCCGATCCTGAGCCGCTGATTTTTCAAGGGTATGAATCACCGGCAGGGTCAGTTTGCCTTCCTTTAAATCCGCGCCGATGGTTTTGCCTAAGGTCTGGGTGTCGGCCGTGTAATCCAGCAGGTCATCGGCGATCTGAAACACCATGCCGATATGGTAGCCATATTGCGCCAGCCGGTTTTCGGTTTCCTCCGGAGCGCCTGCCAGGATCGCTCCGGTCTGGCAGGCCCCCTGGATCAGAAATCCGGTTTTGCGGCGGATCACATCCATGTAATCGGCTTCGGAGAGATTTACATCTCCTTTTTTGATCAGTTGCAGGATCTCTCCCTGACACATGTTTTCGGTGATTTCAGATATGATCCGGATGATTTTGGGGTTTCCGGTTTCCGCAGCAATGTTGAGGGCCCGGGCCAGGAGAAAATCCCCCGTCAGCACAGTGACCGGCGCGCCCCAGATGCTGTGGGCCACGGGTTTTCCCCGGCGCAGATCCGCCTCGTCCACCACATCGTCATGCAGCAGGGTCGCGGTATGCAAAAATTCAATAATGGTTGAAAATTTTTTAATAAATTCGTCGGTATAACCGCATAATCGGGCGCAGAGCATATTCAGCAGCGGCCGGATGCGTTTGCCGCCGCTGAAAATCAGATGCCCGGCCACCTCCCGGACGAGCTCAACGTGGGGATTCAGGTTCTGCTGCAACGCCGCTTCAATGTCGTTTAAATCGTTTTCCACCCGCAACATTAGCTGCTGCTTTAACCCGCTCATACCGCTTCCCCCCTGAGGTCATATTCCAGCGCATCCGTGATGCGGACATTTAAAAAATTCCCCACTCTGTCGGCGTTTTTGTCGACCGGCGCGTCGATGTAAATAATCCCGTCCACTTCCGGGGCCTGAAACCAGGCCCGGCCGGCATAAAGGCCGTCCTCCATCTCTTCTTCCACCAGCACCCGGATCGTTTGGCCAACATATTTCTGATTGTTCATCTCCGACCACCGGCTCTGGGCTGTCATCAGGGCATGGTGCCGCTCTTTGGCGATTTTTTTCGGCACATGGCTGGCAAGCCGGTGGGACGGCAGATCATCGGCATCCGAATAAATGAACGCGCCCAGATGGTCAAACCGGACGGTTTCCGCAAATTTCAGCAATTCTTTGAAATCCTGATCCGTTTCCCCCGGGAACCCCACCAGCATTGTGGTCCTGATCGCGGCATCCGGAATCACCTGCCGAATGCGGTCTATCAGGCGGAGCAAATCCGCTGAGTCATAATTCCGGCCCATGCGTTTTAAAACCGATTTTGCGGCGTGCTGCATCGGGATGTCAAAATAGGCGCAGATATTGTCATGGGCCGCCACCGTTTGGATCAGGGCGTCATCGGTGGTGTCCGGCGATCCGTATAAAAACCGGACCCAGACATCTTTGGATATGCCTGCAACGTCCGAAAGCAGTCGGCTGAGAGACGCCGGGGGGCGCAGGTCGCTGCCATAGGCCCCGGTGTCCTGACCGATAATGATGATCTCGTTCATCCCCTGGGATATCAGCCGCCGGGCTTCCAGGACGGCATCCTCAGGCGTCCGGCTCCGGAGTTTTCCCCGCAATCGGGGGATCACGCAATAGGTGCAGTGCCGGTCGCACCCTTCGCTGACTTTCAGGTACGCAAAGGATGCGGTGGTCAGCGTCCTTCCGGTCTGGCAATCCTGAAGCGGCAGAGCGTAAGGCGCAGGCAGCAGGCACGGGGCACCAAAATCGGTTCGGCGCAGCGCTTCCGTGATCTGATGGTAGGCCCCGGTTCCCAGAAACATGTCCACTTCCGGAAGGGAGTCGGCGATGGCTTCCCGGTAACGCTCCGGCAGGCAGCCCGTGACGATGATCCGACGGCAGGAGCCGGATTTTTTAAATTCCGCCAGTGTCAGGATTTCGTCAATGGATTCCTGGGCCGCGGATTCGATAAATCCGCAGGTGTTGACAATGATGACCTCCGCCAGGGACGGGTCGTCCGTCATTTCAAGTCCCTGATCGGCCAGAGCGCCGAGCATGACTTCGCTGTCCACAAGGTTCCGGGCGCAGCCAAGGGAACTGAGGTAAACAGGGCCAATAGTGTTTGATGCCGGATGAACCGGTAATGAATGGCTGATGACGGTTACTCCCCGGTGAAATTGGGTTTGCGTTTTTCAAGAAAGGCCGTGAATGCTTCGGTCAGGTCGTCGGATGGGATGATATTGGCGCTGACCGATGCCACAAATTCCAGGCTGTCATCAACGGATTTGCCGATGCCGTGATTGAACACTTTTTTGGAGGCCTGAACCGCCAGCGGTGAATTTTCCGCAATGCGCATGGCCAGATCCTGGGCCCCGTTCATCAGGGCCGCATGGTCGTCAAACACCTCGTTTACCAGCAGGATTTCTCTGGCGCGGCGGGCGTCAAAATGCCGTGCCGTATACGCCAGTTCCCTGGCGATGCCCTGGCCCACAATGCGATGGATCCGCTGCAGAACGCCCACGTCCGCCACAATTCCCACTGCCGCCTCCTTGAGGGAGAATTCCGTGTCCGCCGTGCAGATGCGGATATCACAGGCAGTAGCCATGTCCAGCCCCGCGCCGATACAATACCCGTGAATGGCCGCGATGACGGGCTTCCGGCACCATTCCATGCAACTCATGGTGTCCTGAAGAGCCTTGATTTTTTTGATCAGCCGCCATTTCACCCCGCCTTTCTGCTCTTTTTCCATTAATTCCGGAAGCGTCCCAATCATTTCAACCAGATCAATGCCTACGGTGAAACAGGAGCCTTTGCCGCTGACAACAACGGCACGGATATCCGGGTCCCGGTCCAGGTCTTCAAAAATCGGGATGGTTTCCGTCCATGCCGGCGGGTTCATGGCATTTTTTTTCTCCGGGCGGTTTAAATACACCCAGGCGATGGGCGGCTTTTTGTCAACCACGTAAAATTGATAATCGCTCATTGGACCTCCCTGCGGAATGAAATCATTTTATTTTAATTGAAAGCAAATGGTTATATTTTAAGCTGATTTAAATATCATTATTAAATGAGAAAATAAAGGAGGAAAATATTCCTCACCCGCTCGGCAGCCATCCGTCAGTCTGGGGCTTGCGATTGTATAAAAAATCACATATAAGCCCCTCATGACATCTCAAATTAAACCTTATAGTAAAACGGACATCCGGACATTCATCAATACGCCGCTGGCCATCGGCAACCGTGAAATTCCCACCCGTTTGATTCTGGCCCCCATGAGCGGTTTGACCCATGTGGCCTTTCGGGAGCTGGTGGACCGGTATGGCGGGTGCGGACTACTGGCCACGGAAATGTGCAGCGCAAAAGCCCTGCCCATTGAAAACCGCCATGTATCCACCGTGTTCCGGTGGCGGGACGCGGAGGCGTCCCTGCTGAACTGCCAGATTTTAGGATCTGACCCTGACATCATGGTTCATGCGGCCCGGCGGGTGGAAGCCGAGGGGTTTTTCGGTGTGGACCTTAATTTCGGGTGTTCCGTGGCCCCCATCTGCAAGAAAAATTGCGGGGCCGCCCTGCTCAGAACTCCGGATCTGGCGGTTCAGATTGTCCGTGACATCCGGCAGGCAGTTGCAATTCCCGTTACGGTGAAATTCCGCACCGGGTGGGAGGATGCGGTTGCGCCTGCCGCAGACCTGGCCCGGCGTTTTGAAGACGCGGGTGCGGACGCCCTCACGTTTCATCCCCGGGTGGCCCCGGACCGTCGTTCCCGGCCCCCGAAGTGGGAATATATAAGGATGATAAAGCAGGCGGTCTCCATTCCGGTTTTTGGCAATGGGGAAGTCTTTACATTGGATGATTGCGAAAAAATGTTTGAAACCACGGGCTGCGACGGGATCGCCCTGGGCCGGATCGCTGTTGCCAAGCCCTGGGTGTTTGCCCAATGGACCGGCGCGTTGCAGCCTGACTCCAATATATACAGAGAGAGTCTCCTGCAGATGATGGAGCTTCTGGCCAGCCATTTTTCGCCGCCCACCGACATCCGGAAATTTAAAAAACTGGCCCTATATTCGGCGGCCCTGTTTCAGTTCGGTCACGCTTTTTTCACCCGGATGTTCCGCGCCCAGAATTTTCCGGAAATGGCCGATGTGATCCATGCGTTTTTTGACGCGTCCCCGGAACCGACTTCCCGGCCCAACCTGAACCTGTTCCGGTAATCCGCAGGAGTTGTAAATAGTCAGGTAATCAGAAGTCAGAATTCAGGAGCCAGAATGAGAGAAACTGGATCCTGACTCCTGAATTCTGATTCCCTGAGTTAGTTACCAGGAGTTTATGCTTTACATTTTCAGATACCTGTGGATATATTTTTGTCAATAACCCGATAAAAATACCTTTTTACCAGGATGAGATCGTCAATAAATATGTACCAGAACAAAAATATCAATCCGGATTCCGATTCAGCCGGACAGAAAGCGGCTGTCAAGGCATCGGTCAAAGCATCCATCAGGGAGGATTTTGAGCAGCGGGAAGCCTCGTTTATCGCCCCCTGCGGAATGCTGTCCGCCAATTCCAAGGGCCGGGCGGTCACAGAAGAGCCCTGTCCCATTCGAACCGTGTATCAACAGGACCGGGACAGAATCGTCTATTCCAATTCGTTCCGGCGGTTAAAGCATAAAACCCAGGTGTTTCTTTCGCCTTTGGGAGATCATTACCGCACCCGCCTGACCCATACCCTGGAAGTGGCGGAAGTGGCCCGGACCATCAGCCGGGCCATGCGGCTGAATGAGGACCTGGCCGAAGCCATTGCCCTGGGCCATGATCTGGGGCATACCCCTTTCGGCCATAGCGGCGAGACAGCGCTCAAGGAAATTTTTTCCCCGGATTTTTCCCACAATATCCAGAGTTTGCGGGTGGTGGACATTCTGGAGCGAAACGGAAAAGGTCTGAATCTGACCTATGAGGTGCGTGACGGCATCATCAAGCATTCCAAAGGGTTCGGGCCGATTCTGCCCACAGACGCCAAAGAAAAGGCCTGCACCATTGAAGGCCGGATCGTCCGCATCGCTGATATTATCGCTTATCTGAATCATGATCTGGATGACGCCATCCGCAGCGGCGTCATCACCCGGAGCCAGATTCCCAAATCCTGTTCCGAGATTTTGGGGGACACCCATTCCCAGCGGGCCACCACGATGATCCGGGACCTGGTTTTTTCAAGCTCGGCAACCGGCCATTCCATGGACCTTCAATTGAGCGAACCGGTGTTTGAAGCCATGACGAATTTGCGAGAGTTCCTGTATGAAAACGTCTACCGGTCGAAACGGGTTCATGATGAATTCGTTAAAGCCAAAAAAATGATCACTGAAATCTATTCCTATTTTCTGAATCATCCCAAAGATTTGAGCAAGCGATTGAAAAGTATGGAAATAGATGTGATTTACTCGCCCGAAACCCCCATTGAACGGGTCATCTGCGACTTTATCGCCAGCATCACGGATCGTTACATCTTGAATTTGTATCACGAATTGTTTGTGCCCGCCTCTCTGGTCTAAGCGCCCATCTGAAGGAGTCTTTTTTTGTTTCCATTTCCTGATTTGTTAGAAGACTGCAAGGATGAGCTGACGGAAGTCCAGTCAGTCTATGGCCAAATGGACGCAGCCTATAACCGGGCAGCGGATGCGCATGGGTTTCACTGTTCAGGATGCGCTGACAACTGCTGCCTGACCCGGTTTTTTCATCACACCCTCCTGGAATATTTGTATCTGATGAAGGGCTTTTATGGTCTTGACCGTGAATTGCAGGACCAGATCGTGCGGCAGGCGGTTCGGGTCAATCGGATGGTGGATTCTGCGGTGACGTCAGGCGAAATCTCCCGGGTGATGTGTCCGTTAAATAACGGTGGCCTGTGTGTGCTTTATGATTTCCGCCCCATGATCTGCCGGCTGCACGGTATCGCCCATGAGTTCCGGCATCCTTCCGGAAAAATCATTTCGGGGCAGGGATGCGCGGCATTTGAAACTCAGTGTGATGCCACGAGTGGCATTGTGCTGTATCGCACCCCGTTTTACCGGGAAATGGCGGTTTTGGAAAGGCGGATCCGGGAAAAAACCGGCATCCGGGAAAAACTAAAGATGACGGTGGCGCAGATGCTGACGGCAGATCAGGAAGGATTATCATGAAACTAGTTGAAACCGACAATCTGTCTGGCATCCGGGGACGGATGATCAAGGATACCGACACATTTACGTTCCGGTGCCATCCGGCGGTCAGCTGTTTCAACAAGTGCTGCCGCAACCTGAATTTTTATCTGAACCCCTATGATATCATTCGGTTAAAGCAGAGTTTAAATATCCCATCAGATGCATTCATAGACAATTATACGGATATTGTCCTGCGGCCCGGTCATCATTTCCCGGATGTCCTGCTCCGCATGGCGGACAACCCGGAAAAGACCTGTCCTTTCTTAACGGACGGCGGCTGCCGGGTATACCCTGACCGGCCCCATACCTGCCGGGCCTTTCCCGTGGAGCATGGTCTGTATGTGGATGCGGGAAAAAACGCCACGCGATTGGTGCATTTTTTCCGGCCCCCGGAGTTTTGCGAGGGACAGCACGAAGACACGGTCTGGACCCTGAAAACCTGGGAGGCGGACCAGGAAGCGGCGTTTTATAACCAGATGACCGCAGCCTGGGCGAATGTGATGCGGCTGTTTCAGGCAAACCCGTTTGGCGGGCAAGGGCCGGAAAGCCAGAAAGGGCGGATGGCGTTTATGGCGGCGTACAATGTGGATGCGTTTCGGGAGTTTGTCTTAACCAGCAGTTTTTTGCAGCGCTATAAAATCGAGGCGGGGCTGCGCATGCGGATCAAATCAGATGATGTGGCCGTGTTTAAGCTGGGGATGGCCTGGATCAAGATGTTTTTGTTTGGTGTCAAAACACCGGAAGTCAAAGTCAAACGGTGAATTTTTCTGAGGGTTTTTTTTAAGATTTCCTGTCTGTCTGCTTTAAATTCCTTTAAATCAATTTTGGGAATCGGTATGGTGCCCATCGAATTCCGGATGACAACCACACCTGGATCATTTATCGGGGCGGCTTCTCTATTCCGTCTTCGTCGACCGGCCACATGGCGTTACCGTATTATACGCCAAAACCCCTGTGATGCCAGAGCATTCTGTCGTTGATGAAAAAAGTCGTCACAATTTGTCAAGAATAATGACCCCATAGCACTGCCTTCCTCATATTTTAATTTAAGTGGAAAAATAAAAAAAGGCAGGGGCGGAAAAAGCCCTGCCTTTTTTGTCAATATGATTGATCGGGGTGATTTTGTCGGTGGTTTAGATTTCCGCTTCCCGTTTTTTGATCATTCTTATGGAAATCCCAGCGATTAAGAGCGCCAGAACGATCATTCCCCATTCGTTCATTGTGGGGATGGCCACCCTCTGCCCGGAGGCGATGCCGAATTCGCCAATGGCGAAGCCGAACGCTCCTTGATCGGCCGTTACGGAGTACACGTTCAGGGATTAAAAAATTCCCCCTACTCAAGCCAGCATAAATTTGGTTTTTGTTCTTTGAAATAAGCATCGATCGCATCTACGAGCAATGGGAAGGATGCCAGTGATCTCATTTGACAGGTCTGCTTGAACGATA
>QZKW01000078.1 GCA_003599885.1 Desulfobacteraceae bacterium | reverse complement strand
AATCAGAAATGGTTTAAGCGAATAGAGGCTTTTTAACTTAATTGCAGGGGGGTCAAAATTGGGTTATCGCAGGGGGTCAATTTTAGGTTGTCATTTCCAAGTAAATATGCTTTTTTTCATTTGGTATAACCTTTCAAGAAAATGGATCGCGTCTGCCAGTTTACAACCCCCGGATCATGCTATCAAAGATATTGGGAACAACCGGGGTGATTTCGAATCCGACCATCCAATCCGGTCCGAACGGGTCAGGCTGTTCAACATAATAGTTCATATCTAATGCTAATTTCAGGGGCATTTTTCCGATCATGAGTGTTTTACTGATTGACAGATTCAGCGGAACAGTCCAGTCCTCGGCTTTCCAATCGTAATTTAAGATCGGCTTGGTGCCAATGGACCATCCGCCGCCCGGCAGGGATACGAGGAATAGCTGAAGCTGGGAATTGCTGTAGTAGCCGCCATCTCCCCAACCGGTAACATCCCACTGATGGCTTGGGAAGAATCCCCAGATACCCCATTTTTCGAATTTGGCGATTAAAGTTTCGGGGCCGAGGCGCAGTTGTTTGCCGGCAACATCACTGTCGGTGGCCGTGGGCAATGTACCCACCATGCCGAACGCCCACAGAAAACCGCTCGCTTCGGTGACACCATAACCCACGTCGAAGCCGATATCCCCTAAAGCAGTGACGTCGTCAAAGTCAAATTTCTGAAGATCGAACACGGGCTGCTTAACCAGAATGGGGAACGCAGGCCGTAAAAAAAAAGTGGCCTTGGAGGTATCTGACGGAGGCGTCAGAGAAAATGGAAAAACAGGCTGAAACAAGAAGGTATAATTGCTTTGATCGTCGGCGTTCGGCAGATCGCCCGTGTACCACCTGAACTGGTTCTTAAATGTCAGGCTCGCGAGGGAGTTGTTGGGATTGGCCAGTTCTTTTGCTATTTCATCGGCGGATTTGCCTTGTTGTGCTTCGGTGACTTCGGGTACGGAGGCACCACTAAGTACCCCGCGCGGTAATGGCTCCTCCACGGGTTGAGCACTGCTGGCGTCCTGCGCTCCGGCCGGCCCGATCAACATCAGTCCAAGCAGGATACCGACAAACAAGTAATTTAACTTTTTCATTTTTTTTCCTTTCTGATTAAAGTGAATTTATTTATATATTCAAGTCTTTCATTATCGCTGCAGTTTATGACAGGAAAAAATTTTATACCATTTGCCGGCCTCAATTTGCGAGAACCGGCAAACGGCAGTATCACACAATACATGGTTTCAAATGCCGATCTTAATGCCCATGGATGTCAGGATATAGGTCCGGTGCACCGATTTTCCGATTGCAGCATCAATGAAAGTCACAACAAGGAATCCCACCGCCGAAATCGACAGGGGAGGCATAGAAGGTCTGGGTCCACCCCTCTTTGGTGAGCGGTTTGAACTTACTCTCAACGGGTTCGAAGCGGATCGGCTGTCCAGGGTTCACGCCTTTCAGTGGTTCCTGATCTTTCATGACGATGACGCCATTGACAAGTACATGAAGAATTCCCGAGGACGGAAGTCTACCGTTTGCGTAGGTCGAATTGTCCCTGACGGTGTCAGGATCAAAAATGGTGATATCGGCCACCATACCTTCTTGCATGCGGCCACGAACCTGCATGGACTTCAAACCCATCTCTCCCAGCGGCTTTGCATAATTGTAACTGGTCATGGATACGGCCTGCATCAGCGGAATATTGTTTTCCCTTGACAGGCGAAGCACGGCACCAAAAGACCCGGAAGTACGCGGGTGGGTATTAGGCAGATCTTCGAAGGGAGTATCCCAGGTCAGGTTATCGCTTGGGATCATTGGCATGCCGTCGCTACCAATAGCCACGCCGGGCATTTTAAGCCAGTCCACGACCGCCGATTCAGGGTTCTTGTAGACAAGCACGAGACGTGCGGGTTCTTTTTTGATCATTTCCTCGCGGGATTTCTGGGTGTAGAATTCGCCGGTCGCAACATCCTGAACCGTGTCTTCGTATTTGTTGCCCAGGGTCTTTACCCACATTTCGGGTTCGAGAAACACGGCATTCAAAGCCGTAGAACCTGCAGCGTATGGATAGATTTCGCCCCAGACGTTGTAACCCCGTTCCCGCATCCGCACCATAAGCTCATGCACCATGTTGTATCCCGGATTATTGAAATGGGAAGCGATGGCCGGTGTCCCTAATGCCGCCGCATTGGCCAGCATCTCCTGAATACCGTTGACTTCGGTGGTATCATCACCGGGCGTATAGCGGAAATGCATGGCGATAAAGCGGTCGTATAGCCCGCCCAGCTTTTGCAGTTCAAATATCTCGCGGGCCGAGACCCCCGCGCGCATGTAGCCAACGGTAGTACCAATGCCAAGGCCTCCCTGCGCTAAGCCTTCGTCAAGCAGGGAAAGGATCTGGTTTCCCTGCTCCAGATTGGGCCGGGTCTTTGACCAACCCTCCTTAATGGTTTCTTTGCCGTCTATCATGACCCTTGTGGAGCGGGTTTTCTCCGCGTCGGGAGTGTATAAATGTTTCCAATCGGTAAAGCCGTCCAAGACCTCTGCCCGCGCAAATTCGTGAGCAACCGCCACACCAAAATTCACCGGTGCTTTTCCTTCTCGTCGTTTGTACCACTCGTCGAGCTTCGGGCCGTGAGCGCCGATCTCTGTGTCCAGAAGCGTCGTCCGACCGTCGCGGAGCATCAACCGGTATTGATAGGGCTCAATACAATGTTGATGACCATCAATAAATCCCGGCGCCACCACCAGCCCTTTGGCGTCGATGGTCTCCTTGCCACTAATCGTCTTATTGGTGATGACGGCGATTTTGCCGTTCTTGATGCCGACATTGGCTACGGCGTCATACTTGGTTTCCGGGTCCATAACCCGGCCGTTGTTGATGACCAGATCGTAATCGGCCGCCATGGCCGGCATGATCATCATCAGGCTGAGTACTATCAAGCCCAAAACTACTTTCAATCTCTTCATTTCGATTCCTCCTTTATTTGTTACATTATTCCCCAGCCAGCAGCTTTGCCGCGGCACGAAACGCCGTCCGCTACAACCAATTGAACAGAGGATTGGTGTGACAAAAAGCTGTCACAACCAATCCTTATTGTCAGGCATGACAAAGGTTATTTGTCTTGTGACGTTAAATAATAAAAGTCGTATAATGCCAGCAAGCTAAATAATACTCGCCATCTCTTCATTTAAGTTCTCCCTTCATGTAGCTATATCCAGACCTGCTTCATGACACGGTACATATTGCCACCGATGAATTTTTGACAATCTTTTACGGAGTATCCCTTCTCAAGCATCTTGTCTAATAATGCTGGGAGGATCTGATAAGAAGAAGGTGTTGGGAATCCTTTGTACGCCGTTTTGGTGGTATAGCCACCATCAGGGAAAATTGCTTGGCCAGCGGGTGTTTTCATTCCATCAGCAGTGAAGGTGATGTCCGGGATATAATCAGAACCGAAACCAACATGGTCAATACCAACAAGGTTAGCCATATAATCGATATGTTTGAAAAGCATGTCAGTCGTCACAATATCAGGATTGGAGGTATCAACAAAAGCACCAACCATATTGATGGAACAGACCCCACCGCTCTTGGCGATCGCTTTGATAACCGAATCATATAAACTACGAGGATAGTTTGCTATCGCCATGGCTACTGAGTGGGATGATATGACCGGTTGACTACTATGCTCAATGGCATCTAGTGATGTACGCTCACCCGTATGGCTCACATCTACGAGCATACCGTAACGGTTGTAGGCATCAATCAATGTCTTTCCATAAGCAGTAAGCCCACCATTCTCTTTTACAAAACAGCCGTCTCCCACAGGATTTCGCTGATTGTAAGCCAATAAACAGTATCCATAACCGAGTTGACGCCAAATTGCGACATTATCGACATCACCTTCAAAAAGTCCTGTACCCTGATGCGTAAAATACAATCCTAGTTTCTTTTCCTTGATTGCATCATCAATATCTTTGGTTGTACGGACAATCTTGTATTTGTCAGGGCGTTCGTTGATCTTCTTTAGATAGAATTGCAAAGCCTTCATCGCTACTGCAGAAGAGGTGTTTAATGCATCAGCTGAGGGGCATGCAGCCATGATCTTCATGCCTCCAGCAATACAACGATCCATCTCGTCATGAAACTCAGGGGCTTCAGGAGATGACCACTGCTCTGGCCACGTACCGGAAAAGAGTGTATCTATGCTCAAAGAGTCTTGTACGATCTTCTTCGCTCGATCAGAAGCAGGGTATTTGTGTAAACGTTGTGGTATTTTGGAATAATCCGTGCCAGTTGCATATGGATTATATTTAGTCGCACGCGGATTGTCTTTAGTTGCGTACGGATTCCCCCCCTGCGCAGCGTTGGGAACCACATCGGCGGCACGTGATATGCCGGGCGAGAGTAGCATTGCTGCGGCCCCTCCGACTATAGTTCCCATCGCTGCCTTGAGCATCGTCCGGCGGCTCAGGCCTGTCACCTCTGGAGAGAAAATTGAATCGTTCTTCTCCTTTCCAACCAAGTCAATTGAACCTGTGTTTTTTACAATTTTATCTGAGTCAATCCCAGGGAGCGTGTCTTTAGTCATGATTTAATCTCCTTTATAATTTGGTTAATATCAGGGTATAGTCAAAGATTATTTGTCTTGTGCCGTTAAATAATAAAAGTCGTATAAAGTCCGGCTAACTTCCGCAATGGCTCGATCTCTGTCCGCCACGGATGTCTTGCTGCTGTTCGTGAACACGGCGATAGCAAACCGCCGACCGTCGGGGAGCGTGACATAACCGACGTCGTTGGCAATTCCGCCTGCGGTTCCGGTCTTGTGCGCTACGGACGCTCCCTTCGGCAACAACCCCTTGATACGGCCAGCGCCGGTGCGCGTGCGCGACATGACTCCCAGCAGGAACTTGCTGCTCTCGGCGCTCATCGCCGTGCCACCGTCGATGGCAAGCAGGAGTTTCAGCATCGCAAGGGGCGTTGCGTGGTCGCGGGGATCCGCCTCGAAGTCCGGATTGGGATCAACCTGGGCCATCACCAGTGCCGGGTTGTTTTTGATGCCCTCAGCGACAATTTCTGGCGTGGCCCCCGACAAGCCGTAGAAATCCATGAGAATCTCTCGGGTAGTCCGATCGACCCTGAAATCGGTAATCCCGAGCCTGCGCAGGTTCTTGGTCACCGCCGCTGCTCCGCCTGCCAGCCCCATGCAGACGTCGGTCGCCGTGTTGTCGCTATCCGTGATCATCACCTCTATCAGGTTCGCCACTGATAGCTTGACCCCGGGGTGCGGGAATGTCTCGGCAAGCGCAATTACGCCGGTGACATACATGTCTTGCGGGACTTCGACCAGTTGGTCGAGACTGAGTTCCCCCTTGTCCACGCGATCCAGCACAGTCGTGGCGATCGCCACCTTGTAGGTGCTGGCCATGGCGAAGGTCTCATCACCATTGACCGCTATGACCTGGTCGCCGCCAATTTCCTGTGCAGCCACACCAATGCGGCCAACCAGGCCCTCCGCAAGTTTCTCAATCTTCTGAGAAACATCTTTAACATTGTGTTCCTTAGCAAATGCCGGTTGAACTGCAAAAAATGACGAGACCATTACAATAAAAAATAGTGCGATGTTTCGTTTCATGGGTCTTCTCCTTTGAATAGTGCGTTTATCTAATTTGAGCCTGACTATCTTTTTCATCCTGTTTTCCATTAATGAACCATGACTGAATGCAAAGTTATTTTTTGTCGCCGTCAAGAATCACACCCATACCAGTGTCATCATGCAGGTGCTCAAGCAGATCAGGGTTTAGACCAATCGTGTGTTTGTTCAGCCAGCCGCCCACTTCGATCGGCTTAAATTTGCCTTTGGGTTCGACTGGAAAGCGAATTTCCTGACCTGGTTTCACGCGAAGCACCTTGCTGTCCTTCACCACAATCGTGCCGTTAACAATAACATAAGGGATACCTGTTGATGAAATACCGTGCTGACCGACTTTAAATCCTGAATTATCTGTAATCGTTTTAGGATCAAAAATGGTAATATCGGCAACTTTCCCTTTTTGCAGGCGACCACGTTCTTTCATGGATTCAAGGCCTGAATCACCTAAGTGTTTGGCTGGCCAGTAACTTGCCTGTGCAATCGTAAACATCAGTGGAATACCCTGTTCACGCCCCATTCTAAAACAAGTTCCGCGCGATCCAGACGTACGCGGATGACCACGGTATTCCGACCAATCCGCATCCCATGGCAGCAATTTACCATCTTCACCAACACCGGCCATGGCATCACTCGCAATGGTCATGTGAGGAATGGCCAACCAGTGATTCATCCACGCTTTTCGATAAGGAAATTCAACCACAACCGACCGACCTAGATCATTTTTCATCAGTGCTGCATAGGTTTGAGTACTGTGTTAAAAAGCAAGTGTACATTCACTGGTTGACTGTTCATGTTTTCGGTCGGCGTCGGCAACGGGTTCACGATTTTTCAGACGGATGGGCTGCCATTTTTTGATTATCCTCACTCCATCTTTCCGGCCGATTCTATCAGATCCAGTATCGACTGTTCATTGAACGGTTTTTGCAAAAAACCGATTGCCCCCTGCTGAAAAGAAATGTCCCGGGTATCTGCCTGGGTCTGACCCGTGACCACGATCACAGGCATGATATAGTGCATTTCATGCATCATATTCATTAATGAAAACCCGTTGCATTCGGGCATATGGATATCAACAATCACAATGCCCTTCTGGTCTGACGCTACGGAATCGATGAAAGATTGGGCCGTCTCAAAATAATGCGCAAAATACCCATTGAGGTTCAATAGCCGCGCAAGGGATCTCCCGAAAGACCGGTCATCATCGACTATAAAAATATGCATTTAAAATTTTCCTTAAGAATCTATTAATGCGCACGGTATTATCCTTTTTCGCATCATTGTAATATCCGACAGAAAAAGCGCCTTGTCTATTGGACCTTAGGCCAACACGCCAGAGTCCTGATGAATGCCTGGTGAAATCAAAGAAAACTGTTTTCAAGGGTGCTTATTTCGGAATGAGATAATGTAAAGAAGGATTTTTTCGAAAAATTTTGTTTTAAAAATAGGGGGTTGAAAATTGAGGATTAACTTGCCGGAGAGATATTGACCTTTTCTGCTAAACGGACAAGCTCTGCAACGGATGACACCCGGGTCTTCTGAAAGACGCGGCTGCGGTGAACTTTGATGGTTTTCTCGGTTGTTCCAATTTCGCAGGCAATCTGTTTATTGAGTTTGCCGGTGATAATCCAGGTCAGGACTTCCTTTTCCCGGGGCGTCAGCGTTTCGATTAATGCGTTGCTCTCTTTTTTTTCATTTTGCAGTTGAACATCGCTGATATTGCGATCAATTGCCGTATTGATGGCGCAAAGCAGGTCCTCTTCTCCAAAGGGCTTGGGCAGGAAATCAACGGCCCCTTCTTTCATGGCCGAAACGCTCATGGGGATGTCGCCATGACCGGTCATGAAAATAACAGGCAGAAGACAGCCTTTTTCTGTCAGCAACTTTTGAACAATAAGGCCATCGATATCAGGAAGCTTTACATCCAGCAAAACGCATCCGGGATAGCAGATGTCGGCCTGCAAAAAAGAATTCGCGGATTCAAATGCGACGGATTCAAAGCCTAAAGAACGGATCAGGCGCTGCAAACTTTTCCTGAACGACGCATCATCTTCAACGATATAGACTGTCTCTGACTGCGAACTCATGCGGCATCTTCCTGATGCACTTTTAAGGTAAACGAAAAGGTTGTGCCATCTTCCGTGGGGTCTTCCAGCCAGATCCGGCCGCCATGTTCTTCAATGATCGACTGACAGATACGAAGTCCCATCCCCAGGCCGCTTTTTTTCGTGGAAAAAAACGGCTCAAATAATTTTCTCCTGGTCTCTGCATCGATTCCGGGGCCTGAATTGGTGACACTGACAATGATCATCTCAGAAGAATGCATAGCTGTATGGATTGTCAGATATTTCTCAAGGTTTTCATTCATGGCCTCGATGGCATTGTTCACAAGATTTATAATGACCTGTTCCAGACGGACCCGGTCCCCTCTGACCGGCAAAAGATCCTGCTGCTTGTCCAGATGAACGTTTACCTGATTAATTTTTAGAGTGTTCTGCAATAAGTGAATGGCATCATCAACCTTGACATTCATATTCAGTATCTCGAATTCACGCCTGGGGTCCTCTTTTTTCACAATCCCACGAATTTTAAGAACAATCTGACCGGCGCGGTTTGCATCACGGATAACATCTTCCAGGATTTCCACGACCTCTCCGGTTCCTTTTTCGGACCGTGAGCATATTCTTTTGGCGGCAGCGACATTGTTCATTATTGCTCCCAGAGGCTGGTTGATCTCGTGCGCCAGAGAGGTGGCAAGCTCGTTCATGAGCATGATTCGGTTTAAATGTGCCAGTTCATGCCGCAACTCTCTTCTCTCGTTCTGCACAGATACTCGCTCTGTTATATCCTGCACTGTCCCGACAGAACGAACCGGTTTTCCCTCGGGATTGAAATACGTCTCACATCGTTCCTGAACATACTTGATCCGGCCGTCTGGCATAAGAAGCCGGTGCATGATATTGTAGGGTTTGCGAATTTCCAGGGATCTTTTGTATGCTTTATTTACCGCGTCACGATCATCGGGGTGGACAGCAGCCAGAAACGCTTCAAACGATGCTCCGAAATGCTCCTTGTCAATTTCAAATATCCGGGAAATTTCATCGGACCAGGTAAGGACGTTCGTCTGTAAATCGAGTTCCCAGTTTCCGATATGGGCTATACGCTGGGCTTCCTTGAGCCGTGTTTCTTCCTCTTTTAACCTGGTTTCGATCTTTTTACGCTCGGTGATGTCATAAGCAAATATGACAAATTGGTCTTGTTCGCCCTCGGTGGACTTCATCGGATAGATTTCAGAATCGTAGATTCTGCCACGGCCGGCATCCTCGACTCTCAGCATTTTCTCCTCTGCCGCAACGCGTCTCAACAACGCCTTTCTTCTCTCTCTCAACTCCTCTGGGAATAGATCAAAGACATTGGTGCCAATCAACTCCTCCCGAGAACCACCCAGTGCATTCGCCATTGCATCATTGAGATCGATGATGATTCCATCCGCCCGGATAAGGTGCGTCAGGTTGCTGGTTGCATTCAGCAATATTCGCGCAAGCTGTTCACTCTTCCGCAGGGCTTCCTCCGAAAGTTTACGCTCGGTGATATCCATGGTCACACCGCGTAAGAAGAGAGGTTTTTTGTGCAAGTCCAGCTCCACCTGCCCGGTAGTCGCCAACCATCGCTCTGTCCCGTCTTGCTGGACGATACGGTATTCCAACTGGAGTTCCTCGCCATTCTCAAGGGTGTTTCGAGCCGCCTGCCGGATTGCGTCGCGATCGTCGGGATGAATCGATTGAAGGAGGCGGTCAAAGTTAATTCGTTCCGATGCCTCCACGCCAAAACGCGCACGACTCACCTCGTTGGCCCAGATCTCATCCCGGTCGAAATCCCATTCCCAAAGACCCAGATTCGCCGAACGGGCTACCAGACTCATGCGCTCCTGATTTTTTTTCAGCTCCTGGGACATTTGACCTGCTTGTATCAAGTCTAAGCTGAGTTCAAATGCCATCGCAAATACAAGCAACAGAAACGACATGCTGGCCAAAGGTCCAGGCAGGATTCCCCGGACCATCAGGTTGGATGAAACCGCCGCCATAAAAATTGCCAACAATGTTGCTCCGCCTATTACAATTGACCGCCTTCTGTTGCCCTGCTTCCATCCCGCAATGGTCGCATCCAGGACATACACAAGAAATAAGACAACGCCCACAAGGATCAATCGTCTCCAGGGATTCATCACGCCGATTGGAACAGAAACCGTCTCGTTCAGGAAAGACATCTGTCGCAGATTGGATATCTTCTGGAAAGTGAGGTTGCAAGGCATCAGAAAGTTTAGCATCAGCACGAGCGCCCGAATTCCGGTAATCAGCCATGCCAGCCATTTTCGACCCGTCTTTAGATAAAAATGGATGAACCAGACAACTGTTACCACCATTACGCCTGCCGGTAAATGCATCCAGAACAATATTTTCCCATATTGTGCAGGTGATTGGGCGTGCATCAGGGCCTGTTCGCCAACAGCGCAGGCCGCCGCTGCAACTGCTCCTATTGAAAAAAGAAGATTCGCCCAGGCGTTGCGGGCCCGCAACCAGACAAGCAGTTGCAGGCCTGCCAGAGCAAGACAGATTCCGGCATTGATTGACCAAATGAGGGTGATCCCGCTCATCGATAGACTATTCCTGATAGATTATAATGGTATATGCTCTTTTGACTGGTTTATCACAATAATTTCTTTGGTTTTATCTTTTTCTCCCTTAGCATAGTTCTTAAAGCCATGGTGCTATTTAGGGATATATCTTATTTATGATTAATTTCAAAGGTATAATTCTTATGTTTCATGGATATACCCGTGATGAGTCTGTCATGCAGCTGACTTAAAATAACCAAGATATTCATGATCAGACAGTAGAATAGAAAATATCGGGTCAGTATGTTTAAATTTTACTAACACTATTAATCTTTATCTGCATCATGACATTTTTATGAGCCCTTGTCAGCTCAAACATCAATTTTATGATATTGTGTGACTAAGAAATTCGAAGGACAGTCAGCGATAGAAGAATTCGTGGCTAAAAACGACAATAATGCGAAATTTTTCATTATAAACAATATCGATAACTTTACGTAACGGTTCAGATTATTTAAAATTTAGCATAAATATATTGGGGCAAAGGGGATGCTCAAAAGTTGTGATTTCTACCGCGCATACCAGATTTCCAAAAACCTGTGATAAGAGAATATTATCCGGAGGCAGAATAAACCAACAGTGCTCAATGATAAAACCGGCTCTCCATGTGAACACTCCAATATCGATTCGGAACACCGAAGAAATTGGCCCACCACAATATATAGTTTCTTTCCCATCTCAATTTTCTATTGATCTCCAAAAATTAGGAAGAAACTCAATCCACATTGGGAGTAGCCACAGACCATACTTGTGGATAGTGCTTGCGGTTGTCGATATTGAAAACTGAGGACTGTCTGATTCAAGGAATAATCCGGGATTTTGGAACGCCTGGCAAAATGACAACCCATGCACAGGGTTTGCGGTCAGGCAGATGCCACATGGGCCTCCGCCTGACCGATTGTATCTGACTATTTGATTTAATGTTACTTTTTCAATTTCCGGTACCGGTCTGACAACACGTCCATCAATTGACCGGATATCTGTCCATCCACCGGCAGACCGCAGGCATTCTGAAAGGCCATGACGGCGTTGATGGTTTTTTGCCCTTTGATACCGTCCACCGGCCCGGCGTCATAAGTCAGCGCATTCAAATACAACTGGGCGGTCCGGATGCTGGACGGAGACTCAAATGGCGCATCATCGATTCCACCCGCCTGGATTTCGGGAGCCGGCATTTGCGGGGATGCCCCGGCGCTGGTTAACGCCACAAAACCCGACGATTTGACAAGCTTCTGTCCCTTTGCGGGGTCCAGCACATAGTTCAGGAAATCCAGCAATTCACCGGACGGCCAGCCTTTTGTAAACATGAACAGGGGACGGCTGATGGGATAGGTGCCGTTTAAGGTCGTGGTTTCCGAGCCTTTGATGGTATTGACGCTCACGGATTTTACCGAATTTTCAAGATACCCGAGGCCGATGTATCCGATGGCCCCTTTTTCGGACGCGACCGCCTTTATTACCGACTCATTTGAATCCTCCAGTTGCACTCCTGGAGAAACGTCTTCTTTTTTCATGACCTTATCTTCCCACACCTCGTAAGTTCCGGAAGACGTATCCCTGGAAATAAGCAGGATGGGCTGATCGCTGCCACCGACCGCCGACCAGTTAGAGATTTTCCCGAGATAAATATCTTTCAGTTGTTCGATGGTCAGATTTTTTACAGGGTTTCCCGGATGAACCACCGGGATAATACAATCATAGGCGATGCGGAAAGGGACAGGATAAACCCCTTTGCCACATGCCATGGCGAGTTCCTGATCTTTAATAAACCGCGAGGCATTTCCGATATCTGCAGTGCCGTCGATAATGGCTTTGATGCCGTTTCCTGAACCGCCGCCGGAAACGCTGACTGTCGTACCCCGATGGGATTCCATGTATGCCTTGGCGACTTTCTCAGCAATGGGTTGGACCGTTGTGGACCCGGTAACCAGAATTTCTGCGGCGAGTGCCGGAACAGACACCATGAGCATTGCCATAAGCAATCCCATGGGCACAATCATTAACCTGCGTTTCAAATAAACAAACCTTTTCATTCTCAACTTCCTCCTTTTAAAAAATTATTTTTATTATGCGCTAAATCGCGCTTTTCACAGCGAATCTCGTTTTTCCAGGGGACTCATCAAAGATGTCATCCATCATCTGGTCATCATCCATCTGCTTGCTATTGGCTTCTATGGTCAGTGTTTTTAACCGCCGGTAAGCCACGATAAAACTGTTTTGCATCTGCATCAGCGCTTCAGCCAGACGGTTGATTTCCTGGCTGGCTTTTATATTAATGACCCCTCCAAAATCCCCGCTGGTGATTTTTTCCACAGCTTCAATCAACTGGCGAATCGGCAGCACCAGCTTTTTGGTAAAAAACATGCTGCTGAAAATAACGGTCACGATCATTGCCAGGATCCCGAAAATAGAGATCTGGATGACCTGTCCCCGCATTGCCGCATCAAGTTCCTGAGCATTGCCCGCGACAATGCCGTCAATATCGTCAATGTATTCACCAGCGCATATCACCCATTCCCAGTTTTTAAACTGTTTGAAGTGGACCAGTTTTGCAGAAGGATGCGTGGCTCCTGGTTTTACGTCATCATATTGAATGAACCCTTCGCCCTGGACGTTCGCATCGGTGATGATACGCTGAATATAACTGTCACCCTTTGCATCTTTCAGGATCATACCGGTTTTGCCGACCAGATCCGGTTGGGCGGGATTGACCCAGAACGTTCCGGAATAATCCACAATAAAAAAATAATTCTGTTTGTTTTCGCCAAACCGCATATTGGCGATGGCCTTCTGGGCGGGCTCATAAAAATTGGCGGTTTCCATCACTGAATACGCATTCTGAACCACATCGCTGAGTTTGTTCTTTCTCTCCGTCAACAAGGTTTCCCGCATTTTGGAAATCTCGGTGTTTTTCAGACTGTTAAGGGAATGCATGGACAGCATAATGCTGACGACTAAAAAAGCCCCCATGCTGATGACAATAATGATGTTGATCTGCCTGCTGATGTTCATAGTTCCTCCTGTTCAAAGTGTTCGGACATTATAAAAATAAATGGATGAAAAATATTTATATCCATATGATGTTGCAGGAACGATGAAAGGACTATAGGCGCTTTGTTTGACGTTTGGGTGAACAATGGGTGGAAAATAGATTACATTAATCTTCACCTCTTTTTAATGCAGTTGCATCGAATCCGTCATATTCTTTTTGTATTAATGCACAGGCTATAAAACCCCATTGATATATAAAAGGAGAAGCACATGACGATACTTCCGCAATCACCCGTCTCACCGCAAATAACAGGCCACCATCAGAATCCAGTCATTCACTTCCGTCCCGTTTCTTCCTTTGACCAGCTCCGGGATGAATTGATCGATATCATCGAAAATGACCGCTTAACCACCGTGTTCCAACCGATTATCGATCTGATGACCGGAAAGGTATACGCTTATGAAGCATTATGCCGAATCAAAGGGGACACCCGCTTTGAAAATATTGAAGCGCTTTTTCAGAGCGCGCGTAAACACAATCTGACCGCCTCTCTTGAAAAATGCTGCCGTGAAAGGGCGTTAGAGGCGATGGGGAAGTTTAATCCCGAATGCCCTGTGGCGTTGAATGTCTGTCCCTCTGTATTGATGATGGCCGATCCCCATACCCATATCCCGTATCTGTATGAAGAATTGATCCGCATGCGGGACCGGGTCATTATTGAATTAACGGAACGGTTTTATATTCAGGACTACGACAGGCTTGTGGAAACCGTGGAGTTTTTCCGCCGGAAAGGCTTTAAAATCGCCCTGGATGATTTGGGTGCGGGGTTTACCCGGCTGAAACTGCTGTCACAGATACAGCCGAACATCATCAAAATTGACCGGTTTTTAATCACCGACATCCACAAAAGCACCAAAAAACAAATGCTTGTGGACGCCATTGTATCTTTTTGCCGGAAAATGAGTTCCCTTGTGGTTGCCGAAGGCATCGAATCCGCCGATGAACTGGATACGGTAATGAACATGAAAATCGATCTGGCCCAGGGCTTTTATCTGTGTCGGCCTTCCGAGACGCTTCAGGCGTGTGCACCGGCCGTCCAATCGTGGATCGAAAAGAAAGTCCGGGAAATGTCGGACCCGGTGGAGACAAGCCTCCGCGCCAATGCAATCGGCGGACTGATGAATCCTGCCCGGCCCATTGATGTCTCAAGCATTCTGAAGTCAGTTATGGAGAATTTTAGCGGTGAGGAAAAGATATCCGCCCTGCCGGTGGTGGAAGGAAACCGGCCGGTGGGCATTATTCAAAAGAACACCATGTATTACAAGCTCGGGCAGCCCAACGGATATGCATTGTTTTCCAACAAGCCGGTTCAGAGAATTATGGAAAGGGCATTGGTTTTTGAATCGAATACGCCGCTTGAGGAAGTGGCGCGCACGGTTTTAAAACGCAGTCAAAAAGAGGTTTACGATGCGGTAATCGTCGTAAAAAACGGGGCTTATGCCGGGATTGTGGAAATCCACCAGCTCCTTCACGGCATCACCGAACAGAAAATCCAGCTCGCCATGCAGGCCAACCCCCTTACCGGCCTGCCGGGCAACAACCTCATTGAGGAACAGATCGTCCGCCACCTGAACCAGAACCGGATTTTCGCCGTATTGTATATCGACCTGGACCATTTTAAACCCTTCAACGACAATTTCGGTTTTTTTAAAGGCGACCAGGCCATCCGGTTTCTGGCCGGCCTGATCAAAGATGCCGTGGCACGGTGGGACGAAACCGGCGGTTTTGTGGGCCATGTGGGGGGAGATGATTTTGTGGCGGTATGCAGGGCCGGGGAGGTGGAATGTCTGTGCGACAGCATTATCAGCAACTTTGACCGGGGCATACGGGAATTGCATGACCCGGTAACCATCGGTCAGGGTTATTACATTAGCCGGAACCGGAGCGGACAGACCGAACAGTTTCCCTTGCTGTCGGTTTCCATCGCCGTGGTGACCTCTGAAAATCGGCGCTTTGAATCATATGGCCACCTGGTTTCCGTTGCGTCGGAAGTCAAAAAAAAGGTCAAGACCCTGCCGGGGAGCCGGTATTATATCGACACTCGCCAGCAATGATAATCATGACAATGAACATTTTATCATTCATTCGGGCAGTTCAAATGAATTCACAAAAATGTCACATAATCGTCATGAATGTGCTCCTTAATAATGTCATATTTTTTCAGGAATCATTCTGAGTTTACAGGGCTAACACCCGTTTCACATCCCGAAAAAAGGCTTGGCACATATGCATTTGATTGAAAACAATAATTTAATTGGCGGCTCAAAAGCGCCGGAAAATATCCCCGAAGAAGTCACTGAAGACGATGAGGCGATTTTTTCAAGAATCACCAGCATTGAATTAAACCCGGAGCAGCAGGAAAGGATCACATCTCCATCAGCCACCTACCCTCTTGAAAAATCCCTTCTGGGGATTCACTGGCATCCGGAATCCGTTCCCCTGGAATTGATTCTGCGCCGGGTTTCCGAAATGTTTCCCAGAGCCTGTGAGTCGCTGCTGATTCCGACCCAGCACAATGTCCTTATGAGCTGCAATGAATTCTCCGGCGTGGAGGTGGATTGTTATTCCAGCGGATTTAACCAGAAGGTTCAACTGCTTATTCATTTTAAAAACGAAAACCTTGCCCATGCGGATGTATTTAAATCCATGCTCCGGCATACATTCAAATACCGGTCTTCCCAATTATTTGACTATATCCATGCCATTACCTCGCCGAATGAAGAATGGATCAGCAAGGCGGCCGAAGACACAGGTTCCGGCCAGAGTATGGTTCACTTCGTTCAAATTATTGTCAAAAAAATAAAAACCCTTTTGGACCGTCATGCAGGAGATATTCCGGAAGACGCCCTGAAAAACAAACTGATCCGGAATTTTTTCGATGAATACCGTCCGGTATACGGGGACCGCCTGATCAACCGCGCCCAGCTATACCTGACCGCCATTAAACAGATCGTAAAGAGCCATTTCTCAAACCAGTATTTTTACGAAACCGCTGAAGTGATTGAGGAAGCCAGATCACTGAATGCCGGCATCGTCATCCCCCATCCAGAGCAGTTCTGGCCCATCCTGCTGGCGAACTATGATGTGGATGGATATGAAGTATGGAATCCCCAATCCAGAAGATACACGGAATTTCTTATATCGGTTTTAAATGAAAACAATAAAAACAGGCGTCCCGGCCAGAAACAACTGCTGATTTTCATGGGGGACGACACCCATATGTCGGAAAAGATCAAGCCGCCCGGGATTCAGGACCCGGCGAAAGCAGGCCGGGAAATTGGTCTGCAACCGGCCTGGAATGATTTCAGTGTCTGCAAACAGCTAATTTGCGGAAACATTGATAAGGCCGGGGTCATCCTGGAATACCGGAACCGGCTTCTGGGATAATAGGAAAGAAATGATGACTGATGAATGATGAGCAATAAGAATATGACCATAATATTATAAGGAGACACGATGAGCGGCGATCAAAAATTCGAATTTGACTCATTTCAGGACAACACCAGCATTCAGTCCTTTCTGCAATCCCTTCTGGAGGGATTTGCAAAAAAGAAAATTGTTCTGTCTTCGGAAAATGACGAGATCATTCTTCATCCCGATGCCCTGGTCCGGTTCAGCGTGAAGGCCAAAAAAAAAGACGGCGTGAAAAACGAGCTCGGCATCAAGATATCCTGGAAAGATCCGAAAATAGAACTCAAAGCTCCCGATAAAACAATTAAAATCAGTTCATAACAATATGCTTACATTTGAAGGTCTGGAAGAAAATTTAAAATTTATCGCCATGGAGGTTGAAAATCAGACCCGTTCCACGGTCAATTTCATCAACCAGCCGTCCCGCAAGCTATACGAGAGCATCATCACCAAAGACGATTACATCGACAACCTCAAAACCATTATTGAAAACAAGTGCTTTTCCATTATTCATTCAGAAAAATCCCTTCAGAAAAAAGACATTAACCGGATCCGTTCCATCCAGACCATCTCCGTCAACCTGGAACGTATTGCCGATTTTTGCGTCAATATCGTCCGCCAGATGAGCTATCTGGAAAACTACCGGATGCTGCAAAATTATGATTATGACGCCATGATGACGGAGATCCTGAAGGCCCTGTCAAAAATTCTTCCGGTGCTGGGAGACGGAAACCTGACTGGTGCGCTGATTATCTGCAAAACGGAATTCGTTCTGGACCAGATGTATAAAACCAATTTCGACCGGCTCATGTTTGAGATCAAGAAAGGCCTTCACATTCCGGAACTCATCACCATTTTATTTATTTTCAGGTATATCGAACGTATCGGAGATTCCCTGCTCAATATCGGGGAGGCCCTTATCTTCTGCATTATCGGAGAAAAAATCAAAATCGAGCAGTTTCAGGCCCTTGAGACCACGCTTTCCAAATCCGGCATCAAGGAAACCATCAGTGAAATTGATTTCCAGTCTATATGGGGAACCCGGTCAGGGTGCCGGATCGGGCGTGTCGGCCAGAAAGAAAACAATGACAATGCGATTGATGTATACGGCAGCATTTTCAAGGAGGGGGTTATCCGTAAGATATCCGCGGAAAAAGACAGTCTGGAGCGGTGGAACCAGTTGTTTCCAGACCTTGTGGCCAAAGTTTACGGATATCACGAGGAAGGCGAAAACGCTTCCCTGCTGGTGGAATACCTCCCCGGCTGCACCCTGGACGAGATGGCCCTGACATCCGACCTGCCTTATCTCGACAACGCCCTGTTTGTCCTTCAGCAGACCTTGATGGAAATCTGGGAAACCACCCTCTCCCCTGTTCCTGCAGACACCAATTATATTCAGGAAATTATGGACCGGAAGGAGGATGTCCAGCGGGTTCATGCCGGCGCGTTCCGCCTGAAGCAACAGCTTGGGGATAAAAAAATTGATTCGACTGAAGCATTATTAAAACAATGCGGGATCATCGAATCCTGTATCCAGGCGCCCTTCTCGGTTCTGATTCACGGGGATTTCAACGTCAACAACATACTCTATGATCATTCCAACCAGAAAATTCATTTTATTGATCTCTACCGGTCCAAGGATTTCGATTATGTAAAGGACGTATCGGTTTTTCTGATTTCCAATTTCCGGATGCCGGTATTCGATGCGGGTCTCAGGGAACGTCTGAACCATGTGATTGAAAACATTTATCTGTTCGCCAGAAATTTTGCGCGCCGCCATAATGATGGAACATTTGACATCCGGATGGCTTTTGCCCTGGCCCGTTCGTTTTTCACATCCACGCGGTTTGAATTCAACACCGCTTTTTCCAAGGAAATGCTGCTTCGGTCCCACTTCTTGATGGAAAAAATTTTAGCGCATCAGGGCCGCCCCTGGACGGATTTTCAACTGCCGGCAAACATCTTTTTTTTCTGAACAACCTTGTTCAATAGATTGATTATACTTAAATTATAACCGTTTCTATATATAAAACAAAGGACATACCATGCGGAAAATTGCGGTAATCGGCACCAAAGACGGCTGGTCCTCTGAAAAGCTGGCGGATGCCGCCGCTGAAATGACGGGCCGACGTCTTCTGGTTGAAATGAACCAGGTCCGGCTGGACCTTGCGACCGGCTCTCTCTGGTTTCAGGATTCGGATCTTTCCACTTTTGATGCCCTGATCGTGAAAAAGATCGGGGCCCGGTATTCCCCGGACCTGCTGGACCGGCTTGAGATGCTGCGTTTTCTGGAAATACGCGGCGTAAAAATCTATTCATCCCCCCTTCGGATCATCCGGGTGCTGAACCGTCTGAGCTGCACCGTTACCCTGAAAGCTGCGGGCATCCCCATGCCGCCCACCACCATTACCGAGAATCTGGACCAGGCCCTGATTGCTGTTGATAGTTACGAACAAGCGATTTTAAAACCCTTGTTCACCTCAAAGGCAAGAGGAATGGTGGTGGTCAACAGGGGGCCGGGAGCGGGACAGGCGCTGCTGGACTTTAAAAAGGAAAATTCCATCCTTTATATACAAAAAAAAATCCATATCGAAAACCAGGATCTGGGCATCGTGTTTCTGGGAGGTGAATACCTGACAACCTACGCCCGGTGCAAAGAAAAAAATTCCTGGAATACCACCATCCATTCCGGGGGCAAATATGCGTCGTTTGATCCGTCCCCTGAAATCATCGCGCTGGCGAAAAAAGCCCAGGACTTGTTCGGGCTTGATTTCACCTGCGTCGATATTGCGATTACCCCGGAAGGTCCGTTTGTATTTGAAGTCTCGGCTTTCGGTGGTTTCCGGGGAATTCTTGAATCCCGGGGAATCGATCCGGCGAAACTACTGGTTGAATATGTTTTAAAAAGGACAAGCAATGCAAATTGAAACCATCGACAGAAGTACAAGAAATCTCCTGACCTCTTCCGTGCGCCAGGAATTCAAAACAGGCCTGGAATTGTTTTTGCGTTTTGATGACTGCGTGTTTCTGATTGAAACCAATGAAAAACAGTTGGATGAAAAACTCAGAAATTATTTCAGCTCGTTTGTCATTGATGCACGGAATCCCGATATCGTGGTGACTGCCCATGAAGCGCCGGCGCTGTCCCTTTGCCTTGATCTGACGGAAAAACAGCCTGATCCCGGCAAACACAAAATCAAAGAGGAATTCGCGGAGATCGAGGGCGGCCGTGTGGTCCGCAAACGTCTGACGGGTATGGTGTTTATTTTCGGCAATGGAGACAACCTGGCCGTTGGCCCGTGCATAGAAAATGATAACCAGGTCATTAATTTCATTAATAACCGATATATCGAATGGCGGCTGAACCAGGGGGGCGTGCTGGGCCATGCTGCCGGCGTTTCATTGAATGGCCGAGGGATTGCCCTGGCGGGTTTTTCAGGAATGGGAAAATCCACTCTTGCGCTCAGGATTCTGGGTCTCGGCGCCGATTTTGCGAGCAATGACCGGTTGATTGTGCAGGCGTGGGGGGAAAAAATCAATATGTACGGCGTTGCGAAACATCCCCGGATCAATCCCGGCACCATTCTCAACAATAAGGACGTTGAAGCGATCATTCCGGAAAATCAGAGGCAAATCTATCAAAAACTGACACCCAATGAACTCTGGATGCTGGAACATAAATACGACGCCCTCATCCATAAATATTATGGAAAAGGAAGATTCATATTGCATTCGATCATGAATGCCCTGGTCATTTTAAACTGGAAGCAGGGCGGCGGCAAAGCCAAATTTAATCAAATTAACATCACGGAACGTATGGATCTGCTGCCGGCGTTTATGAAAGAAACAGGACTGTTTTACCATGCGAAGAATGGCCGGAAAATCTCATCGCCGTCGTTTGAAGATTATATCGATATCCTTTCCAGGTGCGATGTTTTTGAAATCACCGGCGGTGCCGACTTTGATCAGGCGGCTCATTTTTGCAGGGAATATTTGACCGGAGCAGGCAAAGAGAACAAGGAATGATCACGAATCAGCATGAAAAATCCCGTCAAAAACAAAATCGTTGAGATGGAAATCGCCAAATCGGTCAGGTTGCCTGATCCCGTCAAACTCGCAAGGTTTGCGAATGCCCCGGATTTGGGACCCAGAATCCTTTTTTTCAGCGGCGGATCAGCGCTTCGGGAAACCAGCAAGCTGTTGATTCAGTATACCCATAATTCCATCCACATCATCACCCCGTTTGATTCCGGCGGCAGTTCGGCAAAAATCCGAAAAGCATTCCACATGCCCGCGGTGGGGGATATCCGGAACCGGCTCATGGCCCTGGCAGACCAGACTTTCAAAGGAAATCCGGAAATTTACACATTGTTTTCATACCGTCTTCCCCAGAAGGAAAAACAGCCCCTCCTTTTGGATGAGTTAAACGATCTGGCTGCCGGAAAACATCCCCTGGTCGCTGAAATACCGGACCCCATGCGCAAAATTATCCGGAATTATCTGTATAAATTTATTGAACTCATGCCGAAATCCTTTGATCTTCAGGGGGCGAGCATCGGGAACCTGATTTTGACCGCCGGTTATTTAACCAGCAGACGTTCGCTTGATCCAGTGATTTATCTTTTTTCCAAACTGGTCGAGGTCCGGGGCATCGTGAGGCCTACTGTGAATAAAAACCATCACCTGGTCGCCGTTCTCAAAACCGGTGAACTGGTCGCGGGACAGCACAGAATCACCGGTAAGGAAACCAAAAAAATCTCCCATCCCATTGTCGGGATCTATCTTTCGGAAAGCGAGTCCGACCCTCAGCCATCTGAAGTAACCATCCGGGAAAAAATGACCGGCCTGATCAGCCAGGCGGAGCTGATCTGCTATCCCATGGGCAGTTTCTATTCCAGCATCATCGCCAATCTGCTGCCCAGAGGCGTCGGAACGGCCATCAGCCGTGTAACCTGTCCGAAAATTTACATTCCGAACACAACGCCTGATCCGGAAACGCTGGGGTGCGATCTCGCGGATCAGGTTGAAATACTGCTCCATCACCTTAGAAAAGACAACTCTGCTGAAATTAAAAATCAAGATGTACTTAATTTTGTTGTGGTTGACAGGGAATATGACGCTTATCCGGGGACAATCGATGAAAAAAAAATCAACCAAATGGGCGTCCGGTTGATTGATTATCCCCTGGTCACGTCACAAAGTTCCCCCCTGGTCGACGCACAGCAGCTTTTGGCGCTGCTGCTGTCATTCAACTGACGGCAGCCGGCATCGGTCATAATATATAACCACCATCAAGGAGGAAGAGACCATGAAAGAAGGCAGAATCAGACATCAGGAACGTATGAAAAGAGAAGATTTGGTTAGTTATCTGGAAAATTTAGGGGACAGCATCCGTCAGGGAAAAGTCGTTATTGAACGGGAAGACCAGTTTGTATCATTTGACATGCCGGGTATGGTGAAAATGGATCTATCCATCAAAACCAAAAAAGAAAAGGGCGAACTGTCTCTTGAACTTTCCTGGAAGCAGGAAGCAGAAGCGCTGCCCGCAACCCCGGGACTCCGCATTTCCTCTGAAGAGCCAGTAATTCCTGAACCGGATGAAGATGAAACCGATGATGAAACGCAGGATTCAGAATCAGATGAAGAAGGAACAGATGAGAGTGAAGATGAGGATGAAGACGAAAAAAACGATCAATAGCATATCGTACAAACATAGGAGCGCACCATGACCAGAAAAATTTTATTTCTCTGTACCGGCAATACGGCCCGCAGCCAGATGGGAGAATTCATTTTGCGGAAACGCGCGGGTTCCCATTTCGAGGTCTACAGTGCGGGCGCAAATCCTAAAGAGGCCGTTTTTCCTCCTGTGGCTGAGGTGATGAAGGAAATCGGCATGGATCTCACAAACGCCAGGCCCAAGGGAGTGGAAACCTTTCTCGGCAAGGTGCATTTTGAAAAAGTGTTTATCGTCTGTGCGGATGCTGATAAACAGTGCCCGCATATTTTTTCAGCGGCCCAACGGGTGTTCTGGCCTTTTGAAGATCCGGCCGCGGCTGTCGGTTCAAGGGATGAGATACTGGCTTTCTGCCGCAAAGTCAGAGACCAGATCGACCGGAAAATTTGTGAATGGCTGAAGGAAGAAGGAATTGAGGTTCAAAGCATAGAAGAAGCCAGTTCAAATTCATAGTATTCGGTCCCTAAAATAACTTCTAACTGCTTTTTCAACCGGCGAAAAATGCAAATATACTTCCCTATTGTCGTATGTCATGCATTTTCGCCGGTTTTTTTCTGGTTTTCATATTTATGGTCAAAAAGCCGTGCATGAGGCTGTTAAAACAATGTTTGAAGAAAACAACAACCAAATAACCATCGGCAGTATCGCCACATTTTCTCACACCACAACGCCTGAAACCCCCATATCCAGACTTTTTGAAATCCTGAAATCCGATGATCCCGTAAGTGCGGTTGTGGTTTTGAACGGCCCAGAACCGGTGGGACTCGTCATGAGCATGCATCTGGACCGCGTTTTAAGCCAGCGGTATGGGTTTTCGGTGTATTATAACCGTTCGGTGGGAAAAATTATGGACAGGTCGCCGATGATCATCGACCACACCGAGAATCTGTCCCAGGCGGCTGATGTGGCCATGAAAAGGGAGACGAAAAAAATTTACGACCATATTATCGTTACCAGGGACAAGGCCCTGCTGGGCACCGTGTCCATTCGCAGGTTGCTCATCGCCTTGAATGATGAACAGCGGCAAAACACCCTGGAATTAGAGGCCGCAAATCGTCAACTGAAGGAGGCATTAGGACAGATCAAAACACTGCAAGGGTTACTTCCCATCTGTTCCGTCTGCAAGAAAATCCGGGACGACAAGGGATATTGGAACCAGATCGAGCATTATATTTCAGAGCACTCGGAAGCCCAGTTCAGCCACGGGATTTGCCCGCCTTGCGCCAAAAAGCTGTATCCGGAGCTGAAACTTTATAGTGCATAGCAAAAGGCCTCCCCCCTCGGTTAACCCAAAACTCCGGATTTCATGCAACAGCCGGATGCGAAAAAGTAATTGAACCGTAATATTCCTGTAACATCAGTCAGGCATATATCAGTAAAAATCATTCCATGCCAATAATTTGCCATGCAATAACCTAACCGGACAAAGCTGTGCCTAAATACCGTTATTTTAATTATGGATTCATCCTTCTTTTTATCCTGGTGGCTGTCAGCACTGGTCTGCGCTTTACCAATCTGAATGGAAAGATTTACTGGCATGATGAAGCGTATACTTCCCTTCGGGTATTTGGCCACACAAGCAGTCAATATTACACTGATATTTTTGACAACAAAATACATACGATCAAAGAAGTGCGAGCTTACCAATATCCTAATCCTGATTTGGGTATTACAGATACGATAAAAGCACTGGTAAGCCGTCCTGAGCATCCCCCTTTATATTACCTGGTCGGGCGGCTTTGGTCGGGAATGTTTGTTGATCCGGTGTTTGCATTGCGAAGTCTGTCTGTCCTATTCGGCATTTTACTTCTGCCTGCGGTGTATCTACTGATGCGCGAATTGTTCGATGATCCCTGGGTATCATGGACAGCCGTGGCGATAGCGGCGGTTTCGCCGTTGCATTTGCTGTATTCGCAGGAGGCGCGCCAGTATGGTCTATGGACAACGCTAACGGCGCTGTCGTGCGCTTTCTTCTTGCGCGGCCTGCGCACCCATACGTCACGCTCCTGGTATGCATACACGCTCACCATTATACTTGGTTTCTATACCCATATCATGTTCGCGTTCGCGGTTATTACCCACATTGTCTATCTGATCCTGATGCGGGCGCAAATCCAGCAGGAACGGATAAAAGCATTTGCCTGTTCAGTAGCCCTCGGCATAACGGCGTTCATCCCGTGGTTCGTATTATTGATCTATTCACGGCAGGACGTTCTGCAAAAAACAGGCTGGATGAAACATCCACTACCCAAATTGACGCTGGCCCATAACTGGCTGCTCAGTATCAACCGGCTTTTTATTGATTTCCCTGGCAGTGCATATCTGATTCCGATAAGCGCTGCTCTTGTGATTTTTTCGCTCATCATACTGGTGCGCAGGAACCCCCGAAGGGTTTGGCTGCTTCCGGTGCTGTTGTTAACCATTACAGGAGGAATTGTCATATTACCGGATATTTTGGGTGGGGGGATGCGTTCATTTTTGATCCGATACCTGTTCCCTCCTTTATTGTCAATTGAGCTGTGCGTCGCATACATGATTGGCAGTGGAATTAAATACCGGTCCCCACAGGCCCCGTTGATGCGCTTTTTAGCGGTGCTTTTGATTGCCGGCGGCCTTTTTTCTCAGGTCATGATCGTTTCTTCAGACAAATGGTGGAACAAATATCAGAGCGAGATGAATGGGGATGCCGCAGCGATCATCAATGCTTCGGATAAGCCCCTATTAATCAGCATGATGGGCGATATTAATCCAGGCGAAGTATTATCAATGAGTTATCATCTTGATGACCATGTGGAACTGCTGCTTCTCAATTATAATTCTTTTCCTGAAATCCCCTCCGGCTTCGACCGGATATTTGTATTAAATCCCGCATGGGAACTTCTGGAGGGACTTAAAAAAAAGTACACCATGAATTTAATTCATAAGCCGGAAGCTTTGTGGGAACTGGTTAAAGAAGTTAATTAATTTTAAGGTAAAAATATATGGATTTATTGAACTTATCTGTCGTTGTACCCGTAAAAAACGAGCAGGAAAACATCATCCCGCTAATGGAAGAGATTCATGCATCGCTTGCTGAGAATACGCAATATGAAATGATTTTTATCGATGACGGCAGTACGGACAACACATCTGCCATTCTGAAGGAAGCGCTTTCAAGATTTCCATGTTTGCGTGTGTTGCACCATGAGACCAGTTGCGGCCAGAGCACGGCAATACGCTCCGGCGTTAAAGCTGCCAGGGCGCCTTGGATTGCAACCCTGGATGGCGATGGCCAGAATGATCCTGGAGATATTGTTAAAATGATGGCCGTTGTGCAGGCCCCGGATTGCCCGCCTGACCTGTGGATGATCGCAGGGTGGCGGAAAAAACGGCATGACAACTGGCTGAAGCGGATTTCCTCAAAAATAGCCAATGGCATTCGCAGCCGTTTGCTGAAAGACAAAACACCGGATACCGGCTGTGGCCTGAAACTCTTTAAACGTGAAGCATTTATGGACTTGCCGTATTTCGATCACATGCACCGCTTTTTACCGGCATTGGTGCTTCGCGCCGGCGGGCAGGTGAACTCCATCGAAGTCCACCACAGGCCGCGCAAACACGGAACAAGCAAATACGGGCTGAATAATCGGCTCTGGGTGGGAATTATCGATCTGTTTGGCGTCAGATGGCTGCTAAAAAGAGCCAAATGTCCACAGATAAATAAAGTCTTTTGAAATTCCATTTTTTATGACGGGGTTGAATCATGACGTATGCAAATTATCGTATCTTTCTGAAGGGGCTGCTCCTGATCAGCACTTTCATTATCATCGCCTATATTATCAAAGCGGCCGAGTTGGATTCCATCCTGAACAAAGCATGGATCGACAGTGAAATCCGCAGCAAAGGGATCAGCGGAGAAATCTTTTTTCTCGGCGTCGGCATTCTTGCCACAGCCGTCGGTATCCCCCGGCAGGCAATCAGTTTTCTCGCGGGCTATGCCTTTGGTCTTATTCCCGGCGTTTTCATTGGCGTTTTATCGACAGCCGGTGGGTGTATCGTTTCTTTTTATTACGCCCGCTGGCTCGGCCGGGGTGTCCTTGGAGCCCGCCATGGAGATCGTATCCGCCGTATCAATGAATTTCTTTACAAGAATACATTCAGCACAACCCTCCTGATTCGCCTGCTGCCGGCCGGCAACAACCTCATCACCAATCTGGCCGCCGGCGTGTCCAATGTTCAGGTCATCCCTTTCCTGCTTGGGTCTGCCCTGGGTTATGTACCACAGACAGCCATATTCGCATTGGTTGGAAGCGGCATGAACCTCAATCCAAGCTTTCGAATCGGTTTAGGGGTTGTACTCTTCATTATCTCTGGCATATTGGGGATATATTTATACCGCCGCATCTGCAATGAGCAACGCTGTGCTTTTAACCAGCAAATGCCGGGACTCCTATCTTGACCCGTTTCTTGACCACGGGAAAGGCCCTGTTTCAATCATGGCTGCCGGGTCCGGATAAAGATTTTTTCCCCCCGGTCAAAACCCGGATTCCCCGCCACCCGCTGCACTGGCTTACTGTCATTGTGCTTTTGGCGCTATTATGCTTGTACTTTGGCATATGGATTACCAATCACACGCAATTACTGCTTAATCCCGACTTCCAAAACGATGACGCCCGGACAACGCTTTTTCCTTTTCATCGTTATGGCCCTGAGGGTGCGCTTGCCGACGATCCCATCGCCAATAGCATGATGATGTTCATGACGCCCCTTTGCCGATTATTGTATATTCTCACGGTCCCTGTATTCGGACTGTATTATGCATCGAAAGTTATCCAGGCCCTGTGTTTTTTGATAATTTTCTACTCAGGATGCCTGGTGCTGCGCTCCCGTCGGGGACTGGCGCCTGCCGCTTTGCTCATTTTTTTCATGTTTCATACCTCTTTTATAATTGATCGCATCGCCGGCGGATTGCCGCGCGCTTTTGCTTTCCCCCTTTTCGCCTTATGGACTGCCGGTGCGCTGGTGAATAGTTATCGCACACGCTTGGTTGCCGCCTCTCTATCGGCGTTGTTGTATCCCTCCGCGATGCTGCTGATCCTCGCCGCTGAAGGGATTTACTGCCTCACAGAAATTGACTCCCCCCGGATTTTGTACAAACTTGGACAGCAGCTCAAACGTTACGCGCTTATCGTGGCTGCATGTTTTCTCCTGATCCTTCCGACTACCCTGCAAATGCAAGGGAGGATGCATACCCTTGAAGAAGCAAAGAATGAACCGGCTTTTACCGCGCGCTTAGAGGTTCTGCCATTCCCGGATGCAGCAAACCATGCTGTCAAAATGCTGATTTTGCCATTCTTTGAGTCTGTCGGAACTTCCCCGCTTCCGGTTTTCCAGGCAGCCTATCGCGAGCTTGGCTCCACCTCCGGGCTTTTAATGATTGCTCTCATCACCATGATTCCGCTCTTGCGGCTGGCACCGGCGCCCTTGATGCCCTTGGCCTTTCTTTTAGGGTCCATTTTCGTTTACTGCATCGCACGGGTCTTTGCCTTTCATCTTTATTCTCCGGAACGAGGCCTGACGTTCGGACTGCCCATGGCCTCAATCATGTTGGTCGTTTGCAGCGCTGGCCTTATTGGCGCTAACAAGAACGGATGGCGGATCGCCGCCCTGCGGAATCTGATGGCCATTGTCTGCATTTCCTCGGTTTGGATTTTTGCCGGTGACGGGATCATATCAAACCGTGGCATGACCATTACCCGCACTCCTAACGAGGACCTTTATGCATTCGCAAAGCGCTTGCCGGTTAATGTGCGTTTTGCCGCCCACCCATATGATGCGGATGATCTGCCATACTGGGCCGGCCGGGCCGCTACGTATGGTTATGAAACGATGCAGCCCTGGAACATTGAAATATGGCGTGAAACCGTCCTCGGCCTCCAGGATATTTTGCGGATGCTTTATACCAGCGATCAAAAGGAGCTCTTGCGTATCTGTAAAAGTTATAACATCACCCATATCCTTGTTCGAAAAAGCCGCTATGAAGCAGATTTTGTAAAGCAGGCAACTGTGATTGAGCCAATCGGAACCTATGTTAAAACCCTACTTGCGGACAAACAGCTTAATGATCTTCTGCTCGCGAGATCCAATAGCCGGGCTGTGGTTTTTGAAAATGAAAAATTCAAGGTCATAGAAGTAGACCTATTAGAAAACGCCAAACAGGGAATCTCGACTATGGAAAACCTTCGTTTAAATATAGCTTTGAACACTGATATTACTCAGCGGATTTTAGGCCATGACTGAGCTGAAATCTTCTCCAGAGTTAGCGATAGTGGTTCCTCTCTATGGAGAAGCCGCCAACCTGCCAAATTTTCTGAAGACCCTGATTCCATTCGTCGAGTCGGTATGCAAGGATTATCGGGTGATCCTGGTGGATGACGGCTCCACCGACGAAACCTGGCTGACGATTACGGATCAGAGCCGGTATTATCCAAAAATAACGGGCATCCGCCTTAGCCGAAACTTCGGTAAGGAATGTGCACTTTGCGCAGGTTTGGAACATACGCATGCACAAGCGGCTATCACCATGGATGGTGATTTGCAGCACCCGCCCGAGCTGATCCCTGAAATGGTGAATATCTGGCGCTCAGGTCAAGCGAAGGTTATCGAGGCGGTAAAGCGGGAACGCGGTATCGAATCCCCTTTGAACCGATTTGGAGCCAGAATTTTTTATACGGTTTTTCGCATATTTTCCGGGGTTAAGCTTGATGGCATGTCAGACTTTAAGCTGCTCGACCGCCAAGTCGTTGAAGCCTGGCTCGGAATGAAAGAGCGCAGTTTATTTTACCGGGGAATGATCAATTGGGTGGGATTCCCGCGAGCACAGATAGATTTTGATGTTCCTATCCGCATCAGCGGCGGTTCCCGATGGTCCCTGTTGGGATTAATACGGCTTGCGCTGAATTCGGTAACCGCATTTTCGTCGGCACCACTGCATCTTTCGACGATCACAGGATTGGGTTTTTTTATTTTTGCGGTATTTTTGGGGTTGCAAACCTTATACATGAAGTTCTCCGGAAAAGCTGTCAGCGGATTTACAACCGTAATTTTATTGCTGCTGATTTTTGGCAGCCTGACGCTCAGCAGCCTCGGTATCATCGGGCACTATCTTGCCCGTATTTATGAGGAGGTAAAAGGCCGGCCGCGCTATATCATCTCCGAAACGTTTTCCCAGCCTCGCTCAGGAGAAAGCCGGATTGAGAAGCCACAAATGGCGGAATAATGGATAAAACGAGTTGAATAGATTGGAATCCATTTTTCAGTGGAGACACATGTCTCCACTGCAATAATCCCATGACCCGGAAAATACCAGGTCATAAAACCGTCAAGACGCGAACCGGAACGTCTGGGCTTCCTGCCCGTCTCCGAAAGATTCAACAGTCGTTCCCGTAAAGGGTTCCGATTGATACATCTTCCAGCTCCGGTCAAACGCCGCTTCAAAGGACCGGTTTTCCATATACCTTCTGGCATTTTTTTTCATTCGAGCCAAAAGGTAGGGTGTGAACCCGATTTCCAGAACCGCATCTACAATGGCTTCGTCACTTCCGACCTGGACAATAAGTCCGGTTTCTCCACTAATGAGGTTTTCCTGGGGTCCCCCCTTGTCAGTGACAATCACCGGCAGTCCGGAAGCCTGAGCCTCCAGCACCACATTGCCGAAAGTGTCTGTGCCGGACGGGAAAACAAACAGGTCGCTTGACGCGTAAGCGCTGGCCAGATCGTCTCCTTCCAGAGACCCGGTGAATAGGGTGCGGGTGTGTTGCAGATCCCATTCCATATCTTTACGGTATGGTCCGTCTCCAACGACGATCAGATGGAGATTGGGTTTCAGCAAGTTAAGCTTTTGAAATGCCCGGACCAGAACATCCAGGTTCTTCTCTTTTGAAATCCTTCCCACGTAAAGTAATTTCACGCTCTTTTCCGGGATCTGGTAACGATCTTTCCAGAATCCGTTCCGGTGAGACGGATGAAATCGCTGGGTATCAACGCCTCTGGGGTAGAGCCGGATTTTTGAGCGGATAATCCCTTTTTCCGCCAGTTCCACGCCCGTGGCATTGGACGGTACATACACGATATCCATTTGATTATAGAACCAGATCATGAATTTCCAGGCCATGACTTCCATGGACGGATCACCGGTCAGCTCCGCCACATATTGCGGAAACGACGTATGATAGGTTCCTACCACCGGGATGTCGAGAATCCGGGCGATGGCAAGTCCTGCCAGGCCCACCGGACCGGGTGTGGAAGTCTGAATATGGGTGTAATTATTTTCATAGCAATGTTCCAGCATTTTCAACACCGGCGGATAATGCAATTTGATGCCGGTATATTCCGGAATTTCAAATGTGCCGATGGGCGTAAAATTGTTTGCCCCTTCTACTTCACTGTCCGGCGCACAGGTGATGACAGAAAGACGTTTTCCGGAGCTTTTGGCAATTTTCAACTGCATGCGGAGCGTCAGGGCTACCCCGTTGGTTTCATTCAGGGTATCGGTGAAAATGGCGATATGGCCGTTTTTTTCTCCGGGCTGAACGTCTTCACCGATAAAATGTTTTTTGCAGGACACAGCGAACGCACGGTCTTTGGTGAACAACCGGAAAGCTACAAAATACGGCATCAGCAAGGTATACACAGACCCAGCGGACCCGATGGTCTGAAACAGGTTGAAAAACCGGGCCTTTGCCAGACTGTCAAGAGTGGTATCCGCAAAGGTTTTCATTACCTGTTCGGAAACCTCTCCCACAAAACGATACCAATCCTCTTCTTTTCTCCAGGAATGTGCCTTTGTTTCTTTGAACATCTTTTGATAATTAGTGTTCTGACGGATGGCTTCACCGGCTTTTTTTTGAATCAGCCCCATCAGATCATCTGAGCCGGATTTTAAAAAAGGCAGCGCAGGTTTTCTGGCGATCAAATAATCCTGAAGCCGGGTCAGAATTCCCCGTTCATCCTCCGGGCATGTCAATGCGCAGTCCACAAACTGGAAAAGCGTGTGTTGATGTACATATTTGTCGAGCTTGAATTTTGATTTATAAAACTGATACGCGATGCCATAGAGATTATGGGCCATGGTTTTGGGGGTGGCAGGCTTGCCCTTCACAAACCCTCGGCCATCGGCGATGCCTTTAAAAAATGCTTCTTTTGTGGCCGCATCGGGAACAAACGTATGCATACGGGCAATATTGAGCGATGAATGGTCGTCGGAACCACCCGTCAGGTTTTTTTCCCAACACCTGCCCTCCGGAAAAATCTGATGTTTATCCGCAAGTAACCCCATGTCTCCTGGCGTCAAATTCTTCAAAACCGCCTCTAAAATCTGGTTCTGAAACCCGTCCCTGGAACCGTTGATTTCAAAATTTTGAAACAACAGCAGCATTTTTTCAAAATAATCCAGGGTGAGCTTGTGGTTTAAGTCAAACAAGGGGTGGGCCAGCACGTGGAATATGGCTTCCTGGTTTAGATACGACGTCAGGTCATAGACGTTTTCCCGAAGATAATTGATTTCCAGATGCTGGGCCTCATTAATATCATGGGCCAGCACATGCAGCTTGCACCCGTTTTCCGGAAAATAGGCGGTGATTTCTTCACTGATGAACGTGTCCGGCAAGTGGGCGATCTCCAGGCACCCGTCGATATTGTTGTGGTCCGTGATGGTCACGAGATCCATGCCTCTCGATTTGGCGATGTCATAGAGTTTGCGATGGGATGTAAAACTCTCCGGGCAGTCGATTTTCTGCAAGATCCACTGGGATGGCCGCGTGGATGATTTGGAATGAACGTGCAGATCCACCCGCATTCCTGAATTGGTCATAAAATTTTCTCCTTTTTATAGTAGATTATTCGATGCCGGACCTTTTATAAGGAACCGGTTGTACGAATAATAAGGGAGAAGTTTTTCGGGAGTATGGCGATTATGTGATTTAATGGAAAAGATTGGATGACGGAATGGTGACAAGCTTTGAAGGTGGGGGTTTTTAAGTATATATATTTTTCGTTACGCAACATCCATCAAATGAAATATCCGTTTTCTCATACGCATCAGTCACAGTGTCACCGTTTTGTAACACAGATTTCAATTTTTCTTCACACAACTGACATATTTAATTCACATAACCCTCCTACATTAACGTCAACACATTTAGCGAAAGCGCTTGCGACGTTAAATGTGAAAAATCAAAACACCATCGATTTTTTTATTTATCATCAACCTAAGGAGAAAAAAATGAAACAAAAGGTAAAAAACGGTTTAGCATCCATGATCTTTCTGCTTGGCATGGCTGTATGCCTGCCATTGTCCGCACTGGCAGCAGAAGAAGAAAAGACGCCAGCACCGGTCTATGCCAGTGACTTTTTAAAGAGCCTGGAAATCAACGGCGAACTTCGTCTGCGATATGAATATGCGGAAAAAGACGTGCCGGATGAAGACGCCACCGATCGCCTGCGCACCAAGTTTCTGATGGGCATGAAATGGAACAACCCCGACGAAAACTGGAAAATCGCTGCTGGTCTGGCCACTGGCGGACTGGACGGCACATCCACCAACGACACCTGGTCTGAAGAACAGATATTTGAAACCGGCGATATCCGTCTGGATTACGCCTATGCGGAACACAAGATGGACAAATTCAAGGTTCTGGCAGGCCAGCACAAAAATCCTTATGAAACCTCATGGGCCCTGTGGGACAGTGACCTGCGGCCGGCCGGGTTCTCCGGAACAGCGGATTTCGAACCCTTTTTTGTTACCACCGGCTGGTACCAGGTGAGATACGCGGACAAGGACATCTCGCAAATGGAAGCCATCCAGGCAGGCGTGAAAATGGATATGGTCACGGCCGCCCTGGCGTTTTACAATTACCATCAGGTGGATGACTATATTGATTATGAAGCACTTGGCCTGGACAGCGATTATAATTATGAAATCATTGATTTTTATACCGGCGGCAGCATTGAAACCGATTTCGCCAAATTTTCCCCCTACGCACAGATTTTCTACAACGTGGGCGCCAGCGGCGAAGAAGGCCAGAGTATTCAGGGCGGCGACCTGGATCCGGAAGAAGAAAATCTGGGCTGGGTCCTGGGTCTGGACACCAAAGTCAACAAGGTGAAATTCGGCCTGGCATATGCAGAAATCGGAGCGGACTCGGTCCAGCAGGGCATGAAGGACAGCGATTTCGGCGGTTCCCTGAATTCAACGGATGTCAAAGGGTTTAAAGTCGGGTTGAGCTATGCCCTGACCAAACATTGCTCCGTGGGCACCACCGCTTACCTGTATGAACCGATTGAGCGGGACCTCGATCAGGATGCCAAAACCTATCACGTTGATATGACATATAAGTTTTAATTTCATCATAAATTGAGAACTGAAGCCGCCTTGGGAATTCGTTTCCAAGGCGGCTTTATATTTACCAGGATAGCTCGCGCCGGGAGTAATCAGCATTGAAGTTCCGGGGAACCATTTTCGGGACGTTATAGGAGAAGCCTTGAGTTCGATAAAGGACGGTTTGGAATCTCTCCTGACTTTTCGTTTCCAGTAAATATGGAACTGGTTGGCGGCCGGACGCAGCCATTTCAGCATCGCCTTGTCATGTTCCAGAATATCTGGCGAAATCCTTTTCTGTTTTTGAATCAAGTTTATACAGAATGTATTGCCCGATTTCTTTTTTGTGATACTGCACCACATTGATCATCGGTTCTTCATCAAGATAGGCCTTAAATTTTTCAACAGCCTGCCCGGCCAGTTTGAAAAGAAGGTCTGCGAACACATCATAATCGATTTCTGGAAAATTCATCAGTTCATTGACGATGACTTTATCCAACCGGTCAGGAATAATTTTGCCCCTGTCAATCACGATATCAATGCGAAGTTTGTTTGTTCTTTAATGAGGGCTCACTGAGAAATACGTATTGAAGATCGTGATGGATAGAACGATGACCACAATGAATATAATGACATGATCAATGGTTAAGCCCCCTGATTTCATTTGGCCGACATTTTGACTGTCTTGGGCTCCGGCACTCATTTTTTTTCCATGCATTCTGCTTTTTAAGAGCATCTTTTGATACCTGCTGACTCGATTGAATCTTTTAAATGTGAGCTTAACTTTTCCGTTGTGATAATTTACTGAAAAATTAAAATTTAAAATAGCAGATTTTGGCTGATTTTTTTGTAGGATTTTCCTTACAAAGGAGAAGCCGCCATCTTTAACAATGAAAGTCATTTTTCTGAATTTTAAGAATATCCCAATCTTATTTGTCTTGCCAGTATATGGAAAAAAAGAACTTACTATTTCAAATGGTTTTTTGCCCGTTGCGATGCGGCCCTGCTCCTTCGGTTTCCGTGGATCACGGGGGCAAACTGTTTGAGGGGATAGCAATCAACAAATCTGCCGGTGACGATAAACAGGATCGGCGAAACCGATCCCGGCAACCCATTATATAAAGCGAGTTTTTACCCACGCCACGGAAACCGTCAGGCCCGGGGGGCTTTCCGCATCGCGGGTTGGGTTCTTTTGTTACTTTTCTTCTGCGGTAGGAACGCCGGTTACCCGGCGCCCCCCGCACAGTCCCGAACGTGCGGTTTTCCCGCATTCGGTTCCTCG
>QZKW01000062.1 GCA_003599885.1 Desulfobacteraceae bacterium | reverse complement strand
GGTTGAACATTTATGGGACGAATTGCGGGAAAAATGCTTTGGGAATGCTGTGTTTGATAGCCTGGATGCCCTTGAGCCCCATCTGGAAGTTTCTCTCCGCGAAATGGAGCTCAACCAAAAACAAGTCCATTCCATTGTGGCATGGCCGTGGATTATTAATTCATTGTTGAATTAGAAATGGAATAACACGGCATCAAATATTCCATTAATAAAAAATCCTGATACGGCATGTGCTGCATCAGGATTTTTTATTTTGAGGGATAATTTTTATTTCACCCGCCGCAACTCCTGATTGATTTGCTCCAGATCCACAGTTTCCGGATCAAACTCCCCTCCAACCCACTCAAGCATGGATTCATGCTCTTCGTGATCCGGGTCTGAAACGGCTTCCAGGAATTCCTCATACCCCCCACACGCCCCCGACATCTTCGGGCGGACAGGCGCGTTTTCCGGTGATGCATTGCGGATACTTCTCGCCCGGCGCGGGCGGCAGAATTTTTTCAACCAACACCGTGTGTATCCAGTTATCGTTAAAATCGTACTCATATATAAACTTGCCTTTCACCGGCGGCGCAATGGTTTCAAGCTTAAAACGCGTCTCGCTTTTCACCGGTTCGTAATCGTCGGGACTGGGAACGCCGTAATAATTTCCATTAACAATGAACATATGAAGATGCGAGTCCGTCCAGCCCATGGCGATCTGAATGACCCGATGCAGTTTGCCCAGTCTGAAGCTTCCGGGAACCAGCACCCGCCGCCAGATGGGCGGTTTTGAATCTTTCAATGTAATTTTTAACTGATAAATTGAACCGACTGATTTTGCCGCCATGCCTGTTCCTCCCTTCCCACAATATTGATAAATAATGTATGGTTCCAGAGCATTAAAAGTCACATATTCAACATAAACAACAATTTCCGCTCCTTCCCCGCGCAATTCATTACCACATCATCCGGGCACTGCTCCAGGGCGGTCTTTCCTCCGGCGAATGTTTCTATCATTTCAAGTCCCATAGCGATATGCGCATTAAACGCATCTGCGGGCATCATTTCTCCATGGCACCGGGTATAGGAATAAATACAGAGATTTTCCTTTTTCATACTTTCAGCCATTTGACAGGCGTCACTGAGGAGTTCATGCACCCGCCGGACAAGTTTGCCGGTTTTCCGGGGGAGAAAATCCCACAACACCACGGCAAAACAGTAATAAATAGTGGGCCGGTAAGCGCTCAATGTGACGGAATCCCGATGAGTTTTAAATACTTTCTCTAAAATCGCATGCAAAACCGCAGCACCTGTCTTTTCATCAAATTCTTCCCGAAGCCATCCCAGCGCGGCAAATGCATCCAGGGCCGGTTGCACAAAATCCTGCGAGTAGTCCGTCAGCGTCAGTTCCGGGTTCACGAAAGCGTTGTCATTTTTCTTCAGAATCCGGCGGATGATACGGACACAAGCCACCAGAAAAAGGGACCGGATACCGGTGGGAGAAACCGCCAGCCCTTTTTCGAACAGGATTTCCGATTCGTTGAGCAGGCCAAACACGTCATCCTTTTTCAAATCCACTTCCGGAATGACAAACCTCCCGCCATTCACCCGAATCAGCCGAAAAATCACCATGGCATGGGTCAGCTTAATGACTGCATATTCATCATAATAATCCTCATTCAGCGCGCGGCAGTTGCTCTGAATATAGAGCGCCTCTTCCTCGGCCCGGTTAAAATGAAGGCGCGCTTTTCCATAATCCGTTGAACCCAGGGCAAGGCACCGGTAAATCATCATCCGGAAGCTTCGGGCATAGAGGTTAAAGGGATAAATGCTGACGATAATCCGGAGAATTTCGTTCGCCTCCCAGTACCTGCGCTTATAATAAAGGGTTTTGGCAATTTCAATACCGAGGATGGTATTGTGGGGAGACCTTAAATAAATTGTCACCGCATTCGGATGATAACGGACAATCTCTTCCCGGGTAATTTCATCGGAAAACCAGAGAAGCCTTGTCAACGCGAGAACCGCAGCTTCGTTGCCCTGGAGAATGGGATCATGAAGCAGCCGTGGGACAAAATCCCAGTAAATGAGACTCCACATGCCCACGACCCACCAGACGTATAATATTTCACCATTAAAAAGGACCATCTGTTTCGGCGTCTGGTTGAACATGGCCCGGATATCGTTGATCAGAACACACTGCCGTGCAAAATCCGTCATGCGGATGACCGGGTCACCGGGAAGGCTGACCTTCAGCGCCGGCAAAAGGTACGTGTCGATGGCGGAATAATCACCGGCCGCAATCCCGATGGACATGAACCGTTTTTGTGTGAAAAATGCGGACAAAGACCAGCGCATGGCGATCTGATGGGCCAAGGCAATCGCGTTCCGGATGCATTGCTGGTATGAGGAAGGATTGCTGACATCCTGTTCCATGGGAAAATCCACATAGAGCGTGGTCAAATCATAGGAATGAACGGTTCCCCAGTTACTGTAAGGAAACCGGGGGATGGTGTCCTTAATGCAGACTTTGAGTTCCCGGCGCATCCAGTCGACGATTTCATGACCGATGACGTCCCCCCGGCTGGAAAGTGAAAACGCAATGCGCGCCCCTTCCCGGAAACAGGTGTTCAACGGTTCCTGACGGCAGAGTTTCAACAGGGAAAGATAATTCCACGAAGGGCCGAGGTACGGGCGTTCATGCCCGAGCCAGAAGGCCAGAGAGCGAAGGGTATTGCGTTTTCGCGGAGTATCCACGGCTTCCCGTTTCAGGCGGCTGATCATGGTATTACTGATTTCCGGGAGGTCGACGCCGGAAGAGGCGATAAGCGTGTTGATCCGCTGGAGCAGCCCTCGCACTGAAAATTGAATCCGCAGGATATCCTTCCGGGATTCAAAAATACTTTCAATGTTCACATTCTCCGGAGCCATACATTCATCGGATGCCCGCTGATGGGACCGGATCAAAAGACGAAACCCGGATTCATCCGCAGCGTCCAGAACGCCATATTTTCCGGCGAAATCAATAAACGTCCGCAAACTGGCGGCGTCCGGATTATCGGAAACAAATTCATCAACGGTTTCAACGGTGGGGAAAACCGCCATAATGGCCGAGATCGCACGGTCGTGTTTGGAGATGTCATCTTTCATGGGACCAGCCGCCCTGGATAAAGAGATTCTTTTTCATAAAACAGCGGGTTATGATTTAAATTGAATATCCACTCTATCAATGCCGGATTCAACCTGTCAAGAATTGGCTGACAAGAATTTTTTGCAAAAAAATGCCGCAACTGAAGTCAATTGCGGCATTTTTTAAAATCTAACAGATTGTGATGATGTCAGGCGATTACCTTAATTTTGAGGCAGCCAATGTTGCTACACTGGCATTTTGCACGAGATCCATATGGTCGTAACTCCAGAAAAAACCAGCCGTATTCGCATCACCATTGTGATTATCGACACCCGACAGCATGGCGGACTGGTGAGAGACAAGCCCGTCATTGTCTCCTTCCGCGATCCCCAGAATCGGCCATCCGGCGAACAGTTCACCCCCCCAGCCAAAACAGTCCCAGCCGTCTGCGTCGCCCACAATGGTCCAGACTTTCTGGCCATCGGCCAGCGGTGTGGAATTGATGGGCGCAAGGGTTGTGTTAAACGTGCCTTTCACCCATGCCGGTTTCAGGTGGTCCATGGCGTGCGCCGCACCGACAAAATAGCTCAGGAACATAAAGTCAGCGGCAGTGGCCAGAGAAGAACCATGGTGCGGCGTTCCCAGCGTCACCAACCCGGCCATGGTATAAGGATATTGCTTGGCGTAATACCGGGAAACCAGTCCGCCCATGCTGTGGGCAATGACATTGAATTTGGCGCTCAGACCGTATGATCCCTGAAGTTTGACAATTTTGGTGCGCATCAGGGCCGACTGGTCCCAGATATAGTCGTCGCCGGCTGTAAAATCGTTTTCACCGCAGAAATAAACCGTCCGGCCGCCGATGCTCCGGGTCCAGACGCGGGTGGATTCATTGGTATAGATCACATAGACATTTCCTGAACCCCAGATCTCGGCGCATTTGCTTAAAAAAGAATCGCTCCATGCGTGTTTGTTGGTCAAGCCGTGAAGCAACACCAGATCAAAAGACTTCGCATACAGTGTCGCTGTGGATAACAAAAACAAACCCATCGCCATTACAAGTATTTTTTTCATAATCCCCTCCCCCTGTTATCTGTTTAGCGGATTGGAAAGCCGTTGAGGCCCACCATTTTTACTTATTTTAACCCGGTTTTTTCATGCAAACACTGTTCAGCTTTGTGTCAAAAACCGGGTGTTGCGCCTGTCATATTATTTAATTCGGAGTGATTTTATCTTTCAGTTATTAAGCATCATTTTCAATACAAATAATTGTTTCATGAAAAATACTCTTTTAGCCTGAAACAGCCCCAGGAATAAAACACGAAGAGATAAAAAACTGGAACTGCAAACAGCAAAGAATACCTGTTGACAAGTTAATTTAACAGCGTTAAATTAACATCGTTTAATAAACTATTTCAAAGGAATTTCATACTGTGCCAAAACCTGTTCGATCCGCCGTTGAGGTGGAAACCGTAAAAAAGAATATTCTGGACACGGCCCTTGCCATGATGTGTGACGACGGGTTCGATGTGCTCTCCATGCGCAAACTCGCCCTGCGCCTTGGCATGACCGCCGCCAACATCTACAATTATTATAATAATAAGGATGAACTGTATCTGGCCATCCAGACCAACGGCTTTCAGATGCTGTGCGACCGGTTTCAGGAAATCGCCGCATCCCCTGTGCCTGAGCCGGACAAACTTTCGGCCATGATGCGCGCCTATGTGGATTTCGGGGTGGGCAATCCGGACTATTATGAGATCATGTTCAGCCGGAACACCCCCAAATTTGCTGATTACAAAAACACGCCCATGGAACCTGCGGCGGCCATCGAAAAACAGACCGCTCTTCAGGTGGCCGACATCACGACACAAGCCATCATGTCATACAATGCATCCATCCAGGCAAGAGCCTCTTTGTCTGAGGAAGACGCCGGATATGCCACCATCGCCTTATGGAGCGCGCTGCATGGCATGGTCAATCTTTACAACAGCCGCGTACTTCAGGAAGTTGAGGCGGCCGCCGATATGCTCATCAACAGACTGGTCGGGGACCTGCTTGAAAAATTCCTTGGTATCCGTGCTGATGATACTGCGAAACCCGGTAAGTCATAAATAGCTTCATCATTCATCACTTATCATTCATCATTTATAATATGAGGCACCCCCTATGAACCCAACCCCTTTTCAACAACTACTGACCTCCCTTCTGGTCGTCCCGGCCCTGAAATTTTCCGGCAAAGGAAAACGGTTTATGTTTGACTCCATGGCCCATGCCCTGCTTTCCCTCATGGCCGTGCTGTTTAACCAGCGGCCTTCCCTGAACCTTTATCTCAAAGGGACCGACGGCTGGATTAATTTCACCATTGGTTTTCAAACGGAAACCGGGAGCGTGTGCCAGGCGGCGGTGTTTAAAAACGGAAAAATGTCGGTAAAACGCGGGATTCCGGAAAACGCCGACGCTATCCTTAGTTTTCAGGATGAATCCGCCCTCCTTGAGATGTTCCGGACTACTCCCAATGAAGTGCTGAACCTGATTTTAAAAAACCGGATGATTTTAGACGGCAACCTGTCGTGCCTTCAGTTGTTCAATTATCTGGTCTCGCTGCTCATGGGAAAGACCCATCAGAAAATGTTGGAAAAAATCCAGCGGAGAGATGTGGCTGAACGGCTTCGCTCCTTTCCCGAAAATCAGCCCCGACTATCGGCAGAACTTGCAAACCGTCGGAAATACCGGATGGCCGCAGAAACCATTGACCCTGGTGTCCGGTTTCTGCCCGATCCCTATCTGTCCGGTTACGGCATTGAAGATTTCCCCCGACTAAAAAAATTTCATGACCAGTTTTTCAGCGCAAAGCCCGAAATCTGTCCGGAACGGGCCGAACTTCTCACTGCGTGGTTCCGTGAAAACGGATTTGAAACCGACCGCCAGGGGAATCCCCATGACCCTGAGAGCCGTCATGCAGAGGCTTTTTACCATCTCATGAATCACAAAAAACCCGTCATCCGCGAAGACGATCTGGTTGCCGGCACCACCACCACCCATGACGTTATCGGCGTTGTCATCTACCCGGACGCACAGGGAACCATGGCCTGGGGGGAACTGGGATCCATCGACAAGCGAATGCTCACCCCCTATGCCATTTCAACGGAAACCGCCCGCAAACTCCATCACGACATTTTCCCTTTCTGGCTCAGGCGGAATTTCCGGGAATGGGTCCGCACCAGCCACAACCATCCCCTGTGCCAGAAAATCGAGGAACGGTGGGTGGCCTATTTTGTATGGAAATCCGTGGGCATTTCCCACACCATCCCGGATTTCCGGAAAATTCTGGAAAAAGGCACCAATGGGATCAGGGAAGACATTGACCGTCGCATGAGTAATCCCGGCCTGGAACCTTCCGGAAAAAACTCCCTGACCGCCATGCGCATTGTACTGAGCGGGCTTGACGCCCAGGCTGCCAATCTGTCTGAAACTGCGCGAAAACAGGCGGAAACCGCAACCGATCCCAAGCGCCGGGCGGAGCTGCTGCGTCTTGTCGACATCTGCGCCAAAATTCCCAGACTACCCGCCTTGACCTTGGACGAAGCCGTCAACTGCGTCAACATGGTCTGGATCGCCATCAACATGGAAAACGCCAACACCGGATTGTCCTTTGGCCGCCTGGACCAGTGGCTCCAGCCCTATTTTCTTTCGGATATGGAAAAACTGAAAACCGATTCCGAACGTTCCGATTATATCCGCTATGCCATTGAACTCATCGGCTGCCTGTTTCTGAGACTCTCGGACCACCTGCCCCTTTCCCCGGACATCGGCAACTACCTTTTCGGCGGCGCATCCTCCACCCAGGCCCTGACCCTGGGAGGCGTCACTCCTGACGGCAAAGACGGTGTCAACGACATGACCTATATCATGCTCAAAGCCGCCGAAATGCTCGGGCTCCGGGATGTAAACGTCAATGCCCGATTCCATCCGGGCATCAACACCGACACCTATTTAAGACGCCTGTGCGAGGTCAACATCATTACTGCCGGAACCCCTTCCCTGCACAACGACAAAGCGGTGTTTTCGGCCCTTGCCCGGCACGGATATCCCATAGAAGATATCCGGGACTGGTCCGCCACCGGATGCGTCGAGCCCACCATTTCCGGCAAGCATATGGGACACACGGGGGCCATCCTGTTCAACCTGGTGGCCCCTCTGGAAATGGCCCTGCACAACGGACATCACCCGCTTATGCGTTGGCGGCCGGGAACGGAAACCGGCCGGGTGGAAGCCGGCGACTTTCCGGAATTCGAGGATTTTTATACTGCTTACGCGACACAGCTGGAGTTTCTTATTGAACAGGCCATCACCTTCAACAACCTGCTGGCGGAAATTCACGCCCGCTATCGGCCCACGCCGCTGTTAAGCGCCCTTATGCAGGGCCCGGTGGAATCGGCAACAGATGTGACCCGTGGCGGGGCGACTTACAATTCATCCGGAACCTCCAATATCGGGCTGGCGGATGTGGCCGATTCCCTGATGGCCATCAAGCGTCTGGTGTATGACCAGAAAGCCGTGTCCTTTGCGCGGCTGAAACACGCCATTGACGATGATTTCAACCATGATGCAACCCTATCGGCCATGATCGACAAACAGGTTCCCAAATTCGGGTCCGGTGATCCGGAAGCCCTTGCCATGGCCGACCGGGTGGCCCGCACGGTCCATGAAATCCACGGCAAACACAAAAATTTCCGGGGCGGCCCCTACACCACCGGCTTCTGGTCCATGTCCCAGCACGTGGCCTATGGTTCTCTTTCCGGGGCCCTGCCGTCAGGCCGCCGCAAAGGAAAAGCCTTCACACCCGGACTTACGCCCCATCCGTCAGCGTCCGCCAACTTTCTGGACAATATCCGGGACGTGGCAAAGCTTCCCCCGGAATCCATGGACAACAACATCGCTTTTAACGTCAAAATCAATCTGAGCGAAGAGGACAGCCGGGAGAAGAACGTGGGCATCATGGCTTCCTATGTGAAAACCTATTTTGAACTGAACGGCATGCAGCTCCAGTTCAATGTGGTCACATCGGAAATGCTCAGGGACGCCATGGCCCATCCGGAACTATACCGGCACCTGATGGTGCGCATTTCCGGCTACAACGCCTATTTTGTGATGCTCAACCGGGACATTCAGATGGAATTAATTGAACGAGCGGAATACGGATTATAACCCATCTGAAAAACTCACCCGCAGTTCTGTCGCTTCCGGTATTTTTTGCCCATTGCGATGCGGCCCTGACCCGATGGTTTCCGTGGAATACGGGGGCAAACTGTTTGAGCGGCTAAAAACCAATAAACCTTTAGGTTTCGACAGACACTTTCGAAATATCGCCCTCCGGCACTCAAACTTTGTCAGCGAGTTTTTGCCCACGCCACGGAAACCGGAGGCGTCAGGGGGGTTTCCGCAGCGCACGGGCCGGGTTTCTTTTGCTACTTTTCTTTTCCCGCAAAAGAAAAGTAGAGGGAAGAAAGTCGATTAATTATACAGTCTGTTCCCGGAAATCAGAACAGAACCGATTTCATTCCTTTTCCTCACCGCCCATCCAAAGACAAAAAAATATTCTTTACATGTTAGGATGTTAAGTGATACTGAGGCATCGTAACTTCGTTATGGCCCGTGGTCGGCAGTTTTGATGTCAGATTGGCCCGCCAGCTTGAAATTCAGGTCAGAACTTTTTTCCATGCTATTGGATATTGAAATACAAACATGGAAAAGGCTGACCTTTTTTTCCCATGTTTACCCTCTTGATATCAGCATACATGGAATAATTTCCATGTATCAACACTGTTCGCCGGAGGACAAATGAGCAATGCACTCTTCATTAATGGGATATTCAATGGCGTCCTTACCGAAATCATCCAAGCTCAGGATGCGCATAATGGCGGAGAATATTTTCTCCAGCCCTACAAAGGGCAAGTTATCAAATTCCTTAAAAAGCAACAGCCGACATCAGACGCACCGATACGGCTATACATATCGACGACTGAGAACCTGTCACAAATTTGCTACACTGCAGAAATTATCCGTTGGGAGGACAAAAGGGAACTTTCCGAACAGCGAAGCGAAGAAGTAGCTGCTATCCTCAAGCGGGATCAATCTGGAGAAGCCGGCCACTTTACGGGATTTGACAGGAACGCGAATAAATCGGTGAATCTCGTTACTATCCGCTCATTGCGCCGACTCGATTCACTGCACTCAACAAGCCTCCTTCGGAAAGCGTCCGACGACTTACCTCTTAAGAAAAGAACGAGAGCAGGTGGGTGGAGCGAAGTCTACGACATTGGTGATTGCGTGAATCTTCCAGTCGAGACTCGGGAGCAATACAAATCCGAACTTTCTTCCAGCGTTGCTGAGACTGTCAACTTGTCAGACGATGAGTTACACGAGAGGCTTGCGTCGGCTGTAAAAATCCCTGAACGAGTTCAAGTTGTCTCAGTAGGTTATAGGCGCAATCCTAATGTCATAGTAGCCGTTTTTCGTCGTGCAAAAGGCATTTGTGAACGATGCGGGCAAAGAGCTCCTTTCATCCGGCGGTCAGACGGAACGCCATATCTCGAAACGCACCATTGGACGCCACTCAGTCAGGGTGGAGAAGACACAGTGGAGAATGCGGCCGCATTGTGTCCAAACTGTCACCGGGAGTTGCACCACGGACAAACCAGTGGCGAACAATTGAATGCACCGGACAAAATATAGCTGCGCAATTTTTTGTTTGTGATTCAATATGTTATATCTTATTAATCGACTTTTCTCCTTTTACTTTTCTTTGACGGGCAAAGAAAAGTAACAAAAGAAACCCGCCCGTGCGCTGCGGAAATCCCCCTGCCCCTTCAGGCTCCCGCGGCGTGGGCAAAAACTCGCTGATCAATCGGAATGCCGGGCCTGGTTGTGTCGATACAGTTTATCGCAACCGGCAGATGACTCGGCATTTGCCCGCTCAAACAGTTTGCCCCCGTGATCCACGGAAACCTTCGGTTCAGGGCCGCATCGCAATGGGGGAAAATCCACAGCCAAAGGAGAATCCATGTCCATCCTTGCCAACATCCTCATCGGCCTCATCGCCCTCCTGCATGTTTACATCCTCGTGCTCGAAATGTTCCTCTGGGACAAACCCGCAGGCCTCCGGGCATTTGGCCAAAAAAAGGAGGCTGCTGCCGCCACCAAAGTCCTGGCTGCGAATCAGGGACTTTACAACGGCTTCCTGGCCGCCGGTTTGTTCTGGGGTCTGAGTTTGGGCGCTGCCGGAAACAGCGTGAAGATTTTCTTTCTCGTCTGCGTTCTGGTTGCCGGGTTATACGGCGCGGCCACGGCCAGCCGGAAAATCCTGTTTATCCAGGCGGTTCCGGCAGCCATCGGACTGGCGCTCCTGCTGCTGTCCTGAAATAAAACCTCCAGATGGGGTTCGCTATGGGAAATGAAGAGGAGAAAATAATGGCCGGGATTATCTTTAAGTGTGAGAGGATCTTTCAGGATGCCGCGCAGGTATATGATCATCTGTCCATGAACGTAACGGATGAGGACATGATATCTTTCTGGGCGGGTATCGCCAGGGATAAAAAACAGAATGCGGAAACATTCCGTTCATGGGCCGAATCCGGAATGCTGCCGACGGTGTTTGACAATCCTGAGGAAATCCTGGGTGAACTGCAAACCATCCTTAAAAAAATTCACGACCTGATTGAGAAAACCCGCACACGGATGGATATCCCCATGTCCTTCCTGGTCGCGTTCAAACTGGAATTCTATCTCCTGCACCCGTCGTTTGAAAACCTGCTTCAATATTTCAACGTTCTGGGTGATGAAATCATCATTCCCGACAAGGAACATGCCCATATCAGCCTGCTGTTTGAAAAACTCCATCACCACGGCCTGGCAACCATGGAACTCGAACTCATCGGGGAAACCATCCGCCGTCTGTGGGATGACAACCGCCGCATGTCGGTCCAGACCAATTTTGACACCCTGACCCGGACCTTCAACCGGAGGGGGATGTTCAACATGATGAAAACCCTCGGTCATGTGGCCCAGCGCAACCAGACGACGGTGGGGATCATGATGATCGATCTGGATCATTTTAAAAAAGTCAACGACACATTCGGCCACCTATACGGGGATAAGGTCCTTCGGCTGGTGTCGGCCACCATCAAACTCAACATCCGCGCCGCCGATGTTCTGGGGCGGTTCGGCGGTGAGGAATTCATCGTATTTCTTTCTTCCGTGAATCCGGATTTTTTGCACATGATCGGCGAAAAAATCCGGAAGGCGGTCATGGATATTAAGGAAGTGGACGCGCCGGTGACCATCAGCATCGGCATCAGCCATGACCGGATTGAATCGGATATTGAAAAAGAAATTGAAATTCTGATCCGCCGCGCGGATGAAAACCTGTACAGGGCCAAACGGAATGGAAGGAACCGGGTGGTGGTCTGACCACAGTTAAAAATAAACCCAATACCCTTCATTTCCCTTCCAACGCCTTTGCCAGCGATTCCTTCAGAGCTCTCATTCCGTAAGGTTTGCTCAAAAAGGCCTGCGGCAATTCGGGATGGTCGCCATCCATGGCAGTGGCCGCGTCGTATCCGCTGACCAGAATCACGGGAATGCCGGGTGAAAGCCGGCGAAGCGCCTCTATAGTCTCCCATCCGTCCATCTGCGGCATGGTGAGATCGCACAGGACACAGCGGATTTCATTTACGTGATTTTTAAACACCTCCACTGCCTCGACCCCATCCCCGGCTTCAAGTACCTTCATATCCAGAAGCCCGAGCATGGTGGCAGCCATCAGGCGCATGGCTTCATCATCTTCGACTATCAGGGCCGTGACGCCTTTCAGGTTGACCGTGCCATCCGGCCACTGTAGTTTCGAGCGGGAAATCTTTTCGCCGGTCAACGGGAGGTAAACCCGGAATACGCTTCCCCGGCCAGGACCGGTTTCCACCGTGATACACCCCCCATGGGCTTTCACAGCCCCCAGTGCCACCGGAAGCCCAAGACCCCGGCCCGTAAACTTGGTCGAATAAAAAGGATCGAAAAGTTTTTCGATCTCGGCTTCGGCAATGCCGCAGCCCTTGTCCCTCACTTCCAGACAGGCATAACTGGCTGCTCCCGGTTGGAATTCGACAGGGAAACGGTTAATCCCGGAAATATCCTCAGCAGCAACCGTTCGGACGTTCAATGAAATAACTTCCCGGCGGCTTTTAATCAAGTCCTTTGCATGGTCAATCAGCCCGCCCAAAACCCGGCTGATCTGGTCAGGGGCGGCCGGAATATCCGTTTGGGAAACGTTTTGAAATTTCAAAGAGACTTTACCCGTGCGTTCTCCGACAGCTTCCCGGGCATTGATGACCAGAGCGTTTAAAGCCTGCCGGAGCTGATCGGCATTCGCACTGACAACCGGCCCCGGCAATGGCAGATCCGTCTCCAGGATCACGTGGTCCGGCATACTAGCTTGGAGGTCCGCCAGGTGCCCGCGGCAGATTTCAGAAAGATCCAGCGGTTCGCGTCGTGCGACCGTCTGTCCCAAATAGGCCAGCATCAGCCCGCCGATTTCCGAAGCACGCCGGGCCGCTTTCATGGCTTCAGACAGTTTAACTGCTGCGGATGAATCCATAGAGATATCCGCCTCTGCCAGTTCCAGGTTCCCCATCACAGCGGCAAGTAAATTGTTATAATGATGGGCAATGGCCCCGGCCATCCTTCCAAGTCCTTCGGCCTTCCGGAGCTGACGGATTTTCGCCTCCGACCGCTTGCGTCGGGTAATGTCCTGAAATGCCCCATGTACGCGAATAATTTCCCCCGATTCGTCACGTACCGCCTCACCCGTGGTGCGCACCCATCTTCGGTGGCCACGAGCGGTAATAATTTCCATTTCCTCGTCATAAGGCTTCCCCTCAAGAGCGCAGTCCCTGAAGATTCTGGAGACTGTCGCCCTGTATTCAGGAGCGTAAAACTGAATACCTTCATCTACAGAAGGCGAATACCCCGGTTCCTTTTCATGTATGACAGCCACCTCATCAGACCATATGACCTTCTGATCGGAAAGATTTGCACTCCATCCGCCGAATTTTGATGTCCGCCCGGCGATTCTGAGTAACGCCTCTCGCTCCCGCAGCGCAGTCTCGGCTCTGCGCCGCTCAGTGATGTCCATAGCTGTAAAAACAACGCCTTTCAAGAGATCCTCAAGCGCAAGCGGAGTGGAACTCAGCAGCACATCAATCGCCTCCCCGTTTTTGCGCTTCCATCGTGTTTCCACAGATCCCGTGCCTTTTTCGCGGATTTGTGCGTATTTTTCCCGTCCAACGGTTTCATAGTCCTTGTCACTGAGATAAAGTATTCTGGCGTTCCGGCCCACCAGTTCTTCCTGGGAGTAACCGGTCATCTCACATATTTGCAGGTTGACTTGCACAAGCTCACGGTCAACGACCACTCCGATACCAATGGGAGCGGCCCGAAGCACACTGCTCAGAAAAGTCTCCTTCTCCTGCAATAAAGTCTCTGCCTTGCATCGCTCGGTAATATCGATCATCGCGACACGGGACATCATCGCGCCATCCGCTTCCCTTACGGCAGTCGCCTCCAGCTGAACCAAAACCGTATCACTGGACGGCCCATGCATCCGTATTCGGCAAGCCTGAGACTCACCAGCCCCGAATAGCGTCTTTAAATAGTGGTAACAGGTATCCTGATCCTCATTAAAAACAAACCGGGTCAGCGCCTGCCCGGCCAGTTCCCCACGGTTCATTCCAAGCATGACCGCTGCGGCAAGGTTGGCCTCCAGAATCACCCCTTTTTCGGAAAGGGAGATATAGCCCACCGGCGCAAAGTCGTACAACTCGAAATAACGGGCCAGCGAAAGATCCAGGTCCCCCTGCACCTTTCGCAGCTCTTCGTTCTGAATTTCCAGTTCAATCTGATGGACACGCAGATCATGAATCAACTGCCGGGTCTCTTCAGGCCCGAGCCCCTCAGTATCCAGACTTTTCAAGGTCCGGAGTTTTTCTTCAGATTTGCGTCGCAGGATTTGTGCGGGGGTGGTCCTGTGGTCCGGTGTATCCATAAGCATCTCCTTTTGAATGCTTACTTTAAAAAACACGGGAATAAGGGTCGGCAGTGTGGCAAGGTTTCAGAAGGCAGAGGACAGGGGGCGGTGGATGAAAATTGATGAATTCAGAATATAATCAGGTTCGTTCCGGTTGTAAAAGCATATACCCGAATCACCCGCTATCGGTAATCACCAGGATGTACATTCGGGGTAATCAAGAACCGGATATAAACAGACAAGCCATCCCTGTCCCAAAAATACTCACCGACTAATAGTTGAAACTATACCGCCGGGGATTCTTTTTAACAATCTTTTTTTAACGGCGGTTACCGGGCGATTTCCGGGAAAGAATTTCAACCTATGCATTATTCATTGAATCGGCTTCGCAGACTTTCGGAGAGACGGCAGCGCTGCCCGGCGGCAGGATCGACTGAATGTCTTTATCAATTTTGGCGCGGTAATAACAAACGGCATTGGGATTGGTCATGATCATGTCGAGCTGTCGGGTATGAATGACGAGGTAGCCCAGAATCTTCAGCCGCTCCAGCATATAATCCATTTCAAACCCCTCCACCCTCGAGATCAATGTATCCTCCCGGACATCCACTCGGAATCCGTTATCCGTCAGGATATCAGCGATAAACTGAACCCGGCGGACCCGGCGGTTGTTGTCGGCCGCCCCGCCTTTGAACTGAAAACTAATGTAATTCTCCCCCCGGCGTTCGCTGACCAGGGCTTCAGTGATGGCAAAATGATATCCCAGCCGGGACGAGAAACTGCAGAAGTTTTTGGATACCATAAAATAATTTTTCTCGGTATACGAGGATTTCATTCCCGGCTCCAGCGACCGGTTGGTCATGGACTGAAACATCACGGAGGCCAGACCTTTGCCGTCGATGCTCGGCGGACCGTCCCAGGGAATGGCGATGAGCCCGTCCCAAAGGGCGAGCATGGGAATGGAAGCGATATTTTCGAGCCGGATATATTTGCCCTTCACCTCGTCCTTAAACCCGTCGTCCAGATTCAGCACCCACCACTGCATGGGAACTTTATAATAAAGCTGCTTGCTGGAGCGTTCGGCAAAATTATGTTCCTTGCCGAAATTGAACATTTCCTGGACGGACTTTTCGTGGGCAAACCGGGTGATGTCATGAAAAGTCCGGCAATTTTCCGGCTTGAATTTTGTCGAATACGGATCGAGCAGATTCAGGGGCACGATATGGCGGCTGACTTCCGACAGCACATTATAGACCGGACTGCCTTCCATCCGGTTTTTAGGCGTTTGGGGGGCTGCGGACGGGATGTCGACCTTTCCGCTGTAGACGCATTGACGGGCGGCGTCCACCGTGACAATAGCGTTGTTTTTCAACAGGGTGGCAATGTCTTTTAATCCGAAAACCGCAGGAACATTAAACTCCCGGGCCACATTCGCGAGATGACCGGCGAATGTGCCCTGCTCGGTGACAACAGCGGCGGCCCGGTTCATCAGTGACGCCCACACGGGAAGGGCCTGCCGGGCCACAAGAACGGCCTGGTCCGGGAATTTGGCCATGTCTGCCGGGTTATTGATGATAAACACCGGTCCGCTGACAGCTCCCGGACAAATCATCACACCGCCTGCGGCAATGACGTTTTCCCTGGCGTTCTGATCCGGCTTTCCGGATTCATCCACTTTCTCCGCCTGAATCTGCCGCAGCGGACGGCACTGGAGGATATAAATGGTCCCCTTCCGGTCAATGGCCCATTCAATATCCTGGGGAGCGCCGTAATACTGCTCAAGTTTCACGGCCAGCCCGGCCAGATCCAGGGCCTGTGCGTCGGTGAGGGAAGGCGCATCCTTGTTATCGCCTGTTGCGTCAAAACGGCAGAGCCCCTCCTCCGAATAACAGACAAACTGCTCTTTTTTTTCCTTGATTTCCCTGCGCGTGATCTGCAGCTGAGGGCTGCGGCCGACAATAAACAAATCACAGTCCACGCCGCCGTCCACCACGGCCTTGGGAAGTCCCCAGGCCGAATTGATGATAATGGAATGATCCATGTTGTCCAGCGGGTTCCCGGAATACGCGACTCCGCCCGAAAGCGCGTCCACCATGGCAATACACCCGACGCTCATGGCGATATCCTCGTCCCGCAATCCCCTGTTCAGACGGTAGGTGATGGCGGTCAGGCTGTAAAGGCTTGCAATGATGTCCTTATAGGCCGGAAACAGGATTTCCTCCCGGACATTCAGTTCCGAACGGTATTGCCCGGCAAAGGAATTTTCCGCTGCGTCTTCTCCAAACGCGCTGCTCCGGAGGGCCACGGACAGGGGGCGTCCCATTTCTTCTTCAAGGACTTTCCATGCCGCGCTGATTTCATCTTCAATTTCCTTAGGGATCTCGGCGCTCGTGATGAGGTTCTGGATATCAGCGCTCAAACTGCCTAAACCGTCCATTGTATCCAGATCGGCTGAGATAAACCGCTTGTCGATTTCCGGCTGAAGGTCGTTATGGCTGAAAAAAAGATGACAGGCGTGAGCGGTGATGGCAAACCCGCCGGGCACTTTCATTTGGGTCCGGTTATGGATTTCCCCGAGGTTGGCCATTTTGCCGCCCACCAGGTCCGACATGGTGCGGTCGATGGAATGCAAAGGGATGACGATGCGCTCATCGGTCATCCCTTTTTTTTGCTCTATTAATGGACCGATTTTATTTGAAATATCATCAAACCGGTCATACAGTTGATTGTACTTTCCGTCGCTGAGGTGCTCCAGATGCTTGATCAGACGCAGGAGACTGACCGTGACTTGAATGCAGCTTGATTTAACAAACGACATGCCGAACGGCCGCTTCCCCTGCAACGCCTGCTCGATGCCGGCCATCACTTCAAGGGCCTTGTTGTTGGCGTTCAGAAGCATATTGAAATGATGGTACCGCTCCTTAAAGTCGATCCGCAGTTTTTCAGCGTCAAAACCTTCAGGAGCAGTAATTTTCCGAAACCGGTCCTTGAAAATCCGGTTGATTATCCGGCAGAATTTTTTCATCGCTCGCTTTACCCGGATAAACCGGAAAAAAAATAAAATTTACCACAGAGATCACAAAGGCCAAAGAGGCAACCCGTATTCGTTTTTTTCTTCTCTGTCTTCTCTGTGTGCTCTGTGGTAAAAAAAAGAGCAGGCGCTTAAAAATCAATGGCTGATCTTGAGCCCCCATCCTTCAAACATGAACATGATCGCATACCCATACCATAAGGTATAGACCACGTAAAATACAAGGGAGAAGATCACCAGACCCAGGGAGGTGCTCATGCCCTTGGGCTCAACCTTATAATAATTATATGAACATTCCACTGCCTTGGTCATGACACTATAAACGACTTTCCCTTCCTTGAATTGTTCATTACCGTCTAAAGCCGATTTCATAGACTTTAAACTGAGCCACCAGTCATAAAGGACCAATTTGCCATCCATGCCGTATTTCGCCCGGAGCGCGTCCGACTGGTTATGAAACAGGGTATCCGCATCATCCAGACAGGCTCCCATGATTTTGTCGAGGTCTCCCTTCACGGTGATAAGGGCTCCTTCGGCTTTGGCCTCCGCACCTGCCTTTATAAACAACTGCTCAATCTCTTTCGCCTTGGCGTCGCTTTCAAATTTCAGATCCAGCGCCATGGTTTTTCCCTGCAGCGATTTTTTGACATCGTCCTTGAGCTTGGGAATATAATAGGCTGAATCCTTGGAAATGGAATTAAACAGATCATCCAGAAAATTAAGACCGTTTTGTTGTTTACCATGCGAGTCATGATACAGGGGCAGAAAAATCAGAACCAGGACAGCCATAAACCCCGCCATCAAGCCCACTCCTCCATAAAATTCCTTTTTATTGGCTATCATGCGTTTAGGCCTCCTCACCCTTCAATTTTTTAATATTTAAGACAAACGTTCCGATTACCCAGACGGCAAATATGGAGATAATAATGAAAAAAGACCATACGCCGATGAAATCCAGTATTTTTGCGGTTTCCGGTGAAAGAGAAATCCACTTTACCGACGCCAGTTTCGCAGGCAGGGCAAAAAACCGGTTAATAAATCCTGCCAGTACGGCAAGGGCATAAAATCCCCGGATGGTGATTCCCTTCACCACTTTGGTGGACATAGCGCCGATTTGAATGCCCAGAAGCGAGCCCAGCAGCATGCCCATGGCCAGGGTGTAAAAAATAAACCCGTAAACGGCGTACTGGCCGATGCCGGCATACCCTGCGGTGAAAATAATCTGGAAAATATCCGTGCCTACGGTGGTCATTGAGGAAACGCCCAGAACGTAAACGAAAATCGGAAACGTCAAAAAGCCGCCGCCCACACCCATGATGGCGGCGCACAGGCCCACAAAAAAACCGGAAAGGATCAGAAACCAGCTTGAAATCTGCCGGCCGCCGGGAACCAGGCCTTCATCGAAAGTCACCATGGGCGGAAGTTTGATGGCCTGAAGCTTTTTGGGCAGATTACCCATTTCAGCGCCTTCGGATTTTCCGCCGTGGGCATCGCCGCCGCCGTCCGGAGCTTTCCGGGCCTGAAGATAATCAATCAGTGAATAGGTCCCCAGAACGCCCAGCATCAAAACATAAATGGTGGTGATGAACGCATCGCTGATAATGGGGTTCAGATCATACAGATACCGGTTCAGGAGCCCGCCAAGACTTGCTCCGCCGATGGAACCGATGAGAAAAATGACAGCCAGGGAGACGGAGATATTGCCGAGCTTTTTATGGAGAACGCTTCCCATGATGGCTTTGGCGAAAATGTGAAACAAATCGGTACCCACTGCCAGAATACCCTTGATACCGGCGCTCATGAGGGCCGGGGCGATGATGAAACCGCCGCCCGCGCCGATGCACCCGGTGATGAGTCCCGCGCACAGCCCGATGAGAATCGACGACACAAAAATTCCCATGGTGAAAAACGACGGGCTCAGGGCGGTTTTACCCCCGAGATAATGGGGCAGTTCGGTGGCGACTTCTTCGGCGTACACAACCCCAAAAATCAAAATCGGCAGCATCAGCAATCCCAGCACCATCAGCCGTTTTCTGCTGCGCAGAATATTGCCCGCCATCTCGATTTCCCAGTCTGCATGGGCCCTTGCGCCAAGATACATAATCTGGCCCGCTTTCCTAACAAAATTCATCGTCAAAACCTCCTTAACCTATTAAAATGTTAAATTATTTGTTTTGCAACAGATGTTCGATATTCTTGATTTTGGATTCCTGAATGGTTTTCTTTTTATACGCATCATTTAATATATAAAACAGTTCGTCGATATCTGCGGGTTTCACCATGTAATCAAATGCGCCGTTTTCGATGCCCTCCTTCGCCACATCCAGCAGGGCATGGCCGGTCAGCATGACCACCTCCACCAGGGGCCTGCATTTTTTAATATCTTTTAATATCTCTATCCCGTTCTTGCAGCCGGGCATCCGGACATCCAAGACCACGACATCGAAATTATTTTTTTCTATTAATTCAATAACTTTATTACCATCGGAAAGGCTCGTGACATCTAAATCGCGCTTTTTAAGCCGCTTAACCATCACTTCCAGAAAATCCACCTCATCATCCACAAAAAGAACTTTCACCTCGCATCTCCTCTTGGAAATCGTTCGTTCAGCGTTTCTTTTTCTCATGCAGGAGTTTTTCCTCATGAAGTTTTCGTTTCTTAAACGCTTCTTCGATTTTCTGTACCAGCTCACCGGGTTCCGCAGGTTTCATGAGATAATCGCTCGCACCTATTTTAATGCCTGTGACCGCAGATTCATAAGTGGCGTTTCCGGTCAGCATGACCACTTCCACAAGGGGAAAGCGCGCTTTAATTTCTTTTAAAACGGTCATACCATCCATCCCGGGCATTTTGACATCCAGCACCACCACATGAACGTCATTTACCGAAAGCATATCGAGGGCCGACTGACCATTGAGGGCAATCAAAACATCAAAGTTTCTGTTGATTAAAAATTTTCGGGTCGAAACAACAAACCTTTCTTCATCATCAACCAGCAGTACCCGTATATTTTCCATCTATGGCGGCTCCTTTGATATTTGATTCGAACGCCAACATAGAGGCAAACATTATGCCATCCGGGAAAATACAGTCAATTTAATTATAACCATCTTATATTAAATATTTTTTTTATCAGGATCGAAACAAAAAAAACATATTTAAGGAGATATTTGAACCCCAAATGCCATTTTTTTTTACACTGTGTAAAATCAGTTTACAAGATGGAAAACGGATTGCGCATTCTTTCCTTCTTGACATAAACGCAAAAACACCTATTTTATGCGTCATGCAACATAATTTCAAAAAATACACTGTCTGGTTCATGCTGTCGTTTTACCTCATGCTGACCCCGGTGCCGATGAACCATGAGAATCTGGTGCTGTGTTTTGCGGATGATTGCCATGCGGAAATCGTGTGCGATGACCTGCAGGATCACTGCATGTCGCCGGATGACTCCTGCCGGAAATCCTGCGAAGATGAACAGCAGCTCGCGGATTCCCATCCGGAGGAATGCTTTTGTTGTGTGGAAATTCCCATTTCTAACTACATACAGGAAAATACGCCTTTATCCCGGCCCCATGATCCATCCGGCGGCATCCAAATCATCCTTGCACAATCCCGGCCGGATAATCATCCCCTTTTAAACAAAACATTATTTTCAGCAGTCCCAAACCCGCATCCCGTTTCCACCCCAAAAACGCTTCGGTCCGTTATTTTGATCATTTGAAGCGCTCCTGTTACACCCTGACTTTGACGGCTTTGTAAAAAACAATATTCACCGCAGATCTCACCGGGATCACAGCGAGACCAAAAGATAAATCCTTTAAAATAAAGATTTTTCTCTGCGTCCTCTGTGCTGTCTGTGGTGAAAGGAAAATTTTTGCACAGCCGCCGGTCTTCATTTATTTGTTTTTTCAACTCAACCGAACGCTTATATCTCATATGATAAAGGACAATGCCCATGCATTTGAAATATTTGTTTTTTCTCTTTTGCGTGTTGTCGCTGAGTGGTTTCTGCGACGTTTCTTATGCAAATACCGCCCTTGCGGACCCGCATTCCCAAACCGCACCCGGCAATCCGTCCATAGAAAACCCAACCGGCCCGTTGTCTTTAAATAAAGCCCTGTCTCTGGGACTGCTTCAGAATCCCGAATTGGCCGCCTTTTCATTGGAAATCCGTTCCTCGGAAGCAAGGGCTCTCCAGGCCGGTCTGTTTCCCAATCCGGAGGTTGAAACCAGCGTAGAAAACTTCGGCGGAGAAGATGAACAGTCCGGATTTAAAAGCGCGGAAACCACCGTTCAGGTGAATCAGCTTATCGAAACAGCAGGCAAGCGCTTAAAACGAAAGCAAGTGGCTGACTTGGAGACGAAACTGGCTCATCTGGATTACGAAAGCAAGCGTCTCGACGTATTTAACGAAATCTCAGGGGCTTTCTGGGATGTTTGTGCCGCCCAGGAGCATCTGGCCATTTCCCGTGAGCTGGCAAGGCTTTCTGAAGAAACTTACACCACGGTGGCCGAACGGGTGAGAGCGGGCAAAGTCCCTCCGGTTGAGGAACTTCAGGCCAAAGTTTCCCTGACGACCGCCCGGATTGAACTTGAACAAACCCGGCATTCTCTTGAAGCGGCCCGTAAAAGGCTGGTTGCCGCATGGGGAAGCACAACCCCGATGTTTGAAGCCGTGACCGGACAGATGGATGCTATCACACCCATACCGCCTCTGGATGAACTTGAGGATAAAATCATTGGAAATCCGGATGTGGCCCGCTGGACCACCGAAATAGAAACAAAATCCGCTGCCGTGACGCTCAGTGATGCGCAAGCGATCCCAGATGTCACCATTGGCGCAGGCCCCCGGTATTATAATGAGACGGAAAACACTGCTTTTGTCATGAGTCTGTCCGTACCGATTCCCCTTTTCAACCGCAATCAGGGAGAAAAGCAGGAAGCCCTCCACGATCTGTCAAAAGCCAGGCAAGAGCAGCGGGCCGCTTATGTAAATACCCGTGCGGCCCTCGGGCAGGCATACCAGGATCTGTCCGCTGCGGCGTTGTCCGCATCCGCCCTCAAAGAAGTGGTGGCCAATGCTGCGGAATCGGCGTTTCAATCCACCCTTGAAGGCTATCGTGAAGGCAAATTCAGCTACCCCCATGTTCTTGAGGCCCAGCGCACTCTTTTTGAAGTCAAGCAACAGCATCTTCTCGCTCTTGGGGACTATCACAAAGCGCGGACAGCAATCGAACGTCTGATCGGACAAACGCTGCCATAAAGACCGGCAGGATGTTTAATTACAAAAAAATATATCTCAAATCATCATACCAGATTCCAAAACAGGAGAGACCATGAAAAAAAAATCATTCATCACCCTGACGGCAATCGCATGTGTTGTCATCATAACGGTGGTATTTAATTCTCGCGCAGCACAATCAAACGACTCACCCAAGGACGCGGCGACCTGTGCTTCGACCTGCAAAGATGAAAAAACCAAAGCGTACACCGCAGAGGAAAAAGAAGAATCCGCCCGTGAAGAAGACACCCATGATCATGACAGCCATGCCGCGCCTTCCTGCGGCGGGCATGGTCATGGAGACGGGGAAGGACTGTCGGACCTGGATCGGCCAGTGGATGAACTCTGGGCAGCCCATTGTGAACACGATATCCTTCACTTCACCTGTGATGAATGCCGGTATGAACTCGGCGTTGTCAAACTTTCCGATACGGTGATCCAAAGTAAAGATAAACCGGGCATCGTCAGTGTGACGCAAGCCGTTCCCATGAATTTTTCAAAACCCCTTCTCCTGAACGGGGAAGTGCGGTTAAACGAGACAAAAACCGTTCGCGTTTCAAGTCCGCTTCAGGGAACCATTAAAAGCCTATCCGCGGATATCGCCGGACACTTTACAGAAGGCGAAGTTCTTTTGGCCCTCGACAGCGATGCAGTGGCGGAAGCAAAAGCCGAATACATGAAAAAATCAGCCGCGTTGACGCTTGCAAAAAAAACCGCAGAGCGTGAAGCCAGCCTTTTTGCCAAAAAGATTTCTGCTGAAGTGGACGTTCAGGAAGCGCAGAACCGGTTGGGCGAGGCTGAAATTGAGCTCATCAATGCGGGTATCCGCCTGGAACGTCTGGGTTTTTCAAAACAGGATATCGGTTTGCTGGCCGGTCAAGCGGCAATCGCCATCAACGGCATACTGCCGGTTCATGCCCCGATCACCGGCACAGTGATTGAAAAATATGTGAGTGCGGGCGAACGGATCGAGGCGGGAAAGGAACTTCTTCTTCTCTCCGATCTTTCCGAAGTGTGGGTGTGGGCGAATATCCGTGAGGCGGAATTGCCGTTTCTGCAGAAACAACATGCTGATATCGCATGTGAAATTGAGACAACAGGCACTGATGGTCAAAAATATCCGGGTGTGCTGGATGTGGTGTCCGGGCAGATGAATGCCCAGACACGGACGATTAAGGCGCGTATCCGCGTCGCCAATACAGACGGTCTGCTCAAGCCCGGCATGTTCGTCAATATCCGGGTGCTGTTTCAAGGCACCGGCAATGTGATTGCGGTTCCGCAGATCTCGGTACTTGAGGACGCCGGGCGCTCATTCGTTTTTGTTCACAAGGAAGGCGATTACTGGGTACGCCGCCCGGTCACCCCCGGCACCCCCTTTAATGAATTTGTCGAGATTAAAGAAGGGCTTGCCATCGGTCAGACAATCATTGCCGACGGGTCGTTTCTGCTGAAATCCGATGTACTGCGCGGAAAAATGGGCGCAGGATGCGCTGATTAGGGGGCCGCCATGCATAAAATAATTGAACTGATCCTTCGTTCGCGATTTCTTATCCTGGCACTGACCGGCGTGTTGATTGCCGCCGGAGTCATTGCGTGGATTCAGCTTCCCATTGACGCATTTCCCGATGTGAGCAACGTGCAGGTCATGGTATTGACTGAAGCGCCGGGGCTTTCGGCGGTGGATGTGGAACAACAGATCACCTACCCCATTGAACAGCAGATGGGCGGTATTCCTAAAGTCAACCAGGTGCGGTCATTGTCCAAATCCGGACTTTCTCAGGTCATTGTGGTTTTTGACGATCATACGGATATTTATTTCGCCCGCCAGCAGGTGTTTGAACGCATTCAGTCGGCAAAGGAAAGCCTGCCGCCGTCAGCCGAGCCTGAACTCGGCCCCACAAGTACAGGTCTTGGAGAAATATTCCAGTATACCCTTGAAAGCGATACGCTTTCCGCCATGGAGCTGCGAACGCTTCAGGATTTTGTGGTGGCTCCCCAACTGAAACCGATCCCCGGCGTTAATGAAGTGAACAGTTTCGGTGGATTTGTCAAACAATATCATATTATTGTACGTCCGGATGCGCTTCTTCAATATGACCTGTCCCTTCGCGAAGTTGTGGAAGCCGTGGAGAAAAACAACGCCAACGCCGCCGGCGGTGTTATCGTGCGCGGCTGGGAGCAGACCTATATCCGGGGGCTCGGGCTCTTAACCGGCATTGACGATATCAAACATATTGTGCTGAAAGCCAAAGACGGTTCTCCGGTCTATATAAAAGATGTGGCGGATGTCGTTGTCGGACCCCAGCCCCGCCAGGGCGCGGTCACGCGCGACGCCAAGGGAGAGGCGGTGGCCGGCATGGTCATCATGCTTCGGGGTGAAAATTCAAAAGAGGTGGTTTCCAAAGTTAAGGCGGCCATACCCAAAATACAGAACAGCCTTCCCAAAGAAGCGCACATCAATGTGTTCTATGACCGCACATCCCTGATTCAGGCCTGTATTAAAACCGTTATGGACGCCCTGCTGGAAGGCGGAGTTTTCGTGATTCTGGTGCTGTTTCTGTTTGTTGCCGAACTTCGGACAGCTCTGATCGTGGTCGCCACTCTCCCCATCACCTTTCTTGCCACGTTTATCATCATGGGATGGTTTGGCGTCACTTCCAACCTGATGAGCCTGGGCGGACTCGCTTTTTCCGTCGGCATGGTAGTGGATGCCTCCATTGTGATAGTGGAAAATATCCGAAGGCATTTTTCCGAGCACCGGGACCCGCTGATGCGGCGGCAGATCACGGCCCAGGCAGTCTGGGAAGTGGCCAAACCGGTTGCTTTCTCCATCATCATCATCGTGATTGTGATGGCGCCGCTCTTTTCCCTCCAGGGAATCGAAGGCAAAATGTTCCTGCCGCTGACCCTGACCATGATTTTCGCCATACTCACGTCTCTTGTTGTCGCATTAACGATTGTTCCCGTACTTTCTGAAATATTCTTAAAACAGTCCGCCGAAAAAGAATTCCGGTTTGTCCGCTGGTTTCACGAAGGCTATCTGAATTTCTTAAACGCGGCACTTAAAAGAAAAGGCTTGACTCTCGGCCTATCCGCAGCATGTCTTATTGCCGCCGGTTTCGCCGCCACCGACATCGGCACCGAATTCATGCCGTCCCTTGATGAAGGGGCCATCGCCATCAACGTGGTGCGTCTGCCCAATGCATCTCTTGAAGGCTCAAAAGACGTCTCAACATTTATGGAAAAACGGATTCTCGCGTCCTTTCCCGAGGTGTCGGCAGTGGTTTGCAAAACCGGACGCGCGGAAATATCCGAAGATCCCATGGGTCCGGAACAGACCGATGTCTTTATCATGCTCAAACCGGGCAGGGAATGGACTACCGGCCGGGACAAGAAAGATCTGGTGAATGACATCCAGAAAGATTTGTCAGCCATTCCCGGCATTCGGCTATCGTTTTCACAGCCCATTGCGCTTCGGGTGAATGAATTGATTTCCGGCGTGAAAAGTGATCTTGCCGTTAAAGTCTACGGCAATGACCTGGAAAAGCTTAAAAGTTATGCGGACCGGATAGCGGGCAAACTGTCCGGGATCAGGGGCGCGGAAGATGTGAAAGTGGAACAGGTGTCTGGCATGGAACAGATTGAAGTGGCCTTCAACCGTCAGGAAATGGCGCGTTACGGCATCAACATCGCCGACGCCAACGAGCTGGTGGAAACCGCCATTGCCGGAAAAGAGGCGACCCGCGTGGTTGACGGGCAGATGCGCATTGCAACCGTTGTGCGTTTCCCGGAATCCGACCGTTCGGACATTCCCGCCATTAAACGGCTGCTGCTTTCCGGCGCGTCCGGTGAGCAGGTGCCGCTGGACCGGATAGCCGCCATTTCACTGGTGGAAGGCCCGGCCCAGATCACCCGGGAAAAGAGCATGCGGCGCGTGGCTGCGGAAGTCAATATCCGGGGCAGAGATCTGGGCGGCTTTGTCGCTGAAGCCCAGCAGACGCTTGCCGGCATTGAAAAGGAATTGCCGTCCGGCTATTTTATCGAATACGGCGGCCAGTTTGAAAATCAGCAGCGGGCCATGCGGCAGCTCTCCATTGTTGTGCCCATCGCCATCCTGATTATCATGCTGCTTCTGTATCTGGCGCTCGGTTCCATCAGGGATTCCCTTCTGGTTGTGCTGAACCTGCCCTTTGCATTGGTAGGCGGTATTCTGGCCATCAAAATCTTCGCCATGCCGTTATCAGTATCGGCGGCAGTGGCCTTTATCGTTCTGCTGGGTATTGCCGTTCAAAACGGCGTGGTTCTGGTCGCCTTTTTCCGCCAGCTCAGGGAAGAGGGAAAAAGTGTGTTGGACACGGTTCGCACCGGTTGCAAACTGAGGTTCCGGCCGCTTCTGATGACAGCGCTCACCAGTTTCATCGGCCATCTGCCCATGCTTTACGCAACAGGTTCCGGCGCGGACATTCAGAAACCGCTGGCAGTGGTTGTCATGGGGGGGCTGATCACGTCAACCCTGCTGACCCTGATCGTTCTGCCGACAATTTATGAATGGTTTGAAACCCGGTCGGAAACGCGCCTGACAAACAACGGATAAAACTAATTTCATTTTCACCAAGGAGGCTTTCATGTCTGATCGCGCAATATTGTGGTTGTTCCTGGTCGTTGTCCCTGTCTGTTTTTTTGGCATTATCATACCCGCCCAGGCAGGCGATGGCAAACCCGTTGCTTCAATTGAAGTCGATTCCCATAATTTTGGTTTTGCTTATGAGGGAGAAGACGTCACCCATGATTTTATCGTTAAAAACTCCGGTGATGCGGCGCTTGAGATTAAAACCGTCAAAACCCACTGAGGGTGTACAACAGTCGCGTTTGATGGACTGATCTCTCCGGATTCGGAGGGGAAAATTACGGTTATTCTCTCGACCAAAGGCCTCATCGGTCAAATTGAAAAAGTCGTCAATGTTGAAACCAGCGATCCTGCCAATTCAAAATTTAATCTGAAACTGACGGGGGAAGTTAAAAATTTTGCATCCATCACCCCGTCAAAAGCTGTTTTGAAGGGAACTGTCGGTGAAAGGATCAGCCAGGTCGTCACGGTGGTTCCGGATGCCGAGAATCCGTTTAAAATAATCAGCATCAATGTTTTACATGGTGTGGATTTCCGGTATTCAATGAAGGACATCGAAATCGACGGGAAAAATGCCTATGAATTCACCATTGAAAACACCCGAACGTCTCCAGGCCGCTATCTGGATCAGATCAACATCCTGACAGACAAATCCGGAAATAATCCTATCTCCATCATCATCAGCGGGAACATCAAGCCTTCCGGACCGGGGACCCAAGGGTATGGAATAACGCCTAACGTTATGAAACAATAATAAAAAAATTTTTATGGAATCAATCAATTTTATTAAACAGATACACTATGAAAAGGAATCAACTTGCCATGAAAACAAATTCAAGCCGTAAGATTTTTTTCGTCCTGTTCATCGCCATTATTTCGCTGGCATCCACCGCATGCGCGTCTTTAAAAAATAAAGCACCGGAGGAAGCCTTAAAGGAAAGGGTCCAGGGAATGATGCAGGCCAAAATCAATAAAGATTGGGCAACTGTCTATACCTATTTTGACGAATCCTTTCAAAAGAGAGAATCGAAAGAGGTTTTTTCAAAAAAAATCGAAAGTATCCTTTTTAAAACCTATACTATCGAGAAAATTGAAATTTCCCCCTCCGGAAAAGAAGCCACGGTCAAGATCAAAAACGATATTCAGACAAAAGGGTTTGATTTCAAGGGAACCCCCGAAACCCAGCATTGGATTATGGAAGGCGGAGAATGGCGACTGCAGGTACCGCTGCGCACCGAAGTTAAAACAGGCAAATGATCAATTTCACCTGCGGGACATCCCGCAGGTGAATTACCAGCTGGAAAAAGGAATTTTTCTTGTGAAAAAACAACCGAAAAAAAGAGAGTTTCTATTGGAAATGCCGCAAAAAACATATCTCGCATCCGGGATATTTATCTCCGGCGCGGCTGTTATGCTCATCGAACTGGTCGGCACACGGATAATTAATCCCATTTTCGGATCCGGCATTTATGTCTGGTCAGCCCTGATTTCCATCACCTTGGCGTCACTGGCAATCGGTTATTGGATAGGCGGGATTATCGCTGACAAGAAACCGGTTCTCAGCACTCTATATTTTCTGTTTCTTTCCATTGGTCTTGTCATGATACCGGTACCCTTTATTTCGGGTAAGATCATGACGGAATGCTATATGCTGTTTGGCAGTATTGGCGGGGGATTATGCAGTGCGATGGTTCTCTTCTCGCCTTCTTTGATAATGTTGGGAATGATACCGCCGCTTATCATTCGCCTCCGGGCAACGCTTGTTGAAACTATCGGATCAACATCTGGAAAACTTTATGCAATCTCAACTGTCGGCAGCCTTGCCGGGACGCTCGGTACAGGTTTCTTTTTAATTCCGGCTATCGGGAACAAGGAAATTTTTCTCAGTTGTGCAGGCTTTCTGTTGATGTTTTCAGGGCTGGGCTGGATTGTTTTTGAAAAAAAATATGGCGCTGTAGCGATTCTTATGATTGCCTTGATAGTTCCTGCATCTGCAAAATTGACAACTGAAAAAAAAGACGGTTTAATTTTCTCATCACAAAGTCTTTACGGCCTTGTTGAAGTTGTGGAAAGATATGGAGAAAGATCTCTTTTAATTGACGGAAACACGAACTCACACATCAGCCTCAGAACTGACATAGAGCCGATTCAATGCGAATATGTCAGAAAATTTTCCCTTCTGCCGTTATTCAGGCCCAATAGCCGGACGGGACTATGTATCGGCCTGGGAGGGGGACTGATCCCCCAATTACTGGCGGAATCGGGGATCATGTTTGATGTGGTCGACATCGACCCGGTCATTCCCAAGGTAGCCCGCGACTATTTTGGAAGCCTGACAAATGAAGAAAGGGTTTTTATCGCTGATGGCCGAAATTTTATTAAAACGATTGATCGCCAATACGATTTTATCGTTGTGGACGCAGCAAACATTGACTCTATTCCGTATCATTTATACTCTAATAATTTTTTTTCAGAAGCAGTTACCAAGCTTGCACCAGGCGGAATCATAGCCATGAATACAATGGGCACGGTCGACGGCGGACAGTTTGAAAGCATTCAGGCGACCCTTGAGTCTGTGTTTGAACATGTGCGGGCATTCCACGCCCATACCACGCCAACATCCGGAAACGCGGTTTTTTTCGCGTCAAATTCGCCACTTAGCCTGTCAGCACAAGATGAAGCCAAATTTAAAAATGATGAAGCCAAATTTAATGGAAACGGAATTATTTTAACCGATAATTTCAATCCCATCGACATAATAAGTGCGGATATCAATTACGATGTTAGAAAGTATTACCGCAATTAGCTGTCATTCAATGAATGAATTGCTATAATTCTATATATTTATCACACAAGGAGGTGCCCATGTCTAAATGCGCAATATGTTGTTTATTCCAGCTCATTGTTGCAGTCTTTTTTTTCGGCTTCATAACACCTGCCCAGGCCAGTGAGGGCAAACCAAATGCTGTACTTGAAATCAATTCCTATGATTTCGGCTTCGCTTATGAGGGGAAAGACGTCATTCATGATTTTATCATCAAAAATACCGGCGACGCCAATCTTGAGATCAAAGCCGTCAAAACCACCTGAGGGTGTACAACAGTCGCATTTGATGGACTGATCTCTCCGGGTTCGGAGGGAAAAATTACGGTTAAATTTTCGACACAAGGCTTCAGCGGTCAAGCGAAAAAAGTTATCACGGTTGAAACCAGCGATCCAGATCATGCAAAGATTCAACTGAACCTGACGGGTGAAGTCAGAAAATTTGCATCTATCACCCCGTCACGAGTAATTTTAAGGGGCACTGTCGGCGAAAAAATCAGCCGGGTTGTCACGGTGGCCCCGGACGCAAAGGAACCCTTTACCATAATGAACATCAGTACTTTACACGGGGCGGATTTCCGTTATTCAATGAAGGAAATCGAAATCGACGGGGAAAAAGCCTATGAATTCACGATAGAAAACACCAAAACATCTGCAGGCCGGTATTTTGGTCAAATCAACATCCTGACCGACAACACTGAAAACAATCCGGTCACCATCAGGGTCAGCGGAGATATCAAACCGGCTGGATTGGCGTCTCCTGACAACGGAACAGCTCCGGCTTCGCCCATGCAGGGGTCAAAATAGGGATTTGTCTATGAGTCGAATACCATTTCCAAAACCGTTGGTATTCGATTCAAGATCGGGGAACCACTAAAAGCATTTTTTTAGTGGTTCCTTTTTTTAATATCCAATTCGTTATTCTGAACCCGTTAACGTCTATCCTTCTGCATTAATGAAAATCTGCTTTGAAAATGCCGATAAAGGCATTATGATTACCCAAGCATACATTTTTAAAATAAGTTGCCAGCTTGCTATTGTTACACTGCACCATCCGCATAGGAGGAAATATTCATGCCCATCAGTGCGTTATTGAAAAAAACGGAAAAATTTGAAATTGAAAGGTATAAAAAACCCAAAGACCACAAAAAACTCGCTGCCACGCATATCCCGTTTTCAGGCTCCCCTCTTAAACATCCCCATGACCCGGAAAAAATGATTTTGGTGGTTGATCCTTATTTCACCAGCACCTTTTATTATGAATTTAAACTGGAGGATATTTCCTTTGTGGAAGAATTGCAGAACCTTGTCAACGTCAACGGCGATGTGTTTGTCATGGCCCGGATCTGGGTCAAGAAAATGAGCATTGCCGTGCGCTGCACGCCTTTTATAGCCGGCGACATTGAAAGTTGATGACGAGTTATTTTTATCTGTACACACAAAAAATAGCTTCTCATCCCATTATCAGCGATCCCTTGAATGCCTGCTGCCATCAATTCTCGACGGTTTTAAACTTTTCTTTCGGCGCAGCGCACACCGGGCATTTTTCGGGAATTTTGGTGTCCGCCACATAACCGCACACCTGACACACATAATAGGCGTTGACCGTGTCTTTAATGACATGGTAAATGGCGCGTTCATATAATTTGGCATGCCCCGCTTCCGCGTCCCTGGCCTGACTGAAAGCCATCGCCGCCATTGTCTCCCCCTCTTCCTCGGCATCTTTGACAAAATCCGGATAATAAATTTCGCTCACGGATTTTTCCTGTTGAAAGGATTTTTCAAGATTCGTATCTGTATCCTTCACCACCAGATCTTTGATAAGATTTAAATTTCGTGTGGCGTGTACCCTTTCCGCCTCAGCAATCGCACGAAACAACAACGCAATCTGGGGGATTCCTTCTTCTTTGGCTTTTTCCGCATACGCCAACAGGCGAAAATATGCTTTGGCTTCCCCTACAAATGCAGCATCAATATTGTTTCTGGTTTTTTTTTGCATAATCGATTCCCTCCTGACAAGTATTTAGGGTTCCGGTGAACATCGCTTCCGTATAATAATTTCTAATGGTTAACTCAAACACTATATGATCCGGCGACAAAAAATCAAGTATTGAATCCAGACATAACCATTGCATTAACCTGGCGGACTTTGTAATACTGCCCCGTGAAATTGAATCTATTCCATCAAGGACAACGATAAAGGAGAGAACGCACAGATGAACCGGTTTATTGAAACCCATACGGATGAAACATTTGATCTCATTGTCGTCGGCGGCGGGATCACCGGAGCGGCTGTGGCCTATGATGCGGCAGGCAGGGGCTTAAAGGTCGCGTTACTGGAAAAAAAAGACTACGGGTGGGCCACATCAGCGGCGACATCGAAACTGATTCATGGGGGGCTTCGGTATTTACAAAACCTGGAGATGGGCCTTGTCCGTGAATCATTACGCGAACGCTTGATCCTTGAAAACATCGCGCCCAATCTCGTGTTTCCCATCCCTTTTCTGGTGCCGGGATATCAGGACATCAAGCGGAACAAATGGATCCTGAGGGCCGGGCTGACCATCTATGATCTCTTGTCCTTTGACAGAAACAGAACATGGGATAGAGGTAAACATATACCCAATCATGCATGGCTGACCCGATCACAAATCATGGCAATGGAACCAGAAGTACGTGCGCAGGGAATGACCGGCGGATCGATTTACCATGACTGCCAAAGCCTTTACCCGGAAAGGCTGACCCTTGCTTTCATTAAATCAGCCATCAAGCACGGCGCGAAAACCGCCAACTATGCCAATGTCGTTAATTTCCTTTTTTCACATGACAATAAAATCGAAGGCGTCAGGGTTGAAGACCAATTAACGGGCGCCCAAACCAATATCAAGGGTTCTTTGGTTATTAACTGCGGCGGGCCGTGGGCGGATATTATCCTGAACCTCGCCGATAAAACCGGCAAATCCAAACACCAGATCAAACGTTCCGAAGGGATCCATATTTTAACGAAAAAATTCAAAACCAGCCATGCGGTGGTCATGTGGACCCCTTCAGGCCGGCATTTTTTCACCATTCCCTGGCGGGGTTTCCAACTGATCGGCACGACTGACATGGATTATGAAGGCAACCCCGACCTGTACAAAGTCTCCCGGAAGAGCATCGAAGGGCTGGTCAAAGATACCAACGATTCCATCGGTGATGGCCGTCTGACATACAAAGATGTCGCCCATGCCTGGGGCGGTCTGCGGCCTCTGGTGGATGACCAGACCGAAGGCACCTACGAATCTTCACGAAAATATGAAATTTATGACAATAAAGCAGACGGCCTGGACGGGCTGATCACTGTGGAGGGCGGCAAATATACCACCAGCCGTTATCTGGCGGAAACCGCCCTGAAAATGGTGGAGGCCAAATTGAATCGCACTCCGAAAACACCCATCACCGATAAAATGTTTCTGGCAGGATGCGAGATTAAAGATATGGCCGGATTCATGCTTGAATTAAAAGCCGCGTATCCGGAATTCAGCCCTGAAACAATGGATTTTGTGGGCCGGAATTATGGCACTGAAAGCCGCAACCTCCTGGACCTGGCAAAACAAAACAAAAAATATGCGGAAATCGTTTGCGAAGACGGGCAGATTCTGGCATCCGTGATTTACGCCATCCGCAAGGAGTCCGCCAGAACCCTCGAAGACATTATGATGCGCCGTACCGGCGTTGGCAACATTGGTCACCCGGGAAAGGATCGGCTTGAAAAAATCGCTGCCACTGCTGCAAAAGAATTGGGATGGGATGACGCACGGGTGACTCAGGAATTGGAGAGCGCGGAAAAATTGCTGAGGTTGCCGGAATAAGGGAAAATGATGAGTGATGAATGATAACAGATGCTCGAATTAGCGCGACAACCGGAAGGCAAGAAATAACAAAGGGAGCGCCGGATGAACCGGCGCTCCCTTTGTTGTTTAAATATTTAAAGTTATAAGATTTACGGCGTCAGCGACATTTCATTCACCCGGCTGGCATCGCCCGCGGCCAGGACCGCCTGCCCGTAATTGGCTTCCGGGATAATGTGATCAACAAACCCGCCGGCTTCCGGGGCTGCTGTCAAAAAGGTCAAAAACGCCATCCATTCCTTGACTTCCTGAATTCCTTCAGCCGTGGGATCCCTGTCCAGCCTTGAATCCAGCATATTGGCCAGGGTCAGGGGATCACCGCTGTTGTTTAAGGGAACAACCGGTAATCCAAGACCTGCGAGCAGCATCTGCAAATCTGGGCTTTGCATCACAAAAAACATATAAATATCCATCACGCACGGATACAGCCCATTGTCGTCCACCGGCAGAGCTGCCGGGTTTTTACACTTAAAATCAACGCCATTATACAGGGTTATGGATCCCGGCACGATCTGATACATTCCAGCCGCACCCGCGTGAATGTACCGAAGGCCTGAAAGATTGAGATAATAAGATGATTTCAGGTTAATCAGCGCTGCATAATATGCATGATAAGGATGCGCCGGGTTGGAGAGCTGCGCCATAAAGGTCTCATCCCCTGCAGCGATGACATACGCAGCCAGCTGGCACATGTTTTTCACGTGCGCGCCGGTGAGGTTTATCTGCATCAGCGGGTATCCAGGCACATCCTGCTGCGCAGGATCCACCGTCATGCCAAGGGGAACCACACTGTACATATCGGCGAACGTCACCATTTCCCCCGCCTCGAACCCTTCGCGGAGCACACCGCTGGCAACGATGCCGATGGCACCGTCCATGCCGCCCAGCATGTAGCGCAGGGAATCCGCAACAAGATTACCCATGCCGGATTCATCCGACATATAGGGATATCCAAGATTGGATGATCCGGAAACAGCTACCACGTCTTTGATGCCGAGGCCAAGCTGGGGTTTTATTGCTTCATCAATACCCGCATTAAAAATGCCCACCAGATAATTCATGGACGGATCCCCCGGCGTGGCGTCATCAATGGGATAATTGGTGAGGGTCGCATCTGTGACCCCTGCCCCGATTTCAACCGTCACATCCAGTTGGGCCAGATTTTTCCCATAATAACCGGCACAGATGATTCGTGTGCCGTTTTCCACCACAATCTCCGGGGTCATTTCGTGTTCATGCCCGGCTGCAATAATATCAATACCGGTAACATTTTGCGCAAGAAGGATATCATCCCCCCCCGGGGTTCCCGAAGGATCCGTGACGCCGGAATGGGAAAGGGCGATTACGATTTGCGCACCCAGGTCATTTTTCAGGTGATCCACGGTTTGCTGAATCGACGCGTAGTCATGATCGAATGTGACGGGGGTGGCCAGCGGCGCATCATTTTCAGCATTATTTCCCAAAAGGCCCATGATACCAACTTTCAACCCGTTATCCAGCGTTTTCACCATTGTCTGCTGAATGGCGCCCGCAGCGATAAACGCGTCAATACCATCATCATCCGTTCCGGCCACCCCATCGGTCTTCATATTGGACTCCACAATGGGTACCGTAAACCCGGTTCCATCCTCGCCCCGTGCATTATTCAAAATCATGG
>QZKW01000002.1 GCA_003599885.1 Desulfobacteraceae bacterium | reverse complement strand
GATGCTGAACGTCTTCCTGTTTTTCAAAATTTAACAAAAAACTATGTCAAGAACTTTTTTTAAAAAATTGATTTTTTTTACTGAACAGTTACAAAATTTTTTCGTAAACAATGCGCTTTTGCAGTTCATTGCTTTTTTCAATATTCTCAATTACCGGGCATTCCAGATAAAAATCATGGGCAATGGTTTTAATCGCTTTGAGATCTTTGGGCAGACACGAGCCGCCATACGAAAAACCCGGTTTCAGGTAACAGGGAGAGATGTTTAATTTTTTGTCAGCGCAGAAAATATCCATGAGCTTGTGGCCGTTAATACCCAATTTGCAGCATATATTTCCGATTTCATTGGCAAAGGCTATTTTTAACGCGTGAAAGGCATTGTTCACGTATTTGAGCAGTTCGGCGATTTCAATTTCTGTTATAATTATGGGTGCATCGATTCCTTCATAAACATCTTTCATTATTGCAATGGCTTGGTTGTCGTCAGAACCGATGAGGGTATAGGGCGGATGGTAATAATCATTAACTGCGCTGCCTTCTCTTAGAAACTCGGGATTTGAAACCACAGCAAATCCGGCGTGGTTTTTTTTCCCGGATGATGCTTCGACAATCCCGGTAACTTTGGCATTGGTTCCCGGTATCACGGTGGACCTGATCACAACCACATGAAAACCGTCTTTTTCTCTGATCCCTTTCCCGATTTCATCGGCCACATTATAAATGGATTGCAAGTTGAGATGTCCATTATTAGAAGAGGGGGTTCCTACGCAAATAAATGAAACATCCGTATCGATCACGGCCTGAATGGCTTGGGTAGTCGCTGAAATATTTTTGCGACCATGCTGTTCGGATATCAGCCGGTCGATTCCCTGTTCCACAATGGTCGATTTCCCCATGTTGATGAAATCGACTTTGGTCTGGTTTAAATCAACACCAGTCACCTGATGCCCGTTTGAGGCCAGACATCCGATACTGACGCAGCCGACATATCCAAGTCCGAATATGCTGATTTTTGACATTTATTCCTCACTCACTGCTTTTAAATTGAAGAAGGTTGCGCGCTTGTACATGGTGCGTCAACTCCGGTCTATGGTTCTAATTTTTCCAGCCAGCGTTTATGCCAGAACTGGAAACAGCAACGGTCGCAATCGTCTGAAAACATCCTTCGCCTGCCACTGCATAGTGCCCCTTCCAGAATCACCATATCCCTGCACTTGCACATCCGATTTTTGACTTCATCATAAAAATAATGGATTTCTTTAAGTATTTTATAGGTTTCGCCGCAGCGGGCATACATCTCGGGGGTAAACGTGCACCCGTTGGTTGCTCCCCGCTCGTCTAAAATGCTCTGAATTTCATCTTTGGCGCGGACCCGAACGATGTCCCCCGGCAATAGTTGCGTTGTTTGAAGGACTTCTGATTCAGTCGGCTCTATAATTTTGCTTCCTGGCCGCCTCAGTTTATTTTTCAGAAATCCCAGTTTTTTTTTTGTGTTCCATACCAGGTTGATGCGCAATTGGATCAGATCGTTTAACCGGGAATTCCGCTGCTGAATGTCGCACATGGTTATCAGCTGACATTCCATTATTTCTGCTCCTTGTTCGTGGAAAGTGATGTTTGCAGAAGCCAGTCCTGATGCCACAAAAAATAACAGCTATGGTCGCATGGATACTCAAATGAAGGCACCTCTCCATTGCAGATGACGCCATCAAGAATATATACCGGGATGGTTGCGAGGTGCATCCGGCAGCGTTTTTCATCAAAAAGATTGCGGACCACTTTCAGAATAGAAAATGATTTACCGCAATAGCCCCACATCTGCTTCATGAACAGGCAGCCTTCATGCCTGTTGTTATCATTCAGGGTAAGCGTAATTTCTGATTGTGATCGGACCGTCACCACATCGCCAATTTTAAATTGAGCTGTCATTGCTTTTTTTTCAGTATTGAACCAAAGCATATATTCCGACCTTTCGTTGATTTATCCGATGTGCTTGTACAACACTGCGCCAACTTTTTTTAAAACGGAATCAGGTAAGTTCTTGCATAAATGGTTGAACATCCGATAAGAGAATTTGTTTTCGTCCGCCGATGTTAACCCTTGAACAGCAGGATAGAAATGGTAGGGCAGGTCAATTGGTTTAGCCCCCCACATTTCTTTGTATTTTGCCAGACTCTGGTTATTAACGGCTGTCCGGCCAAAATCAAAATATTGAAATCCTTTCTGGCAGGCTTCCTGGATTGCATGCCATGCCAGCAGATGATTCGGCTTTTTCTGGGACAGGAAAGCAGGGTCGGAAGCATTGTATTTGTAATAAACCGTATCCCTGAATTTAATAAATATTCCGGCGCTTATTACTCTGGAATCATGGATCGCAAGAAGAATTGAAGCATGTTGTTTTGCAATCAGATGACTATAAATATTTTTCATAAACGCAAAGGGCTGGGGTGGCAATCCGTGTTTTTTTCGAGTAATGGCATTTAAATTATAAAAAATTTCAATGCCTTGTATTGAATTTTCTTCCTTTATGGCAACGCCCTCGTTTTCTGCTTTTCGAATGGAGTATAGCGTCGTTCGTTTATTGAATTTGCGCTTTACCAGCTCCGGTTGAGAATTGAGTTCAAGAGAGTGCAGTTTGAAATTGTGATGAGGCAAAAAACTGGTGCCGTTTTCCAAATTCGACCTGATTTCACAATACTTACAACTTCCGTTAAAATTCTTTATCAGTTCGGATAATAATAAATTTTCTTTGTGTTTTTCAAAAAAGAGGGGACCTCCATAATCGGAAAAAGGTATGGAGACCAGCCGGTTGCCGGTGATCATGCTTTTGATATGAAAACAGGGGAATATCCCGTCAATATGTTTTGAGTGACCGTTTGTCTGATTTATGGATACATACAGTAACGGATTGTAATGATATGTTTTTTGAATGCATTTCAGCCAATATGACATATGAAACGGTGTACTGCGAGGAAATGACAGCACAAACTGGTCCCATTCTTTCATTTGTGTTTCATTTTCAATGGAAAAAATTTTTATCATATCAGGCATATGTTTCATTTAAAAATTGGACCAGATCTTTGGGTAGCGGGTTCCAAAACTGGCCACAGTATTTGGCCGTTACATAATTTAAAAAATCGATATAGAGTTTTGCCGGATAATCTTCATTCTCACCGTGGTCGCCATCGAAATCCATATAATCCGGATGGGTGTTCAGGAGAGCCATGCCGCCGTTTTGGGCGATCCAGTCCAGTTTTTGTTTCCAGATATCGATGGTTCTTTCCTGAAGAATAATAAAAAGTGTGCTGTCCTGAGGCAGGGTATAGGGAAGTTCCCAGTAACAGATATGGTTTGCCTCATTAAAAACCGCAAATGGAAAAATCGTATGCACACCGTGGGATTTCGGCTCAAAAGGATCGGTATCAAATGTGGATGCATCGTAGGCGATTTTCAGGCACTTAAAAAGTTCCAGGTCGCAGTGCATGGAGGGGGCTCGAAAACCGCAAGCGTCCCACTCGCAGATGTATTCATTAATTTTTTTGGCGCGTTTTAAGAAAACGATTTCCGATTGAATCAGTTTCCCGTCATGATTAAGCCCATGAACGCCGAGTTCAAATCCTTGATTTTTAATATCCCATAATCTTTCAATCTCGATCGGGTATCTTTCCGGCACGATATTAAAAGAAGACCGGAAGCCCATAACTCGATCTATGTTCATCAGATCCTTTATGTGTTCCCAGCCCTTTAGGGTGTCCACGTCATGGGTAAGGATCAAGGCAAATTGCTTGTTGTCTTTCCACCCCTTCCATCCCGGTGGAAGAGTTTCCGATCCCGGGAATATAGGCCAGGTGGAAGTTTGCTGGTGCTTCTGAACTCTTGCAAGTTGTCTTCTGGCGAATAATTGCAGATCCCGGGGAACCATCGGCTTGACGGTATAAAATGCCTTTATAAGAGACGGCGGCAGGCCGGAATCCATCCGTTTATTTTTCATGATTTTTAATTTTTCCACAGTTGCACCATGATTTAATTTCCGCACAAACGGTTTCAATCATCGAACCGGTCAATTCAGGATACATTGGCAGAGAGACGAGTTCGGACGCTACGGTTTCTGCCACAGGGTACTGTTTATTTTGATATCCATTAAAGCTGTATGCCTCTTGTTTGTGAATGGGCACCGGGTAGTGGACGCCGCATTGGATGCCATTTATTTTCAAATATTCCATCAGCGTGTCGCGATGCTTTGTTCTGATTGCGTAAATGTGAAAAACATGTTTTCTGTTTTCGGCTTCCAACGGGAGAATGACCTGGTCGATGTCGCCGAGCCGTTCGCTATATGTCCGGGCATGTTGCCTGCGCAAGGTGTTCCACTTGGGAAGATGTTTTAATTTAACGCTGAGGATGGCGCCCTGAAGACCATCCATACGGGCATTCCAGCCGATGACCGAGTGGTGGTATTTTTTCTCCTGTCCGTGGTCCCTTAAAACCCGGATTTTTTTTGCTAAATCAGCATCATTGGTGACAATGGCCCCGGCTTCCCCATAAGCGCCGAGATTTTTTCCCGGATAAAAACTGAAACATCCGGTATTGCCGATAGCCCCTGCTCTTTTGCCTTTGTATTCCGCGCCATGGGCCTGGCAGGCGTCTTCCACCACAAAAAGACCATGTTTATGAGCGATCTCCATAATGGGGTCCATGTCCGCCATCTGTCCGTTCAGATGAACGGGAATGATGGCCCTGGTCTTTGAAGTGATGGCATTTTCGAGCAATTCCGGATTGATGGTATAGGTTGACGCTTCAACATCCACGAACACGGGCGTCGCCCCGCAAAAGCTGATGGCTTCGGCAGTAGCGATAAATGTGTTCGGCACGGTGATCACTTCGTGACCCGGGCCGACGCCTAATGCCAGCAAGGACAGCCACAGGGCATCTGTGCCGTTGCCGACGCCGATGGCTTCGCTGCATCCGCAAAACGAGGCAAATTCGGTTTCAAATGATTCCACAAACGGCCCGCCGGCAAATGCACAACTGTTTAAAACGTCATCAATAGCCTTGTGAATGTCATTTTTGATAGAAACGTATTGCGCGTTTAAATCCAGAAACGGGATTTCCATGGCGTCATAGAACTCCTTTTTTGAGTTGGTCGATCCTGAAAACGCTGGTTATCGCTTTCTGAGCATCTTTGCCGGGTTGCCGGCGACAGTGGTATCCGGCGGTACATCTTTTGTGACCACGCTTCCTGCGCCGATGATGGCGTTTTGCCCCACTGTTATTCCGCATAACAGGGTCGCGCCGGAACCGATGGACGCGCCTTTTTTGACGGTTGTGGGCACACAGTTCCAGTCTCCATCAGATTGCAGTTGGCCGTCGCTGTTAACGGCTTTCGGATAGAGATCATTAATGAACGTCACGTTATGACCCACAAACACGTTGTCTTCTATGGTCACACCCTCGCATATAAAGGTGTGGCTGGAAATCTTACAGTTTTTACCGATCCTGGCTTTTTTCTGAATCTCAACAAATGCCCCAATTCGGGAGCCATCACCGATTTCGCAGCCATAAAGATTCACAAAATCATATATTTGCACGTTTTTTCCCATAGTGACATCCGGAGCAATATTTTGGGTTGGATGGGATGCTTTCATGACATGTATCTGCGAGCCTGAGAATCTTCAGTCATGGGAAATACCTTATCTCCTCCTGTGATCAGGTTGCCGATTGGCATTTTAAGGCCGTTTTTTGAGATAGAGCGGGCGGCTGCTTCTAAAATCTGAACCACCTTGAGCCCTTCTTCTCCGGAAGATTCGGGTTTCCTGTTGAATTTAATGCAATCGATAAAATGCTGACATTCAACCTTAAGCGGCTCTTCCTGTTTTAAATACGGAGACTGCACGTCGCCATAATGATAGGAATAGCTGAATTCACCAAATGTGTCATAATATTCGGGGACTTCGACATGCTTGTCGTAGATTTTGATTTTTTCAAGAGGCTTATTATCATCATATAAAATCATTTTTTTACTGCCCACAAATGTCATCCGCCGGATTTTATTGGGATCCAGCCAGCTGCTCAATATGGTGGCGAATCCGCCGTTGGGGAAATTCAGAGACATATTCGTCACGTCTTCAATTTTTGACCCGTTAAAGTGATTTTTCCCCTGACAATTGACGGAGACAGGTGACATGCCCATGATGTAGAGAATAATGGAGATATCGTGCGGCGCCAGATCCCAGGCCACATTGATATCTTTCTGGAACAGGCCGAGGTTCAAGCGCTGGGCGCTGATGTACAGAATGTCGCCAATATCTCCGGATTCAACGATCTCTTTGATTTTCCGGACCGGAGTGGAGTAAATAAACGTATGCCCCACCATCAGCACCAGGTTTTTGCGGGCTGCCAATTCAATCAATTCATGGCCCTGTTCAACGGTCCGGGTCATGGGCTTTTCAATAAACGTATGCTTACCGGCCATCAGGCTTTTTTGGGCCAAGTCATAATGGGAGGAAACCGGTGTGGCGATGGCGACGGCATGGATATCCGGATCATCAATGATTTGCTCAAAATCAGAAGTTGTCTCCAATGGATAGAGCTTTTTCATATGATCCAGTCTTACCGGATCGCTATCGCAGGCTGTTTTTACCGATGAGTCCGGAAGCGCCCAGAAATTCCGAATCAGGTTGGGGCCCCAGTATCCGCACCCGACAACCCCTACATTAATTGATTGATTTTTCATCGCTTATCCTTTTTGCGTCAACTTTTTCAGTGATCTGTTTGATGATTGCGGGAAACGTTTTGAAAAAGATAATGGTGTCCCGTATAAACGATCTTTTCTGACCATAATGAATATCCAGGCGCATCATTTCTTCAAATGTGGTCCTGTTTTTTCCACTCACCTGCCACAACCCGGTCAAACCCGGATGCGTATCAAACCGTCTTTGCTGCCATAAGCAGAACTGCCTGGCTTCATACGCAATGCAGGGACGGGGGCCGATCAGGCTCATTTCTCCGCGAATCACGTTAAATAGCTGGGGCAATTCATCTAAACCGGATTTGCGCAATATGTTGCCAAAAGGAATGACGCCGGAATCCGGCTGGTCATCCAGTTTCTGCCAGGACTCCTTATTCTGGATCAAACGGCATACATGGGCTTTGTGTTTTTCAGGGTCGGTATCGCAGGTCATGGTCCGGAATTTCCAGCACATAAATGGTTTGCACGTATAACCGATCCTTTCCTGTTTAAAAAAAACCGGCCCTGGAGATACGGATTTTATAAAGATAGCGACAATTAAAAATACAGGGCATAGCAGAATCAGCGCCAACGTTGCGCCGATAATATCCAGGGATCTTTTCCAAAGGGGAATCGGTTTGCAGGTAAATCGTGAGAGAGCATTCGGTTCGGGGAGTTTGTCTGATGATGCCGTATGTAATTTATTGTGAACAAGGGACGGGCTGTTTTCAGGATATGTGTAGATGTTGAAATCAAAAAAAGCGTTTTTTGGCAGCAGGTTGTTTTTTATATCCCGGCCAAATTCGGCAGCCCCTTCCAATGCCGTGTCGGGCATGATTACACCGATATGATCCTCGCTTAACCACCCCAGAGCATCGGTTGACCGAATCCGATCTTTAAGGGCATGGATTAATGTAAGAAGAACAGGATCGTAAATAGGTGTGGAGAAGGTTATGTCGAGCAGCGAAAAAGATCCGCCATTGCGTTCTGATCGTCCCCTCTCTCTTTCCAGGATGCGTTGAAATACCTGTTCTGAATTAATGGACTGAAGAATTTTTTTTCTGAGGATCCGAGTGGTGAATGCTGAAAATTTCATACTCCCCCTCTTCTAAAAAATATGATCTTTTAATCGATTTTTAAAACTCACAAATTAAGATTTCGGCTTTTAGAGCCGTTTATACACCCAATAAGGTATGTGAAATTTTCTCCGGTTGAGAACCGTACCCAGTATTTCAGCCCCGGCCTCTATTAAGTCGTTTTTCGTGCGAAGAGCGACTTTCTGACGGGTTTTCCCGGCGTTGACCACCATGATGACGCCACCGACTTTTCCGGCAATTACCCGTGTTTCGGAAAACGCTGCTACTGGCGGACAGTCCAGGATTACATGATCGAAACGGCTGCATGCTGTTTCAATAAAACGATCGAATTGAGGCGATTCGAACAGCCCGGCAGCCCTTAAGCCAAGGCTCCCAGCTGTTTGAATATGCAGATTTTTTTCAATCATGGTAAATTGAGGCTCCATGCCATTCTCCCTCGCAAGAAAATCGGATAAACCATTTGTAAGCTCGATATGAAACATGTCATGCAGGCATGGGTGTCTGAAGTTCGCGTCCACAAGCAATACAGAGCGCAGAGAATCCTTTGCCATTGCCGTGGCGAAGTTGACAGCTGTTGTCGTTGTGCCGTCGCCCAGGGAAGCGCTGGTGAATGCCAGTGACGTTAATTTGTTGCTCGGATATCGGCTGAGCAGATTGCTTTTTAAAAATTCGTACTGGGCCAGATATTGATCGTTCGTTGTCTGTCGCGGCATTGACGGTTTTTTGGGCAGCATGTGCCTGACGTTGATGTCAGGTCCGGAACGGGATGTAATAATCCGTTCCTGATATTCTTGCTCCGCTCTTTGAAGTGCCTGGTGTGTTTTACCCATAGCGTGAATCCTTTTATTGTTCTGTGGATGGAGTGGTAATTTTCCATTTTATGGACTGGTTATTCTCTGTCATGCGCCCGGCAAGTTTTCCCGTGGGGACATGTTTCGGAAGGCGGATGACCCATCCCGGTAGAATCAGGTCCGGATTTTGTATCTGAGTATTTGCCTGAAGAACCAGCGGCAGCATTTCTTCGGAATCCTTGTAGGACTCTTTAATGATCCAGGAAAGGGTGTCGCCTTTTTTAACCACAACCTGATTAAATGATTCCGCGATATCCGGTTCGCTTGCTTCCACCTTTAATGTGGGGGCAGGATTCTCAACTGATCGTTTACGGGTTGCCGTCTGCACGGCCTTCTGAGTTTCAACTTCGTGATTTGCATCTTGCGGAATCGCTGCTGAATCCGGAGGGTGTATTTCACTACTCTGATTCACGGGTGTCATCGCAGGGGGCAGATTTTCCGGGGTTAAGCGGGGCGCCTGTGGTTTGGGTTTTGAGGAAGTCTCCTGGGAATTCAGGTTTTGGATATCTGATTGCATGTTCTCCGGCTGAGGTGTTGTTCCTGGTGAGGGTGGACCGGAATCGGTTGCCCAGAGATGCTTAGAAAATGCGGGAATGGATTCCAGTTTTTCTGATCCTGAATCCCATAAAGCAGCCCCCATGGCGCCCAGAATCAGGGCCAGTGATAGGCCAGCAGTTGCAACCGCAACGCGCGGTATCAAAAATCGTGCTGTTTGTTTTTCTTTTATCTGTTTGACTTCATCGGGCTTTGCCGCAGTGTGTAAGAAAGGACTCCAGCTCAGGTCCCGGATCGCTTCCTGAGTTTCAGAACGGGTGATTTTTTTTCTTCCCAGCCCGTATCCGATGAGCAGGGTGTTGTCGCAAAGAATGTTGATTTTCCGGGGCACACCGCCGGAATACGTCCAGATTATTTCCAGGGATGATTTGTCAAAGAAATTGATGTCCGCACATCCTGCGATTTTCAAATGATGCCGGATGTAGTTGAATGTGTCTTTCTTGTCCAGCGGCGTGATATAGCGCCTGAGATTGATCCGTTGAGAGAGCTGGCGCATTTCCGGCCGCCGCAGTTTTTCATCAAGTTCCGGCTGGCCGGAGAGAATAATCTGGACCAGCTTGTATCTGGGTGTTTCCAGGTTGGAGAGAAGTCTTAAATTCTCCATGGTTTGCAGATCAAGGTTCTGAGCCTCATCAATAATAATGACGATATTCTTACCGGCAGCGAATTGTGCGGTTGCAAAACGGTTCAACCGGTCCAGGGCCACAAATTTGGGAAGCGACTCTTCGGCGGTGGCCAGACCAAAGTCAATAAGGGCCATTTGCAGCAATTCTTCAAAGGTGACATCCGTGTTAAAAATGAATGCGGAGGCTGTCTGATCATCGAGTTTTTCGAGAGTGGCATTGAGAAGCGTTGTTTTGCCGGTACCCACTTCACCGATAATGGTGATAAACCCTCTTCTTTCCCGAATGCCGTATATAAGGGCAGCCAGTGTTTCCGAATGGTTGCGGCTCATGTAAAGGAATCTCGGGTCCGGCGTGACGTCAAAGGGTTTTTGTATAAAATTGTAAAAGTTCTGGTACATGGCGTTATTTTACCATTTTTTGAATGGAGCCCAAAATCGGCAAATGAAGCATCCCTTCGATCTGTTCTGGTCGCTCCAGGCTGTTATCCATATATTCCATAAAAAAGGCCAGACCCAGAGATCCGAAAACGGCTAAAAATAATCCCATGAAGAGTATCAATCCGATGTTCGGCCGGACCGGTTCCACCTGAACCGTGGGTGTCTGAGCGACCCGGATGTTGGATATTTTTTCTTCTTCAAGTGCTTGATTAATGCGTGTTTGTTCCATAGATGCGGCATATTTTCGGTAGTTTTCCTCGATAATTTCTTTTTCTCTTTCCAGTTGGGAAATTTGAAGCGTTAACGTACTGTTTTGGCGGTTCTGGAGGCTGCTCTCAACTATGGCTATCTGTCGTCGGATGTCTTGTACCGGGATGCTGTTTTGCAGTTGGGTCTGGTGATTTTGAAGATTAATTTCAGCGATGGCTATCTGTCGTCGGATGTCTTTTACCGGGATGCTGTTTTCGGTGAAAGTGGAGAGAAGTTCCTGTTCTTTTTGTTTGAGGTTATAAAGACTTCTTTGCAATTCCACGATGCTGTTTTCATTGAAGGTGGAAAGGTGTTCCACCTCTTTTTGTTTGAGATCATAGAGGCTTTTCTGCAGTTCCATCGATGTGGAAGATGAAAGTTCGGAATCTGCTGCGTTTTTTAAGTCCGCCAGTTTTATTTCAGTTGCTTTTAGTTGTTGAAGGAGTCTCTCGCTTTCTTTTTTGAAAAAATCGTAAGTCCCCTCGGATCCCAAAAGTTTTATGTGTTTATCCATATATAAATTAATAAGTTGGTCCAGAACGTCCCGGGCAAGATAGGGGTCATGTGATTCATAATGGAGTTTGATGATGCTGCTGTTTTTCACAACCTCGGCTTTCAACTCTTGAGTGAGCAGTCCGGCGATTACATCGTTTTCGGTTGGATTTGTGTCTGCCGGGGGAATGGCGGCTGGTTTTAAAAGATGCGCCACTGCATTTTTCGGAAATTCAAGCAGATTGTTGATTTTTAGTCGAAGTGTGCCGATAAGAGGATTCTCAAAGGATGAATATTTTGGCGATCCTTCCCGAAACGCATCCGCACCGATAGCCGCCACCACCTTTTGCGCGAGTTCCTGGCTGGTCAGGATCTCGATTTCCGAATTGATCTGATTTTCCAGTGTCTGACTTACTTGTATGCTCTGCTTTGGGGTGGCGTCGGAATCTTGAGTCACAGTTTCCCGGCCAAGATTAATGAAGAGTTTGGCTTCCGATTGATAAATTTTTTGGGACAAAAGGCTACCGGTGATTGCGAATCCCATTACCGCCAAAAAGAAAAAAATAATCTTGAATTTGTGCTTGAACAGCACAAGAAAAAAATCCCTCATGGTGGGTTGATGGATAAACGGATCGTTTAGAGTTTGCATAATATGTCTCCGATCTAATCGCTTGAGTCAAGGCGATAGCCAAAAGTAACGGGTGGAAGTAAATCATAAATATGCTGCTTGACCCAGAGATCAACATTCACGATAGTCGTCCTGGGGACATAGATGATGTCTTGCGGCTGCAGGTAAACGGGTTCGTGCGTGTCTCCCTGGAGGGCTTGTTTGAAATCAAGCGCATAAGCCACCCGCTGATTGCCCTGCTGGCGGATGAGCACCACATTTCCTGTCTCCGCTTTGTCCAGATTAAATCCTCCGGCCTGAAAAATGGCCTCCATTACCGACATTTGCCCCGGTAATGTAACCAGGCCCGGTCTGATAACCTCACCCCCCACGTATACTTTGCGCTCGAACAAAGAAGTGACGGAAACGGTGATAACCGGATTTTGCAGTTGACCGGCATGGCGTTTGACCAATTCGTTCTGGAGTTCCGCCGGTGTTTTTCCTGCAGCCAGCACCTGTCCCACCAGGGCCATGGTGATGGTTCCGTCAGGGAGGATGGTATGGGTTTCATTGATATCATTCAGCTGAGTGGTATACGGGAATTTAATTGCAATCGTATCGCCCGGTGTTAGACGGATTTCGGATTCCGGCTTGAGAGCAGGGGGGGATAGAATTTTTTGTGAAGATGTGGATTGGCAACCGAATAGTAAAAAAATGGATAGCAGCATCGTCATGTAATGTAAAAACCGGAGAATTTTTTTGGGGTATAAGATGTTTTGCATTGAGTTCTCCCTGGTTAAGGTTTTTTATGATTGCACTATAAATTGAATTATTTGAAATTAAAATTGGCCTTTAGCATGAATTTATCCTAAAAAAAGAACAGGTAGAACCCCCCGGTTTCATACGATGGTCTTAAAACTGTTTGGTGGGTCAGAAGGTTTCTTATGGAACTAGTGGCGGAGGGAAATGGTTTTTAAATAAAATTTAATTTTGAATGGAATCCGGATGCGTTTTGGTGAGAAGGGGAGGGCGTTTTGGCGTGTTATTTTAAAAAAACAGGAAGTTAATTTAAAGAATAAAACGTTTTGAAATAGGCCGCTCCAAAGAAAATCAAACGGACCGGCGTTGGACATCACTTGAAAAAAGTTGCATGATCCGCTGGTCTGCCCAGCTTGTGAGACGATAATCTTGCAGGTAGCCGCAGTGGCCGCCGTATTTTGTAGTTTCAATGTGGAGACATGCGGGACGAGCCAGGTGTTTAAGGTCTGCGGCAGGAATCACCGGATCATCATTGCTTGCAATGATGGTCGACGGAATCGTCAGGGCTGACAGCCGGTCACCGGTGATAGCGTATCCTTTTAAATAAGTTTGCAGATCGGGGTATTCCGTACAGTGACGAACAAAGTAGTCGGTCATCTGGCTGATGGTTTTAAATTCGGCAATCCGCTGGAGCGCCTTGATGTGTGGGAAAAACTGACGCTTGATGGCAAGAGACCGCCGCCATTTTTTCATAAAATACAGGTGATAAATCTGAAGGCCGGCTTCCATGGCGATGAGTGTGCCGGGTGGATACAGGACCGGACATATGGCAACCACCTGATTCAAGGGAATTTCCGCTTTTGGCGCACCGACCGCCACGCGCAGGGCAAAATTTCCCCCCAGAGAAAACCCGGCCAGCAGCAGCCGTTTGTGGGGAAAACGGGTGGCTATCTGCTTTACCGCGCCCACCACTTCGTCAATCCGGCAGGAATGAAACAATCCTTCGTTCAGATGATGGGACGGCCCGTGATCTCTCATGTTGAGTCTGAAGATATCCATGCCCTGATTCCACAAAAAACCGGCGGTCGATACAATATAGGAGGAATCCGAGCTGCCTTCCCAGCCATGAATGAGAATGCACAGATCCTTTTTGCCCGGAGGGGCGGGATTGTGGCCGGAGTGGTATCCCATCAGCCGGATGCCGTCCCCGCAGTCCAGGATATGGGGCACAGCGGTTTTTAGCATTTCCTTTGACCGCCGGATCACCAGGGGGCGTCGAAGCCGAATGCTGTTCAATATGGATTGCACATGGGCGTTGCGCAGCATCAGGGGGGGATGAAAATTGTTCATAGGTTGGCTGCTGTTACAGCCGGTATCATTTGTCAGTGTTTTCATTTTTCTTTTGGAAATACCATTTTGCCGCTGGCCGATACATCATACCCGGTGAAGGGTTCCGCTATTTTTTTAAATTCATTGTCCTGCAGTAATCCGACAAAGGACTGGACGCCTTTGTCGAAAAACCGCTCTTTTGTGATGAGCAGGTCGTAGCGCTCCCATCGAAGCGGAATAAAATCGAGATCCAGCAGTGTGGCGACCGGCCGGATTCCTGGCCCGAAATGCGCCCTTCCGGCCAGCACTTCAAGGCCTACTTCCATATGGCTGTTGACCTCATGGGTATACCCGTCGATTTTTTCGGGATTGACGCCTGCATTCAGCAGTTCCTTGTCGAATAAGAGCCGGGTGCCCGTGGCAAGCGACCGGTTGACCACCCGAATGCCGGGATGGGCAATATCTTTGATGCTTTTAATCTGTTTGGGGTTCCCTTTTTGAATCAGAAATCCCTGTTCCCGGCGGCAGAAGTTGACAATGACCGGCATGTTGGCAAACTCCTGACCGGCAAAATCAAAATTATACTCATCTCCATTATCTTGAAGCAGGTGGGACGTGGCCATGTGGCAAAAATTCTGCCGAAGGGCCCGCAAGCCTCCCATGCTGCCAAGATTGGCGAATACGGCGATTTGTCCGGCTGCGGTTTTATTAAACAAGGCTATGGTTTTATCCAGCAGAAGGTCATTGCTGCCCGTAATGATCAGTATCCCTTCATAGGGAGGCAGCTGCTGGAGCGTCTCCGGATAGTTTAAGGTATGGGTTTCAATCCATTGCTCCACCAGATGGAGCGGGAATATCCATTTCCCGGTGACTTTGGATGCCGGAAGCCCTTTCTCTGCCACAAGCGTGTAAACCATTTTTTCATTAACACCCAGAAATTCAGCGATTTCTTTTGTAGACAGCAGCTTTTTGTCCAAACCCGCCTCCTGATGATTCAAAATAGTGATAATTAATGAAATAGATATTGAATATATCGACAAAGCGCGAAGGACAACAGAAAAAAATGAAACGGGAGGCGGGGCAAAACTTTGAATCGGATTTCACCACAAAGATCACTGAGAAGAGTAACTTCTCCTGAAAATTATAAGTGCCTGAAGTTTTGGAGCCGCTTTGCTCTATTTGTTAAAATTGAACATAAATCCGTAACTTCAGGCACTTTAACCTTTCAGCGTCTTTATTCGTTGATGGCATCCGGGAAAAAAAGGGGCTTCCCGAATATCGTATAGTTTTTGATCATTGACTGGCCTTTGGCCGACATCATCCAGTCTGCGAATTTCTGGGCCAGATCAAAACGGACATGGGGATGTTTGGCCGGATTCACCGGAATCAGGCCGTAGGGGTTGAGAAGGCTGGCATCGCCTTCACAAAGGATTTCCAGGTCCAGGCCTTCTCTCCTCCCATCTTTGAATTTGATATAAGTCCCGCGGTCGGTCAGCGTATAGGCCTGCTTTTCAGCGGCCATGGTCAAGGTCGGACCCATCCCCTGCCCGATGGACAGATACCACTGACCCAACCCATCCGGGTAAGTAAATGTCATTTGAAAGGGCTTGCCGTCCTTGATGATCTCTTTGGTCTGAGTGACCATCTTCACCTTTGTTTTTCCCCATATATCCTGTTCCTTGGTGTGGGTGCCGCTGTCGTCGCCTCTGGAGATAAAGGTCGACTTTGTCTGGGCGATTTTTTCGAATGCGGATACGCCGTTATTGAGGCCAATAATTCCGGCCGGGTCTTTTTTCGGCCCTGCAATTACAAAATCATTGTGCATGACCGCATATCGTTTGGTGCCGAATCCATCGGCAACAAATTTTTCCTCCTTTTTTTTGGCATGAACAAAAATAATGTCCACATTGCCGTCAATTCCGTCCCGGATGGCGGCTCCCGTTCCTTTGGCAATGACTTTGACCTGGATGCCGGTGTCTTTTTCAAACGCGGGCAGCAGGACATCCAGAAGCCCGGAGTCCTGGGTACTGGTGGTGGTGGACATTTTAATGACTTTGTCCATCTTGATGTTTCCATCCGCTTTGGCGGGCGTACTTTGAGCAGAAGCAACGGCGGTTGTGACCATCAACACAAGAAATATAATTATTAAGCGGCGGTTGATTTTCATACAATCTCTCCTTTTTAAAAAATGGCGGGGTCATTTCAAAACAGGGGCATCAATGAAAAAAACAACGAACACATCATTGATGCCCCTGCGGTTTGAGGTGATACGATAATGGCGGATCAGTTAGAACAGGGTATTGATAAAGCAACTGTCATCGTCGTCATCATTATTACTTTCCGGTTCAGCTGGAATGCCCAGCGCGGATGGGTCGACAATAACGCCATTTTTCAGTCCATCCGCATCCGTGGCGGGATCGCCATCCGTCAGTTTGATCGTAATGGTATTGTCCCCGTTGTTGCTTCCAAAGTCAATGGCCTGCCAACCGGCAGAGGTGATTTTATAGAATTGGGCATAGTTGGGCACATCATCCGGGAAAACCATTGACACTTCCACGGAACTGCCGGCGGAAATACCGGTGACGCTGAACTTCAGCGCGCCGTAGGGGTAAGAAACAGCCGGTTTTCCGGTCTGGGGAATAGTCGGATCTGTGTCGGCGAAAGCCTGAATGTTCGCAAGATCGCCTTTCCCGGTATGGATCGTGATGTTTTGGATGCCGTTGGCCGGTCTGAAGGATGCGGTATCGCTGTCTTTATAATCAGGTGTTCCGTCTTTATCCAAATCTTTTGTGTCGTCCGTGCCTTCTTCACTGTCTAAGATGCCGTTTCCGTTTGAATCCGTACCGTCAATGGCGCCATAAATGATTATTTTTCCAGAATCCACATAGCTCCATCCGGTTTCGAGCACGTCAATATCCGTCATGCCGACAGGCAGGGGTTCGACTTTGATAATGGTCACTGTCCGTGTGCATGCCCCGGCGTTATGATCCCAGTCGTAATTATAGGGCCAGATCACATTCTGATTATTGGCCTTGCTGGACTGATCGGGTGCGTTGACGACTTTCTGCGGCACCACCACCCGGTAAGGGCCTTCTCCGTCCAGTTTGTTTTCATCGGTTAAAATGCCGGGGTCCATGGCAACGCCTTCCCGCTCATAGGCAAGAATGGCTTTCAGCCCACCTGCTACAGGAATGACATTTCCATGCGACCTGCCAACGCAGGACGGCGCGCTGAAGTCGCACCATCCGTCAGTGGGATTCTTTGCGGTATCCGCCTGGGTGTTATAAAAATAGGTGGCGGGTGGATACTGATAGGATGCTCCGGGCATATTGCCATAGACGTGATATGTTTCCGGGCTGTCTTCATACGCGAGTGGATGGGTCTGGGCCCAGCCGTCCGGCGCAAAGACAGTAACTCCTGTCGCGGAGGCCAGAATGCCGGCATCGTCGAGCAGGTCTTTCATGGGTACACCGGTATATTCGGCATAAAAATCACCGGACCGGGAGGTGTTCATCAGCAGAAACTGGGTGTGCCGGGGCATCGCTTCGATCTGGGCCCGGGTGTAAATCCGGTGCGGCGCTTCAGTGAGTCCCGGGTGGTCATCGGCATTGCCGGGAAAAGTGATGGCCTCGATTTCTTCCTGGTTGGTATATCCGTCGCCGTCGGAGTCCATCGACCCAATGGCGGTTACAGCAGCAGCGTTGCGGCCGTTGGATTTATAATCCGCGCCGTAATCATTGATGGTGGTCTCGATATCCCCGGCGCCGTCATAACCATAAGAATAATGGCACCACTGGCAGCTTCCCAGGGTGACCATCTTGCCCTTGTTTTCATATTCCCCGCCGCTGTGGCACAGGGCGCAGTGGTCCAGCTTGGTTCCGGCAGCATCCGGACAGGCGGATAAAAATTTGTCCGCGTCTTTTTCGCCTTCATGGTGATAGGCCGCAAAAGCGGCAGTGGCAAGGGCGAACATTCCCGCCAGTACAATGATAAATGCAACTTTTTGTTTCATACGTCCTCCTGTTGAAGTGGTTAATCTTTTGATTGATATCAGCTAAAAGCTGATGCTGTATCTCGCGGTAATCGCGTTTTCATTGTCAATATAGTCCACGGAGCCGTCCGGATTGACGCGGACGCGAATGGGATCTGAAAAGTCCGTGTAGGTATAATCCAGAATGATCCGGTGCATGGGCAAAAGAATCCAGTTCAGGGCCAGCGAATATCCGTCCGCTTTCCGAACCGATACATACGCGTCCGGGGTGATCCAGTCCGGGTCACCATGGAAATGGTCATACCGGGCAGCGATCCCTAACGCCCCGAAAGCCCCGGTCTCCGGATTAAATTCCCGGATGGGTTTTACCGGTTGCAGTGTTCCGGATTGAAATTTAGGAGTTTCGCCGGTGGGGAAATATAGGGCGCTGACATACCATGAAGACAAATTCGCATCATTGGCCGGAACGCCTGCGGGTTTCAGTCCGGTTAAGGTAAGGGCGATATATTCGCTCTGGATCGCCAGTGAATGAAATGCCCATGCGGTTTCCAGGCCCATGCGGCGGCGGTCATCCACATCCTGCAGCACCCCGAATTTGGTGTTATGGGTGAGCACATAAATATTGCGGCTGGTGTCCACCATGCCGGAGGTTTTAACCGTTACATTCAGGTCGGAGATGTTGATTTTCGCATAAGTTGCAGACCCGCCGAATTGGAATTGTCTCAACCATGCCGATGAACCGTCCGCAAAAGGCGCCAACACGAACCGGGCAACTGTTTCCGGCGTGTCTTCTTCATCGCTGCCTGAATTCGTGTCGTCTCCATCCGCATTGAACACGCCGGCGCTGCAGAAAAGACGATTATTTAAAAGGTCGCTCCGCAGCATCAGCCCAACGTCCCGGTCGGCGGACAGATATGTCCCCATGGACCGTTCGGCAAAATAGACTGCGTCATCTTCGGTCATGAATTGAAGGCTGAAGGGTTTTTTAAAATTACCGATACGGATGGAGTTGGAGTTGAAAAAGATTTCCGCATAGGTGTCCATGAGATGGTCGTTGGTGTTGTTTTTAAATTCATATTCCATATTGAGTTTGAGCCAATTGCGCACCCATGTGGTGAGTTCCAGCTGGGCGCGGCGGATATGAAACTGGTCATCCGCCCGCTCATCTCCCGTATACATCCGGTAATCGGTCTGAAATATGCCGCCCAATCCGACCGTCAGGTCCTGGAGCGGGAGGGGTTGAATGGTAATCGTTGTGGAAGAAGAGGGGGGACTGTTGTCCATCGACAGGGCCGGGAGTGGAAAAATTGTGATTGCTGCAATGATCAGCGCCATCAGTCGGAGGCAACAGGCAGAGAGCATCTGGATGAGACGTTTCATAAATTTTCCTTGCAAAAGAGTGGACTTTAGTAAAGACGGAATCTATCTTTTTTGCAGATTTTTTGTCAATTTAATTCTTGATTCTCTAAATAATTAAGACAATATAAACTAAAAATAACTATAAATAACAATAATAAGGAGAAGGCAGTGGCCTGCGGTGGGATTTGCCCTTGCTTGCGTTTCGTTGTAAGTGGTATGAAGCGAATAACTCCCAAACTCCTCAAGGTCAAAGACAGATGGCAGATACGAAGGCGCAGCAAAAAAATGTCCGGCCAGAAAACGCCCGACCGGAAAACGTCCGAATCGACAAGCTTATTGAGTTTTTTAAGTCACTGAAAACCGGATGCTCCGGAACCGGCCAGACCATGGACCCAACAGATAATCCTTCACGGAACCAGACGGAAGAAGACTATCAGGCCGAACAGGCCCGCTGGCTGGCAGAAATAAACGCTCGAAAAAACGCGGATAAACCATAGGAAAATTAATCAAGCGGACAAAATAACGGAATAACACCCATGCAGACACAACACGTCATTGAATTTATTGTTAATTGGCTGAACGATTATTGCAACCGGTCGGGACAAAAGGGATTTGTGGTTGGAGTTTCCGGGGGCATCGATTCGGCGGTGACTTCCACCCTGTGCGCAAAAACCGGGAAACCGCTGATTGCACTCAATATGCCCATTCGCCAGGACCCGAATCAGTTGTCCCTCGCCCAGGGTCACATCGACTGGCTGAAGGGGCAGTTTCAGAACGTCGAAAGCGCCACTGTCGATTTGACGGAGGCCTTTCAAACCATTGAAGCGACCTTTCCGGCCGCGATTCAGGATGAACTGACCATGGCCAATACCCGTGCGCGGCTTCGGATGATCACGCTTTATGGGTTTTCCGGGCACCATCATATGCTGGTAGCGGGAACCGGCAACAAGGTAGAGGATTTCGGGGTCGGGTTTTTCACCAAATACGGGGACGGCGGGGTGGACCTTTCCCCCATCGCGGATCTGATGAAGTCTGAAGTCTATGCCATCGGCAGAAGCCTCGGCGTGATTGACGGCATTTTGAAGGCCCGGCCCACGGACGGGCTCTGGGGGGACAGCCGGACAGATGAAGAACAGATCGGCGCATCCTATGATGAACTGGAATGGGCCATGGGGTTTGAGGAAGCAGGCGGCGGCGGGGAGAACGGGTTGTCTGACCGGCAGCGCGATGTTTTGGGTATTTTTCGAAGGTTTCATCAGGCCAACCGCCATAAAATGGAGCCCCTGCCCGTGGCACGGATACCGGCAGGTTTAAAATAAGGGGATGTGATGAATTTTTGGCTGCTGCTCATGCAGATTCTGCTGCTTCTTGCGGGCGCTTTTTTTCTGGGGGTGCTGGCGGAACGCCTGAAGCAAAGCCCGATTATCGGATACCTGCTGGCGGGAACTCTGGCCGGTCCCTGGGTGTTTAATTCAGCTGCGGTGTTTCAGGTCTCAGAACTCGGGGTGGCCCTCCTGCTGTTTTCCATAGGGCTTGAGTTTTCCTTCCGCCGTTTGAAAAGTCTCGGTACTGCGGCCCTGGCCGGGGGAACGCTTCAGGTAGTCATAACGCTTTCGGTGTTCGCCCTGGGATTTTTGTTTTTTCGGCCCATGGGGGAATCCCTGGTCCTTGGGGCCATGGTGGCCTTGAGTTCCACGGCTGTGGTCATGCGGGTGCTGGCAGACCGGGCGGAAGTGGATTCGCCTCAGGGACGGAATGCGCTGGGCATTCTGCTGATTCAGGATATTTCCGTGGTGCCGCTGGTGATCATGGTGTCTATTATTGGTCAGGGCGGGATCGGCCACGGAGGAACCGGGTTTGCGCTTTGGGTTCCGGTGCTCAAGGTCATTCTCGGAGCTGCCGGACTGGTGGCGGTGTTTTATGGGATGTTCAATTATCTCGTACCGGCATTTTTAAAATCCCGGGCAGTCCATGCCAGTCGCGACCTGATTATTCTTCTGACCATCGTCATTGCCTTCGGCTCCATTTTGCTGGCGCACGCGGTAGGCCTTTCACCGGCTTTGGGCGGATTTCTGGCCGGCATGATGCTGGCTGAATCGCCATTTGCCGTTCAGATCCGGGCAGATATCGGTTCTTTGCGCACCCTGTTTGTCACCCTTTTTTTCACTTCCATCGGCATGCTGGCCAACCCCGCTTGGATGCTGCATCACGTCCACTGGATTGTGGCGGGTCTCTTGGTAATGATGACAGGCAAAATTTTCATCATTTATATAATCATCCGCGCTTTCGGCAGCCCGCGCATCCAGTCTCTGGCCACCGGCATCACCCTGGCCCAGATGGGAGAGTTCTCCTTTGTGCTGGCCACAACCGCACGCACCCTCGGCATTATTCAGGAAGATATTTTCAATTGGGTTGTTTCCGTCACCATTGCCTCGATTTTTCTGTCTCCATTTCTTGTCAGTAATGGAACCCGCCTGTCCCGGCGGATCATTCGCATGGTGTCCTTTTCAAAAGCGGCGATGGGTGAAGATGAAAACGAGGCAATGCCGGACCCTCCGGGGCATGTGTTTATTATCGGTTTCGGGCCTGCCGGTCAGCAGGTGGCGGATGGTCTGATCGAAAACGGAATTACTCCGTCTGTGATTGAAATGCGTCCGCCCATGGCGCGGGTTGCAAAGGCAAAAGGCATTCCCGTTCACATGGGGGATGCCACCCAGGAGGAGGTGCTGATGCATGCGGGGCTGAATCACGCCTGTCTGGTGGTCGTGACATTGCCGGACCCTCGTGTCGTCCGGGACACGGTTTCCACCATCCGGCGCCTGTTTCCCGGCGCCACAGTGATCGCCCGCAGCCGGTATAACCTGCATACGGCAGAAATCGAAAACGCAGGGGCCCACATGACCGTGGATGAAGAAGTGATTTTGGGCAAACACCTGGCTGATGGCGTGATTGACTGCATGAACGGCCGGGGGTGGGACCACATTTCATGCGCCTGCGCCCTGGGGGGAAAGATAGAGGATGCGCCGGAACTGAAGCGTATTTGATTCGGTATTTCACTCTGATTCCATAAGCTGAAACAAAAGTCGATTTGCCGGAGAGTATTGACGACATCATATCGATCATGATATTGTAATACCAATCATTATCGATGGAGGTTTTATTATGCATAGTGTTACCGTTTCTCCTAAATTTCAAGTAGTTATCCCCGCAACAATCAGGAATTCCATGCAGCTCCGCCCCGGACAGAAAATGCAGATTATTGAATACGATGGACGAATCGAGTTGATCCCGGAACGGCCGATCTCGGAGCTTCGCGGATTCCTTAAAGGAATCAATACGGAATTTGAAAGAGGGGAAGACCGGGTATGAATATTGTCGATTCCTCCGGCTGGCTCGAATATTTTGCGGGAGGACCGAATGCCGGAAATTTTGAGAGCCCGTTGGAAGACGTGGCGGCTCTTGTTGTCCCGGTGGTAACGATCTATGAGGTGTTCAAGGTGGTTCTCAGGGAATCGGACGAAAATGCGGCGCTTCAGGCCGCCGCCGCCATGCAGAAGGGCACCGTCGTCGAAATGACGGTTAATCTTGCCATGGCTGCCTCAAAACTCAGTTTGCAGTATAAACTGCCGATGGCTGACAGTATGATTCTCGCAACCGCCCAGGCATACAAGGCCACGATCTGGACACAGGATTCGGATTTTAAAAATATCGCCGGGGTAAGGTTTTTTGAGAAACATTGAAATCGAAAGGCATTTTTATCAGGAAACCACATAAACTTAAGTTATCTTAAGATAAGGAAATCATGAAATGAGTAAATTCGGAGAATTAAAAATTTTACCGTTGCGTGAATTATGGCCAAACGAAGCTTCTGATTTTACGTCATGGCTTGCTTCAAATATTGAAGCTTTAGGGAAGGCCCTTGGCTTAGAATTGGAATTAATAGAAAGAGAGGCATCTGTTGGCGATTTTTCTTTAGATTTACTCGCAAAAGATCTCGGTAGCTCCAGAACCGCCATAATTGAAAATCAACTTACCCAAACTGATCATGATCACTTGGGTAAGCTATTAACGTATGCAGCTGGTTTTAGCGCATCAATTGTAATTTGGGTGTCAGAATCGATTAGGGATGAACATCGGCAGGCTTTAGAATGGTTAAATCAAAGAACGGATACTGAAACACAATTTTTCGGTGTAATAACTGAAGTCCTTCAAATTGACGATTCAAGACCAGCATATAATTTCAAGCCTGTTGTTTTTCCAAACGAATGGCAAAAATCGAAGAAACCAAAAACATCCTCTACTATTTCTTCAAAAGGTGAAAAATATAGATCATATTTCCAATCTCTTATTGATGAACTACGAGAAAATTATAGATTTACTGGAGCTAAAGCAGGCCAACCACAAAGTTGGTATTCCTTTTCGACCGGGATCAAAGGAGTTCTGTATGGAGCAAATTTTGCGATGGGAGGAAAGGCCAGAACAGAAATCTATATAGACCAAGGGGATTATGACCAAAATAAAAATCTTTTTGATGCTCTTCAGAAGCAACAAATCGAGATTGAGAATGAATACGGATCATCTTTTGAGTGGGGAAGACTTGATGATAAGAGGAGTTGCCGAATTGCCCTCTATTGCAATGGTACAATTGAAGCGTCTGACAGTGAATTAGAGCAACTTAGAAAATGGCATATTGAAAATTTGCTAAAATTAAAGAATATTTTTATGCCCTTCATTCAACGCATCATGAAACAACAACATAAAAATGCAAATTCAGACGAAGCAAAAAGTCGCGCTGTTGATTGATGCTGTTAATTTATAAAGCCTGATTTATGCATGCGGTCTCCGACCCCGTTCATTTCAATAGTTATTAACATGCTAATAATATTTATTTTTTTAACAATATTTCAAACCCGGAAATATCTATCTCCTCTAAAGGCGGCTTCCCTTGAATACTGAAATTTTATTGTTGTATGGGGTTCCTTCCCTGTTGGTTATCATATTCATCGTCCTGCTGTTGATTTTAAGGAAATTATCCCAGGCGGAATCCGCGATTACGCCCCGTCTGGATGCCATTGAAAAAGCCCAGGAGCGCATCGGTCAGACGGTCCGGGAAGAAGTGTCGCAAAACAGGGACGAACTGGGCCGTATGGCCAGGGAGCAGCGGCAGGAACTTGCTGAAGGGTTCAAGACATTCAGCGATTCGGTGCTGCAGCGCATGACGGTTGTGGCACAAATGCAAAAAGGTCAGCTTGAAGCATTTTCCGTTCAGTTGGCCGCTTTTTCAGCATCCAGCGGGGAAAAACTCGACGGCATTCGTCTTGAATCCGCTACCGGCGCAAAGCAGCTGCGGGAAGAAGTTGTATCAACGTTGAAAAGCATCTCTGAAACCACTGGCAAAACCATGGCAGAATTGGCCCACCTTCAGAAGGTTCAGCTTGAAGCCATGTCAATCGCCATCGGCAAGCTTTCCGATTCCAATGAAAAGAAACTGGAAGCGGTCCGGGTAACGGTGGAAGAAAAGCTTCAAAGCCTGCAAGCGGATAACGCCAAACAGCTTGAGCAGATGCGGCAGACCGTTGATGAAAAACTCCAGGGAACGCTGGAAAAACGTCTGGGAGAATCCTTCAAACAGGTCAGCGAACGCCTGGAGCTGGTGCATAAGGGGCTTGGCGAGATGCAGACCCTGGCTACCGGTGTCGGCGACCTGAAAAAGGTGCTGACCAATGTCAAGACGCGGGGAACCTGGGGCGAGGTCCAGCTTGGGGCGTTGCTGGAACAGGTGCTCAATCCCGATCAGTTTGCCGCCAACGTGGCGACAAAGGATGGGCTGGAACGTGTCGAGTTTGCCATCCGTCTGCCGGGGCAGGGCACAGACAAGGATGAAACCGTCTGGCTCCCCATTGATGCCAAATTCCCGGTTGAAGATTATCAGCGCCTTATGGACGCCCAGGAAAGGGCTGACATCGAAGGCGTGGAAGCCGCGGGAAGGATGCTTGAAAACCGGGTCAAGGCCTGCGCCGGGGATATTTGCCGCAAGTACCTGAATCCGCCAAAGACAACGGATTTCGGCATTCTGTTTTTGCCCATCGAAGGGCTTTTTGCAGAAGTGATCCGCCGGACGGGTTTGACGGAAGCGATTCAGCGGGATTGCCGGGTGGTGATCGCAGGGCCCACAACGCTGTGGTCGATTTTGAGCAGCCTTCAGATGGGATTCCGGACGCTCGCGATTCAGAAGCGTTCCAGTGAAGTCTGGAACCTGCTGGCCGCAGTGAAAACCGAGTGGACGAAATACGGCGATGTGCTGGACGCAGTGCAAAAGAAGCTGCACCAGGCATCGGATACCATTGAAAAAGCAAAGGTCAGATCACGGGCGGTGGGCAGAAAACTAAAAGATGTGCAGGAGCTTCCCATGGGGGAAGCGGATGTGTTGCTGCCAATCATGGATGGGGCTGATTATGAGAATGGGGAAGGTGAGGATGAAAATGACTCCGGCGAATGATTCCGCATCCGCAGCGAAATTTGAAACCCAGGCCGCCATGCTGGCCAACCGGGTCAAGAAGCGGTTTAAGCATCTGGACAAGCGGTTTGCAAAGCAGAACATCGAAGTGTTCCGGCTCTATGACTGGGACATCCCCGAAATCCGGGCTGTGGTGGACTGGTACAACGGACACTTGGTGATTGGGGAATACACGCGGACCCAGACGATTCCGGAATGGCTGCCGGAAATGGGGCGGGCTGTGGCGGAGGCGCTCGAAGTGCCTCCGCAAAAGGTGCATCTCAAAGAACGCAAGGCCGGAAAACACGGCGGGAAACGCTATGAACGCATTGCCCACACCAACCGGAAAATCATTGTCAGTGAGCGGGACCTGAAATTTTATGTGAATCCCTGGGACTATGTCGACACCGGGCTGTTTTCCGACCATCGTAATACCCGCCAGATCGTCCGGGATATGGCGTCAGGTCGGGACTTTCTGAATCTTTACTGCTACACCGGTACCTTTTCCTGCTATGCGGCAAAAGGCGGGGCCAGTTCCACCACGTCCGTGGACCGGTCTGAAACCGCCATCGCGTGGGCAAGGGAAAATTTTGATTTAAACGGGATCCGTGAGACTGGAAACACCCTGATTCAGGGCCATGCCTTTGATTTTCTGGAAAAAGCCAAACGAAGCCGTCAGACCTTTGATCTGGCGGTGGTGGACCCGCCTTCCTATTCCACCACCCGGGTCCGGGGCGTTGATTTTGACATCCTGAGGGACCATCCGGCCTTGCTTGAAGCGGTGCTGGGGGTGATGCGAAAACAGGGCGTGATCTTTTTTTCCACCAACCACCAGGATTTTGAACCCCGGATGGACCGGCTGGATGTGGCCGAAATCAAGGAAATCACCCCTCTCACGATTCCGGAGGATTTCGCCCGCAAACGAAAGACCATTCACCGGTGCTGGAAAATTACCGTGTAATGGCAGGCGGGTGATTCCTTTTATTCCAGGGGCTGTTTCAACAGGGAAATGCTTTTGAGCGTGTCTATGAGCAGCGCTGTTACCTGAGGTTTGAGCATGCTGATTTTGATGCCGTCTTCTTTTTGAAGGGCCTTGAAAAATTTCGTGAAAAGTTTTTTCTGTGTCGCGCTCCACTGAGAGGTAAAGTTCGCTGTTATGCTGTTGCGGCTGGAGGGGGCCGCTTCGGGAGTGTCCCGGCGGCTGTGCGCCCAATTGATGACATGGGAAAAATAAATAAGTACCCGGTTGGTTAATACATAATTGAGCTGCTCGTTTTTGACGGGACCGACCTGGATTTCCATTCGGCCCAGGGGCAGGCCTTTGACTTTTGACCGGGCGGCCTGCTGAAGGCCTAATAAGGCTGATCCGGCCCCGATGAGCCCTCCGATGGCGGCAAAAAGGCCCAAGCTCTGGCCCCCGGTCACCAGATCGATTTTGGCCCCCACTGCGCCACCGCCGGCCCCGCCGGCCGCCACCAGCTGCCATTGCCTGAGCCCCAGCACCCGCCAGGATTTTTTCGAAAACAAGTCTTCGTTGAGAATGGACGTGGGCGGAAATTCATAATTGAAAATATTATGTTTAAATCGTTTGCGGATATTTTTATGCGCCGCGTTCTCCAGGCGGTCGATATCTGTTCGATAGGTTTCCTGAAGCGTTTTTTTGATCTCCGGTATGAGGGCTTCGTCCGGACAGGTTTTTTTGACTGCATACCGGGAGGCCTGGGCGAGCAGGTCCATCAGGATGGTTGACGTGTCAATAAGGCGCTGGTCCCAGTCGTTTTTGAACGCGTCAATCACTTCCACCAGGGCGGGCTGCCAGTCCGGATCAATGCCTTTGAGGCTTTCCAGCAGATCAATCCGTTCCGCATAAGTGGCCCGTTTCGCGTCGAACAGGCGGATGGTGTTAAAATGTTTTCGGGCCTCGGATTTCCAGTCATCGAGAAATTCGGCCCGGTTTTTTTCCTTGGTGTTGATCACGGCCATCCGGGGAAGACCGGTCAGACGGAGAATTTCCATTTCAATTTTATCAACGCTTCGGACAGGACGTGATCCGTCCACCACAAAAATAATGCCTGCACCGTCGGCCAGCGGGGAAAGCAGCTCGCATTCATCAAAGAAATCGTGGTCCGGCCGGTGATCGGTGATAAAATCTGCCAGCATTTCCATCTCCGGTCCGGGATTGTCAATCATCCACTGGAGGGTGGCGCGGGGTTGCTGAAAGCCGGGGGTATCGATAAACCGGATCACCTCCCGGCCATCGACGGTGACGGGATATTCGCGGCACCTGCGGGTTTCGCCGGGGATCGGGCTGATGCGGACACTGTCATCTTCGGCCAGGGTGGACACGATGGACGATTTCCCTTCATTGGGATGCCCGATGACGGCAAACGCGGGGATTCTTTCTTTCATGGTCAGCCTCCCAGATTCTCGACGTGTGTGAACGGGTCGGCCAGCCGGTTCACGGCCTGCTCCCAGATCACATGGTCAGTATTGTCCGGTGATGTAAACATCATCCCATGAATGGGTTTCCCAATCAGTCCGACAATAATGCCTGTATGTTTCCCCACACTCTGCCGAAGCGCCCTAAGCCATATCATGGTTTCCCGAATCGGCGGCTGCCATGCTTCCTGAATAAAAATGATCCGGATTGAGGGCTTGTCTTCTCCTCTGTCCGCAAGGATCTTTTCAACCTCAGCCATGTCGCTTGCAGGGGTCATGCCGGACCGGATTCGGACGAAGATGTCCAACCCCAGAACCGCCGATATCCGGTCCTCCAGATCATAATCAGAACACCGGTCGTCTATGTCTTCCGGCACCAGCACAATGGCCTGGCCCATGGATTCTCTGGCATTCAGGTCGTTGGGGGCAAGTGTGTCATCAGGTAATAAAGGCGCTGCCGGGGCCTGCCGGGTAATATAGCGTCGTCCTTCCGTGCCCATAACCGGCGTCTGCATACGCTGGATGAGCCGGTCGCAGTCGGAGCTTGAAAAATCGATCCGGTTGATGGCACGGGCCTGCTGCCGAAGGCCATAGGCCAGCAGTATCAGCCGGGGCATGAGCCCGTAAAATAATAGGGAGAAGATTAAAAACGGCCACCATGACACCAGGTTGGATGTGGACAGATGCGCCATGCCTTCTTTGAGAATGATTTTGCTGCCTTCTATCTGTTCGACGGTCGGCAGGGCGGACGGCAGCCATGACCAGGGGGCTGAAATGAATTCCATTATGCGATGAACGGCAGCCGGGTCTGGATGGAGGGTGGATTGCCAGCCAAACGCCAGATCGGTGATGGTCAGTTTAAGGAGCGCCGCCAGAATCATTCCGATGTTGAAAAATGCCATCAGGGTCTGGGCCAGGATAAAGATGGGCCACAGAAAGATGGAACCGTAAAGCGCGCTTTGCTGGCCCAATATGCCATACAATGAATGAACGCGGGCCTGCTGGTCGGCCGGAAGGGCGCTTTCGCCGGTTGTTTTCAGGCGAACCATCGTCCGGCGAATCAGCGACGTCAGCATCGGGTAGGCGCCCTGGGCCGGGTTGACCAGTCTGAGCCGGCGGAGAAGCACCATGACACATAAGAAAATCAGCAGCAGGGTTTGGGGAACCAGTAATATCCAGAGGCAGGTGAAAATATTGATAGGATCCTGGCCCTGGTAGGACAGGATCGACCACGATAGTGAGACGCCTGAAATCAGGGCTGTGAAAATAACAAGACCTAATGCCAGCCGGAAGGCTTTGGCAAATTCTTTTCCCGGCAGCCGGAGATTTTCTCCTGATGCTTTGAGCGCTGCCTCGCGCCGTCCGGTCAGCCAGAAATGGATGATCTCCCGACGGGAAAAGGGGGGCGTATGGTTTTTTACATAGGAGAGATACCACTCCCGGTCCGGCGATACGGAGGCGGGTGATGCGGGTTTGGGTTTTTCCTCAGCGTCCTGTTTTAAAAAATATTCAAGATCGATAAAGTCTTTGACATGCCATTTCGCGTTCCGGTTTGTCTGAAATGGCGTCGCCTGTCGGGAAAATATCGATGGGAATCTCTTTAAAAAATGAATTCGCATGCCCATGTATTAATGGATTTGCCTGAGGAAATCAAGGCATGAGTTGGTTCCCGGATTTATTGGCATTCTGCGATTATTGGCCGTCATTCAAAAGGGCATTAAACCATCTTGTGTTTTTTAAACCATTCAATCGCCTCTTTTATTGAATCTTCCACCGGCCTGAAGTCGAGTCCCAGTTCTTTTTTTGCCTTTGCATTGTCGACATACAGATAGTTGGAAGCATACGTGACTTCCACAGGAGTTGACAAGGGGGGCTTTCTGCTGACCCGGTCGGCCCAGAAGGACAGGGCATAGGTGCCGCCTTTCAGAACGCTGACAGGCACTTTCGGAATAAAGGATTTTTCCCGGCCGAATTCTGCCTTGTATACCATCTGCATGAATTCGGATATGGTGACATTCCGGTTGCCAAGAATATAGCGTTCGCCGGATCTTCCCTTTTCCGCCGCCATAATGTGACCTTTTGCCACATCCCGGACATCCACGACATTGATGCCCCCGTCAAAAGCGGTGCGGTTCAGGCCGGTCAGGATATCGATGATCATTTTGCCGGTGGGTGTCGGTCCGATATCATGGACGCCGAAAGGGAAGGCCGGGTTGACCACCACCAGGTCAAGACCGTTCCGGGAGAATTCCAGCGCTTCCTGCTGGGAGAGGTATTTGGTCAGCACATAATGGCTTCCCAGGTCATACTGATTGAATGGGGTGTCTTCGTTGCTCAGTTCTGTGCCCGGCGTTGTGCCGATGGCGGCAATGGAACTGGTGTAGACAACGCGGTCGATATGGCCGGATTTCAATGCGGCCCATAATACATTCCGGCTGCCTTGCAGGTTGACTTCATAAATCCATTTCCAGTCCGGCATCCAGATGGCATAGATGGCCGCCAGGTGAAAAATCGTATCCACCCCTTTGACGGCTGAACGAACTGTTTCCTGATCCAGAATATCGCCTTCCATCATTTCGATATCAAGGCCGCTGATGTTGACGGTGTCCTCACCGGGCTTCACCAGGGCCCGGACTTCGATATTCTGGTCCAGAAGCTGATGAACCACATGTGATCCGATAAAACCGGCGGCACCGGTGACAAGCGCTTTTTTCATGTCGGACAATCCTTTTCTTTTGTGATGAATTAAAAAAATACCGGCTCAGGGCTGGTTTTCAGACATTTCTAAAGTCCCATGAATTTTGCCGCAATGCCTTTCATGATTTCATTGGTTCCGGCAAAAATCGACATAACCCGGACATCCCGCATGGCCCGTGCAATGGGGCAGTCTTCCGTAAGTCCGAAGTCGCCGAAAAAATCCAGGCACCGGACGGATGTCCGGTTTGCAAGCTCGGTAATCCAGTATTTCGCCATGGAGGTTTCCACCACCACGTTTTCCCCCCCTGCGTGGCTGGCGATCAGCTTGTCCAGAAACGCCCGGCTCATTTTTATTTCCGTTGTCATTTCCACCAGCGCAAACTGGGTAGCCTGGCTTTTGGAAAGAGGTTTGCCTGAGGCGTCTTTATTTTTTTTACAATAATCCACCGTCCATTCCAACATCAATTCTGAAGCAGCCTGGGCGCCGATAGCGCACATCAGGCGTTCCTGCTGGAGCTTTTCCATGAGCATCAAAAAACCCATGCCCGGCTGGCCAAGGAGGTTCTCTTTTGGAATCCGGCAGTTGCTGAAGAACAATTCCGCCGTGTCCTGGCTGTGAAACCCCATTTTTTCCAGGTGTCGGCCGCGCTCAAAGCCGGGGGTGCCGTCTTCCACCAGATACAGAGACAAGGCCTGATACGGGTTCTGTTCAGCCGGATTTTTGGCAGCCACAATCACCAGGTCTGCGTTGATGCCGTTGGAGATAAAGGTTTTCGTGCCGTTGAGGATGATGTCATTGCCGTCAATTCCCGCGGTCGTCTGCATGCCGGCCAGATCAGAGCCCGCGCCCGGCTCGGTCATGGCAACAGCGGTGATGATGTCGCCGGAAACACAGCCGGGCAGATATTTTTGTTTTTGGGCGTCAGAGCCGAAGGCCTGAATGTAGGGGACGATAATATCACTGTGGAGCATGGCCGCGAGCCCGGTATGGTTGGTCCGGGCCATTTCTTCGGTGACAATCACGGAATACAGGAAATCGCCTCCCATGCCGCCGTATTCCGGCCCGGCCCATGTGCAGAGAAACCCGTTTCTGCCCATGTTTCTCCAGGCCTCTTTGGGGGTGATATGGTCTTTTTCCCACTGATTCACATGAGGGGTCACTTCTTTTTCCAGAAATTCCCTGACCCGCTGCCGGAACGTTTGATGCGCTTCGGTGTAATGTAATATGTCCATTATATATGCCTCGTTATTTGAGTTTGCCGATAAGGGCATCCGCGATAATGTCTTTTTGCACTGAAGGCGGGCCTTGGAAAATTTCCGCCTGCTTGGCATCCCGATAGAAGTGTTCCACTTCATATTCGGTCATATATCCATATCCGCCGAGCAATTGGATCGCTTCATCCGCGACTTCAACAGCAGTGCGCGCAGCAGTCATTTTCGCCATTGAGGCAAACCGGGGTTCCAGTTTTTTGTTATCAAAGCTCCATGCGGCAAAATAAGTCAGATAGCGTGCCGCTTCGATTTTTGCAGCCATGCTTGCGAGTTTATGCCGGGTGACCTGAAATTGGGCCAGTTTTTTCCCGAATTGTTCACGCTGCCGGACATAATCCAGGGCCCGGTCAAACGCGCCCTGGGCTGTGCCAAGGGCCAGACCGGCGATCTGAATTCTGTTTTCAGTAAAAAATGACTGGGCGTGTTGGTAGCCGTTGCCTTGCGTGCCGATGAGATGGGACTCTGGAACTGTTACCTGGTCAAAGGTTATATCGGCAAACGGCATGAGGCGGCCGCCCAGTTTTTCTGGCAGGTGATGAACGGATGCTCCTTCCCGGCCGGCTTCCACCAGAATGAGGCTCATTCCGTGGGTCGGGGCCGTGTTCGGATCCGTGCTGCACAACACGACATACAATCCGGCCATACCGCCAAACGGCACCAGGGCTTTTTTGCCGTTGATCTGCCAGGCGTCTCCTTTTTTAACCGCATTGGTGCGGATCTGCGATATATCTCCACCCTGGCCCGGCTCTGAAAAAGCGCCGGTGGAAATCAATTGCCCGTTCATCAGATCCGGAAGGAATTTTGTTTTCAGATTTTTATCGGCAAAACGAAGAATGCATTCCGATGCATAACCGGTAAACATCAGGGCAGCGCCCAACGTGGAATCCTTTCGGCAGAATGCCTCCCCTACCAAAACATTTTCCACTAACCCCATGCCTCCGCCGTCAATATCCTCAGGGTAATGGATGCCGATAAACCCGAGCTCACCCGATTTTTTTATGAGGGTTTCAGGGAACCTTTGTTCTTTAGACCATTCAATGATCAGTTCTTTGTCAAATTCCCCTTTGGCAAATTCCCAAGCGGCTTTCTGAATTTCTTTTTGTGGTTTACTGAGCGAAAAATCCATGGGACTGTGGCCTCCTGAATGATTGAGGGCTCGGTTGATATCGGTATAATGTATTGAATAAAAGATAGGAAATGTTTTTCAGGGGAAGCTTTTCAGTGTGCGAAACGGGAACCCCATCATTTAATACCAAAAAATGTTTCCAACGTTTGATGGAAAATATCCGCTCCGCCGGAAAAAGTCAAGATATAATTGCCTGTTCCGGGATTCGCTGATCTCTTGATAATGTCATTTTGGATCGAAATATCATTGGATCGAAATATCATTGCGCTTGAAAGTTCGTTTCCATATATTATTTAGCTCAGGATCAAGAGATAAAATAAATGACGATCCGGTGCACATAAACGGTTAAGGCATATAGCACGATGATTCGGAAAAAAATAGCTTCTATAAACACCCAGGTTCTTTTTGCTGCGCTGAAAAAATTAAAGGACGCTTTTACCGATCTCTTGCCTATCATTTTGGTGATTGCCTTTTTTCAACTTGCAGTACTCAGGCAGCCGTTGCCGCAGTTGGGCGAAATCGTTTTTGGGACGATTCTCGTAATAATCGGATTAAGCCTTTTTATTCAAGGTCTTGAAATGGGCCTGTTTCCCATTGGCGAAGCAATGGCGCATGCTCTGGCCCGGAAGGGAAGCGTCTTCTGGCTGTTGCTTTTTTCATTCGCTCTTGGTTTTTCAACCACGGTAGCGGAACCCGCGCTCATTGCCGTTTCACAGGAAGCAGCAGATATTGCCATGCAGGGCAAACTCATTGATTCGGACGAAGCATCTCAAAAAAGCTATGCCTTGGGACTGAGATTATCCGTGGCCTTTTCCGTGGGGATAGCCATTTTAATCGGCGTATTGCGGATTCTCCGGGGCTGGCCCCTTCATTACCTGATCATCGGCGGGTATGTGATTGTAATGTTATTGACCACCATTGCGCCGGCGGAGATCATCGGTATCGCCTATGACGCAGGCGGGGTCACCACATCCACCATTACCGTTCCACTAGTCACGGCCTTAGGCGTTGGCCTGGCCTCTATCATTAAAGGCCGCAGTCCGTTAGTGGACGGTTTCGGGCTTATCGCCTTTGCCTCCCTGCTGCCCATGATATTTGTCATGGGCTATGGGCTGATTGTTTTCGGTTAAAACCGTGTTAAAAAAGAATTAACGATATGACTTTTCTGATCGATTTTGGTAAAATATTAATTGCCACCTCCCGGGATGTACTACCGATTATTGTCCTGATAACCGGCTTTCAATTGCTGGTATTGCGTCAGCAAATCCCACACCTGCGCCGTGTCATTGTCGGTGGGGTATTTGTTGTTTTAGGGCTTGCTTTGTTCCTTGCCGGGCTGGAAAAAGCTTTGTTCCCCCTGGGCAAACTAATGGCCGAGCAGTTGTCGGATCCGGCTTTCATTTACGGCCCGGATGGCGGCGCTACCCGGGCGGACTGGAAAGCCTATGGCTGGGTTTATTTTTTTGGCGCCATGATCGGGTTTGCCACCACCATCGCCGAACCCGCTCTCATTGCGGTCGCATATAAAGCCAATGAGGTGTCCGCCGGCACCATCGGGCAGTGGGGGCTACGCATTACAGTGGCAATCGGTGTGGCTGTAGGAATCAGCCTGGGTACTTTTCGAATTGTAAGCGGCACCCCGCTTTATATATATATTCTTGCAGGATACGTAATCGTGGTCGTACAGACAATGTTTGCGCCCAAAAATATCATTTCTCTGGCATATGATTCAGGAGGAGTCACCACTTCAACGGTTACCGTGCCACTGGTGGCCGCCCTCGGACTGGGTTTGTCCGCGTCCGTTCCCGGCCGGAACCCCGCCTTGGACGGCTTTGGGCTTATCGCTTTTGCTAGTCTGTTTCCGATTATTACCGTACTGGGTTATGCCCAATGGGCGCATTGGTATGTTAACCGCGCCAAAAAATCTCCCAAGGAGGGGTAACAATGCGATTTAAAGTCATTTTAGCATCAGTTAAAACGGAAAAAACTGATCCGGTTGTTGACGCAGCCAAACGGGCCGGCGCCACAGGGGCGACGGTGATTCCAGCACGAGGCACCGGCATCCGGGAGGCGAAAACATTTTTTGGCCTTACCTTGGAGGCCCAGACCGACATCATCATGTTTTTGGTTGAAGAACATATTGTTCCGGATATTTTGGATGCAATAAACGATGCCGGAGAATTAAGCAAACCAGGGACCGGCATTGCGTTTGTCTTGCCTGTGGAACGGGTCATCGGTTTAGAGAGTCAGATGAAACGATTCAGTGAGGAAGTGCGAGAACAGTATTTTTAACGCATTAAAGATAAATTTCTTAATTTATATAATATTTTAAGAATGGAGAAAGTTTATGACTCAAATAAAAGCCCCGATTGTTCGGGCAAGAGACGTTATGCATAAAGTGATAGTATCCATCGATGGGATGGCCACAGCCAGAGAAGCTGCAGCAAAAATGCGGGAAGCGCAGGTTACTTCTCTGCTGGTAAAAAAAAGACATCCTGATGATGCCTGGGGTATAATAGCCGTCCAGGATTTGATCCGGGGAGTGATTATCCCTGGACGGATTTCCGGTGACGTGAATGTTTATGAAATTATGGCAAAGCCGGTCATTACCGTACCGGCTGACATGGATATCCGATATGTGGCTCGCCTTCTTTACCGGGCAGGTATTCGGAGAGCGCCGGTCGAAGAGAACGGGGAACTGATCGGTATGGTTTCACTGACATCTATAGTTTTGGATAACGCTTTGTTTTGACCTTACCGCGGACCCGCTATCGTTTAGGGTATTGTAAAAGATTAAAATACCCCTTTACAACAAGGAGATAAAAAAATGGCCGCCGATAAACCGGTCTGTGTCATCGTGGGAGTGGATCCATCGGGTCTGACGTCGTTCGTGAACTCCTGAAAAAAGGATACCAAGTCAAGGTAAACGTGATGCAAAATTTTTTAAATCATTTGATATATTGAATAGCTTGATGACTGCAATAAATATAAATCCTGCTTGGTTTAGGAAGCATTCAAGGTGTAAATATTCGCATCTGTTGATATCGTCTCCGGGAATTTTTGTCAGCAATGCTGAAGGCAGCAAATATTTACTTGAAATCGGCAAACTTGGGGAATTCATTCTACTGATAAAAGTTTCCGGCTATGCGCGTGTATCTGAGATGAAGGAATCTATCAAGTTTACTGATGAATATATTTCCAAGTCTTTTCCCGTTAAAAAGAACATTATAGTGATAGAGGATTATTCGAATGTAGAAGGTGCTGATGCTGAAGCCAGAAAAAAATATGAGGACGTTCAAAATTCTGTGTCAGTTAACTGAAAGCTGATATATTCAGCCAAAAAAGGAGAACTGACATGACTCAAGAAGAAATTGGATTTGATTTTT
>QZKW01000086.1 GCA_003599885.1 Desulfobacteraceae bacterium | reverse complement strand
CCAGTTGGCCGGTGAAAAAGGGTATAAGCTCTGGAGCGCCTACATGGAGACCTGGGCGGATCTGGGTTTGGATCACGTGCAGTTTAATATGGTGGATGATACGACCCTGCGTGCGGCCCAGAAAGACCCTGAAAAATATGCGGAAGTGATTGTACGGGTAGCGGGATACAGCGCGCACTTTGTGGATATCAGCCGCAAAACCCAGGATAACATTATTCAGAGAACGGTTGTGGGGCTGTAAGGTTATGTAAAAATGGTTAGGGATACCCCGCCTTCTCATGCCCCTGGGGGATTCCCTAACTTAGAATTTTCTCTTTTCATTCGGAAGTGACTATGAGCCAAACTTCGAAATTACTGAGCACTGTTAAAAGAATTTTAAAATCAAAGGGATTGACTTACGAAGACATCTCCAAAGAGATTGGTATGAGCGAATCAAGCATCAAAAGGCTATTTTCTGAACATACATTTTCATTAAAGCGCTTTGAACAAATTTGCGATTTGTTGGAGATTAGTTTTTATGAGCTATCGAAAATAAGCTTAGATATTGAGTCAACTCATAGTGTGATGAGCTATGAACAAGAACTCATTCTTTCAGAAAAACCAAGATTGATGATCTTTTTTTATTTGTTATTAAATGGTCGAGCCCCAGATAGCATTGTCCGGGATTATAAAATATCAAAACAAGAATTAGTAAAATACCTTCTGGAATTGGACAAGCTTAAACTCATCGAACTGCACCCTGAAAATAAAATCCGTTTGTTAATCCAGAAGAGCATGACTTGGTTGAAGAACGGGCCCATTGCTAAAAAATATGATAAATGGCTTAAACGGGAATTTTTAAAAGCCGAGTTCGATCAGGCGGACGAACAATGGCAGCTTGAATATGGGAAACTTTCGGATGGGTCACAGCAAATGATATTAAAAAAAATTGATCGGCTTTTTCGTGAATATTATGAATTGACTGAAATGGATAAAACACTTCCTTTGGAAAAAACCCATAATACAGGTTTGATGATTGCTTTTCGGCCATGGGTATTTTCATTAATTGAATCTTATAAACGGTAAATGATTGAAAATTAATCAATAATCCAGATAAAGTTCCCATCCAAAAATACAAGTTGACCGTTTCTTACTGGAAATATGATGATGTGGCAATTTTTTGAACTATAAATTGTGGAGGCGATTGTCGTAAGCGCTTAATCAAGCACACCTGTAGGTATAGGCTTCGATTTTTTCTATGTGAGGTTTTGCGACAGGAGTTTTTCGTAATCAGATCCAATTTTTGCAGACGGGATATTGTCAAACAGATACCGCATATAATCATACGGCTTCATAACGTTTTAGCTGTTTCAACCAAGCTGTATATCCAAGAGCTGACGATAGCGCTGTTATATGCATTTAACGTCAAAGGCAAATTCTTATCATTCCATTTTCAAAAATAGAATTTATGTTCCTGGCGTGTTGGCCCTTCCATATTATAGTGGACCCCAAATTCCGGACAATGGTTTAAGATAGTAGCCTGCTATAAAAAGGAGCAGGTCATGAGCGAAAAAAGTCGCAAGAATTTCAGCAGTCAGTTCAAAGCCAAGGTCGCGATTGATGCGATCAAAGGGGTTAAGACGGTAAATCAAATTGCCCAGGAGTTTGGCGTGCATCCGACGCAAGTGGGGCATTGGAAGAAATTGTTGCAGGAACAGGCTCCGGTCATATTTGACACTGTGCGCGGCCCTAAGCCTGCAGACCCATCCTCAAGTCCAGATCGTCTCTACTCCGAAATCGGGCGGCTGAAGATGGAGTTGGACTGGCTAAAAAAAAAGTCTGGGATCAGCCTGTAAAAGACAGGAGACACTGGGTAGACCCAGGTGAACTATTGCCACTGAGCAGACAATGTGAGCTGGCGGGTGTCAGCCGTTCCACTGTTTATGTGCATCACCTGCCGGCCAAACCTGACAAGCAAGAATTGACCCTGCTCATGGAGATCGACACCGAATACACACGGCACCCTTTTTATGGTAGCCGGAAGATGACAGTGTACTTGTGCGACCTGGGACATCTGATCAACCGTAAGCGGGTACAGCGGCTAATGAAAATACTGGGGCTGGCAGGTATGGCGCCGGGGCCGAACACCAGCCGCCCTCACCCTCAGCATACGGTTTATCCGTACCTGCTCAGGGGAGTTACGGTGACACGGCCCAACCATGTCTGGAGTACTGATATCACTTATATTCGCATGGCACGGGGGTTTATTTACCTGGCGGCAGTGATAGACTGGTACTCACGTAAAGTACTGTCATGGCAGCTATCGAACACGCTGGATGGCGGTTTCTGTGTGGATTGTTTGGAGCAGGCGTTGCGGACATTCGGCATTCCCGATATATTCAATAGCGATCAGGGCTGTCAGTTCACCGCTGATGCCTTTACCAATGTGCTTAAAATGCATGGCATAAACATCAGCATGGACGGACGTGGCCGAGCTCTGGACAACATATTTGTAGAAAGGCTCTGGCGAAGCGTCAAGCATGAAGATGTATATCTGAAAGGGTATGCCACAGTGCCCGAAGTGCAACTGGGCTTGACAGAATACTTTGTTTTTTACAACACGGAGAGAAAACACCAATCATTGGGCTACAGCACACCGGATAAAGTGTATCGGACAGCTACCGGTGGTGGAGCAAAAATTGTGGATAAATTCAAAGAGAAAAAAGGAATCCTGTCAGTTATAATGGGGGCTTGCCCCCAAACCCCCAGGATTTAACGCTTTGCAGGCAAAAGCAGAGAACTGAAAAGACCGCACAGCAACTGTGTGCGGTCTCATGCCTTCGCCGCCTGATCCGGCGCTCGGGTCACTTCCCAGTGTTGCCCTATCCTCCGGACAGGCACAAATAAATTACCATGTGTTTATTATATGGCAACAAAAATTACCCCAAAAAGAGGAGTTGAAAGGATATTGCTTACAGCTAAAAAAATTCAACGTAAATCAGAAATCGGGGCAGCGCCATTCCGCTGCGCATCTATCGGTTACCATCTTAAACTCGACTCTTTTTTGTCTTGACACATGGGTCCACCACACATGCAACCCATTTTCACCATTTTTAGCTGTGTTTTCGCAGGCGGGTTGGTGGCCATCTCCCTGAATTCGATCGAACCTTATAGTTACTTCTACTACAACTCTGTCACCGTGATGATGGTGATAGTGTTTGCGGTGTCTCGCATACAGTTAAAATGGGGGATAATCGTCGCGATTATCATATCGCTAACGCAAAATTTAGCAATGATCGGCTTCGGTCTGATGAGCAACAAGCTGGCCATTATAGCCATCAGCAATTACGTGTTTTTTGTTTCCGCCGTTAGCGCCCTGATCGGAACTTTCATGGTAGAACGCAGTTTGCGCCAGAATTATCTGCAATCACGAATACTTTCCATTAAGAATCGTGATTTAGAGGAATTTAACCTGAATCTGCAATATATGGTTGCCGTTGACGGCCTCACCCAGATCGCCAACCGCAGCACCCTTGATAGAACCCTGACCATCGAATGGCAGCGCGCACGGCGTAAACGCGAACCAATCGGTTTCATCATGATGGATATCGATCACTTCAAGCTGTTTAACGATACCTATGGCCATCAGGCCGGCGACGAGTGCTTGCGTGTTGTGGCCGCAACGCTCAAGGATTGTGCGCTGCGGCCAGGGGACTTGGCGGCACGTTACGGTGGCGAGGAGTTTGCGTTGGTGCTCTCCGACACCAGTTTGGAACAGGCACGGATTGTCGCCGAGAGGGGACGCCAGAAAATTATGGAAGTGGCGATTTCCTATAAGAAATCCGCCCAAGCCCACGTCACGGCGAGTTTCGGAGTGGCGAGCCTGGCGCCCGGCAGCCGCCGGCACTCTGGCCCGGAAGCGCTGATCCTGGCGGCGGATCGAGCATTGTACCGTGCGAAGAGATCGGGCCGCAACCGTGTCGTGGTTGATGGGGAACCGGATAGTGCCTAAAGTGAGATAAAACAGAACCCCTCCTTTGAATGCCCCATGCGGAAACGCGGGGTCTTTACCCCTCATCCAAAACCTTCCGAATGGTTTTTGAGAGATCTGCCATTGCAACAGGTTTGACGATAGCCGCTTTGGCGCCTTTATCCAGGGTATCTTTTATAAGACCTTTCTCAGCATATCCGCTAAGTATAATTATTTTTGCGTCCGCATTAATTTTATGAAGTTCTTTGAGGCATCTCCACCCGTCCATGCCCGGCATATTCAAGTCGAGCAGGATTAAATCGATTTCATTATTTTTTTCAGAATAAATATTCAAAGCCGATGTCCCGGAATCTGTTGAAACCGTTTCATATCCTAACTGGTTTAACATTGCCGTCATGACCTTTAAAATGCTTTTCTCATCATCAACAATCAAGATAGTCTCTTTACCGTATAGCGCTGTAGATATATCTTTTTCTTTTTTGGGGTAAAGTTCGGATCCATCACAGGCAGGCAAATAAATTTTAAACGTGGTGCCTTTATTGATTTCACTGTCGCAGAAAATAAATCCATTATGCGCTTTTACGATTCCGTATACGATTGATAATCCCAGCCCCGTCCCTTTTTGTGCTTTTCCCTTTGTAAAAAATGGATCAAAAATATGTTCCCGTGTATTATCATCCATTCCCTGCCCGGTATCTGAAACGGATAATATGATACACCGACCCTTTACCGCTGTTAAATTTATCGCTTTTAAATATTTTTCCTGAAATGCCTCATCAATTAACCCGTTTTCTGTTTTAATAACCAGTTTTCCACCGTCAGGCATTGCATCTCTTGCATTTACAGCCAAATTTGTCAAAACTTGCTCTATCGACCCGGGATCAGCATTTACAGTATATACATCTTCGGCAAGATCCAACGTGATTTCAAGCGTTCTTGGGATCAGTCGTTCAAGCATCGACAGTGTTTGTTCCACCACAACATTCAGATGCGTTGGTTGCAGATTATACTCGGCCTTACGGCTGAACGTGAGGATTTTTTTGACTAAATCCGTTCCTTTCTGTGTTGCTGAATGGATTTCCTGTAATAATTCTTTATCTTCCGGTCTTGCTTGATCTTTTAACAGTTCAGTATTGCCGGAAATGATGTAAAGAAGGTTGTTAAAATCATGTGCAATACCGCCTGCCAGAGTACCGACGGTCTCCAGTCGCTGGGCCTGCCAAAGCATGGCTTTAATCTCATTTTCCCCGGTTACGTCTTTTTTTGCGGCAATATAATTTATGATCGAGCCGGTATTGTCATCAAAGATCGGGGAAATGGTCGCATCTTCTTCATAGAGCGTACCGTCTTTTTTTTTGTTGAAAAAATGGCCGGACCATGTGTCTCCATTTTTCAGGGTATCCCACATGGCTTTGTAAAAAAACGGATCATGTTTTTTGCTTTGCAGCAATCTCGGGTTTTGGCCGATAACTTCATCTTTGCTGTAACCCGTGATTTTTTCAAAAGCCGGATTGACATATGTTATATTGGCATTGCTGTCCGTGATGACAACACCTTCGCCGGCCTGCTCAAGGCATTTTGACAGTATCAAAAGTTCCTTTTGTTTTTTCTCCCTGTCTGTGATGTCTACTGCAAATCCCCTCGTGCCTGCCGGCTTGTTGTTTTTTAATAAAATGGAGGCGTGATACAGCACGGGGAAAAGAGTCCCGTCTTTTCTTTTTGCCAGATATTTATCAGGGGAGGCGTTTTTACAGTTTAATATCCTGTCAAAATGTTTTAAGGATTTTTGTCTCTCCTCCGGGGCTATCAGATCAAGAACAGGCAGCCCCTGCGCAAAATCTTCGGTTGAGTAGCCGAAAAGTTCAAGCCCCGATTGATTTGCAAATGTAATATAGCCTTTTTTATCTGATTCAAAAACAGCCATGGGCAATGCCTCAACCATTTCCCGATACCTTGTTTCGCTTGCGACTTTTGCTTTTTCTGCTGTCTTTCTTGGAGTAATATCCCGGCCTTCAGGTACCAGATATTGCACCTTTCCGTATGGATCAAATATTGGATGAATACTGTATTCGATCCACATTAAACTGCCGTCGACAGTTTGAGTTTTTATTTCCTGCTTTACTAACTTTCCGGCCCTGCAATTTTCAACGGCATTTTTAATTATCCGCCTTGATTCATCAGCGTGTTGGAACCAGAAGGTGTCATGGAACATTTTTCCCTGCACGTCACAAAGCTTGATTCCGGCAATCTTTAAAGCCGTATCGTTCGCAAATAAGACTTCCCCGTCAGGCGTCAGCACGCCGGCAAAGGTGAGCATGCCGTTTAAGATATCTTTAAAAAACATTTGGGGTGGGCGAAATTTTTTCATACATAGAGCAATCGCTTTTCTTTTAAATGGAATTGGGATGGGGATGGGGATGGGGGAGATCAATGCCATTGATTATGAGCTTTTATTTCTCTATCCCGACTCTGGCCTGGACCCCTTTTTGATAATAATGCTTTATTTCTTTCATTTCGGTTACCAGGTCCGCTTTTTCAATTACCGACGGATCAGCGCCGCGACCGGTAATGACAAGCTCAACGCCTTCCGGCTTTATTGAAATAATATCAAGAATGTCCTGGACGGACAAAAGTCCACAGGTAACCGCAACATTTCCTTCTTCGATCACGACAATGTCGAATTCATCAGAAAAAACGGCAGATATAACTGCATTAAGACCATTTTGAGCGGCGGCAATATCCTCATCCGCCGGTTTCCCCCTGATAAACCGGCCCTGTCCGAATTGTCTGATCGTGATATGATCTGAAAATTTTTTCAACGCTTTTATTTCGCTGTAATCACCGGATTTGATAAACTGGGCAATAAAGACCTTTAATCCCGCACCCGCTGCCCGTACAACCAATCCTATGGCAGCCGTTGTTTTTCCTTTGCCGTCACCGGTATAAACCTGCACAAAACCTTGTTTCATAATTAACCGGTCCCCGCTATATCTTTAATTCCCTGGCAATCACTTCTTTAAGCACTTCATTCGCCCCTCCATAAATGCGCTGTACCCGGGCATCAACAAAAAAACGGGAAATCAGATATTCACTCATGTACCCGTAGCCCCCAAACATTTGCAGGCATTTATCCGCCACGTCAAACTGCATTTCGGTCAGCCAGTACTTTGCCATACTGACTTCCCTGGCCACATTTTCACCGGCCATATGTCGCGGAATCAGATCGTCCAGAAAAGATCTGGCCAGTTGTACTTTTGTGGCAATCTCTGCCAATGTAAACCGGGTGTTCTGAAATTTTCCCAGGGGTTTACCAAACAGTTTTCTGTTTTTGACGTAATCCAATGTTATATCTAAGGTACCTTCTGCCGCAGCACACGCACCAATAGCGATCACCAGACGTTCCTGCTGAAGTTTCTGCATCAAATATATGAAACCTTCCCCTTCTTTTCCCAACAGATTTTCAACCGGTACCCGGCAGTCATCAAAAAAAATCTCGGACGTATCCTGGGCATGCATCCCGATCTTTTTCAGGTTGTTCCCTTTTCGATACCCTTTTCTATTTGATTCAATCACCAGCAGGCTGACTCCGGCGTAGGATTTTTCAGTTTCCGAGGTCCGGACCGCCACAACGCATAAGTCCGCCAGTTGTCCGTTGCTGATAAAAATTTTTGACCCGTTGACGATATAATGGTCGCCATCTCTCACGGCGGTCGTGGAAAGATTTGCCAGGTCGGATCCGGCATCCGGTTCCGTCATGGCAACCGCAAGAATGGTTTCGCCGGAAATACATCCGGGGATCCATTTTTTTTTCTGCTCTTCATTGCCATAGAGTTCAATATACGGCAATACGATATCACTATGAAGCGGCCAGAACACGCTGCTCAGGCCATGGTAGTTCAGCTCTTCGGCAATGACGACGGAATACAGAAAATCCCCCCCCGCACCGCCGTATTTTTCTTCCGCCGTGGGGCACAGGAAATCATTTTTTCCGGCTTCCTGCCAGACCTCCCTGGGAATCATGCAGGCGTCTTCCCATTCCTCATAAAATGGAATGATTTTATCTTTTAAGTACGATCTGAATGTTTTTCTGAACATGTCGTGTTCTTTTTTAAAAATTTGACGCTTCATTTTTCCTCCGGATTATTTACATAACGTTATGAAAATTCCGCTTTTAAAAATTCCCGATTCAGCCGGGCAATATTTAAAATCGAAATGCCCTTAGGACATTCCACTTCACATTCGGTTTCATTGGAACAGTTTCCAAAACCACACTCATCCATCTGTCGCACCATTGCCTGGACGCGCTTGGCCCCTTCCGGTCTTCCCTGTGGAAGTAGCGCAAGTTGCGATATTTTGGCACTGACAAACAGCATGGCTGACGCATTGGGACAGGCTGCCACGCATGCCCCGCACCCGATACAGGCAGCAGCATTAAACGCGGTTTCAGCTACTTCCCTGGGAATGGGCAATGCGTTGGCATCCGGTGCACCGCCTGCATTAACGGAAATAAATCCCCCGGCCTGGATGATTTTATCCAAAGCGCTTCGGTCCACCACAAGATCTTTGATCAGCGGAAACGCGCGGGACCGCCAGGGTTCGATCACGATGGTAGCTCCGTCTGAAAAATGCCGCATATGAAGCTGGCATAAGGTGGTTTCTTTTTCATGCCCGTGGGCTCGGCCGTTTACCACTGCTCCGCACATCCCGCAAATACCTTCCCGGCAGTCATGATCAAACGCAATGGGTTCTTTATGGATTTTTGTCAAATCTTCATTGACCACATCAATCATTTCAAGAAAAGACATATCAACGGAGATATCTTTTGCATAATAGGTCTCCAAATGCCCTTTTTTTTCACCGCGACTCTGACGCCATACCTTTAATGTTAAATTAATAGATTTTGATATCATTTGTAGCTCCTCTGGCTTAATTCAACATTTTCAAAGGACAGTGACTCTTTATGAAAAGTGGGCATCTGATCATCACCGGTATATTCCCAGGCCGCTACATGACAAAAATTTTCATCATCTCTTTTGGCTTCATTTTCTTCGGTTTGAAAAGCGGTATTAAAATGACAACCGCAGGATTCTTTCCGGGCCAGTGCATCATTAATCATCAGTTCACCGAATTCCAAGAAATCCGCAACACGGCCGGCATTTTCAAGGCTCTGATTTAAATCGTTGCCGGTTCCCGGCACATAAACGTTTTCCCAGAATTCATGCCGCAATTTTTTAACCATGGACAATGCTTTTAACAGACCTTCCTCGTTTCTTGACATACCGCAATAATCCCAGAGTATTAATCCAAGTTCCCGATGGAATTCCGAAACCGTCCGTTTGCCGTTAATTGAAAGCAGTTTTTCGATTCGTTTTTGGACATCATCAATCCCCTGTTTAAATTCCATACTGTCTTGCACATTGACTTTTGAAAAGGAAGTCTGGGCCAGATATCCGCCGATCGTATAGGGAATCACAAAATATCCATCTGCAAGTCCCTGCATAAGGGCGCTTGCACCCAGTCGATTGGCGCCATGATCCGAGAAATTAGCCTCTCCAAGAACAAACAGACCCTGAATGGTGCTCATCAGGTTGTAATCCACCCAAAGCCCGCCCATGGTATAATGGACTGCCGGATAAATCATCATCGGGGTTTTATACGGATTGTCACCGGATATCTTTTCATACATTTCAAAAAGATTGCCGTATTTACCGGCAATCACGCTTTTTCCGTTTCGTTTAATGGCATCAGCAAAATCAAGATAGACGGCCAAACCTGTTTCTCCGACACCTTTTCCCATGTCGCACTGTTCCTTGGCGTTTCGGGAAGCCACATCACGCGGTACAAGGTTTCCAAAACTGGGATACTTATTTTCAAGATAATAGTCTCTTTCCGATTCCGGTATATCCGCGGGCAGGCGTTTATCGCCCGGTTTTTTGGGCACCCATACCCGGCCGTCGTTTCTAAGACTTTCACTCATTAATGTCAGTTTTGACTGAAACGTTCCGTGAACCGGAATACATGTGGGGTGAATTTGGGTAAAACAGGGATTGGCAAAATAAGCGCCTCTTTTATAGGCACGAAAAGATGCGGTAACGTTCGACGCCATTGCATTAGTGGAAAGATTAAACACATTCCCATAGCCTCCGGTTGCAAGTACAACAGCATGGGCATCATAAGTTTCAATTTCTCCGGTGATTAGGTTTCTTACCACGATCCCCCGGGCCTTCCCATCTACAATCACCAGGTCCATCATTTCCCTGCGGGGAAAGAGTTTCACCATCCCGGTTGAAACCTGCCGCATGAGTGCGCTGTAAGCACCCAGCAGTAACTGCTGACCGGTTTGGCCTTTGGCGTAAAAGGTTCGGGAAACCTGAGCACCGCCAAACGACCGATTATCCAGGAACCCGCCATAATCCCGGGCAAAAGGAATCCCCTGCGCAACACAATGATCTATAATATTGCAGCTTAACTGGGCCAGGCGGTAGACATTAGCTTCTCGTGCCCGAAAATCCCCGCCTTTGATGGTATCGTAAAACAGCCGCCAGGCACTGTCTCCGTCATTGGCGTAATTTTTTGCAGCATTGATGCCGCCCTGTGCGGCAATGCTGTGCGCTCTTCTCGGGCTGTCCTGAATGCAGAAATTTTTAACATGGTATCCCAGTTCAGCAAGGGTAGCGGCTGCTGAAGCACCTGCAAGCCCGGTACCCACAACAATAATTTCAAACTTTTTTTTATTCGCAGGATTCACCAGTTTTAGATTAAAGCGGTGACGGTCCCATTTATCCACAAGAGGTCCATCAGGAGTTTTAGAATCTAATTTTGTATCCGGTTTCATAACCATTCCTTATTCACATAATAAAATTGACATATACAGGGATAAAACCAAACCCGGCGGCAACCAACAGGCTAAAAATGATACCAAACCCTTTTATGGCAGGCATATAGTTCGCATGGTTGGCCCCAAGTGTCTGAAAAAGGCTCCAGAAACCATGGCTGACATGGATTGCGACAATAATTACCGCTATTGTATAAAAGACAACGTAAGGTAGTACGGAAAATGTCGCGGAAATGACCTGAAATGCGGTTTGAAGAGAATGATCAATAAAATGGAAATTTAATAAATGAATTACCACAAATATTAAAATAAGTACTCCCGTATACGGCATGGTTGCGGACCCGAGGGTCCGACCGCCGGCCCTCTTATTAATTTTATATCTAATCGGCCGTGCCTGTAAATTCTGCCAAAAAAGAATTAGACCGGATACGACATGAATAATGGCGAAAGTCAGCAACCCGACTTCCGCTACGTGAATCAAGGGGCCTAATGCATGAAGGTGTTCAACATATGACATGAAGAGTTCCTTTCCGCCATAAAGAGTTAAATTACCGATTAAATGAATTAAAAGGAAAAGAGAAAACCCGAGGCCGGTAATAGCCATAACTATCTTTTTGCCGATCGAGGTGCGAAAAATTTCAATAAACCAGTTCATCATAGATCTCCAAATGTCAATGTGGATAACAGATATATTACCGATAAAATATTGCTAATAAGATTATGACACGAAGACATCCGCACACATCCGTCCGATGTCTCCTAAATTTTTACAAATATGGACACCTGCTTTTTTTAAGGCTTCAATTTTCGCCTGTGCAGTTCCGCTGCCGCCGCTTATAATAGCACCAGCATGCCCCATGCGCCTGCCGGGAGGAGCTGTTATACCAGCAATAAATCCGACAACAGGTTTGGTCACATTGGATTTGATATATTCGGCGGCATTTTCTTCCGCGTTTCCTCCAATTTCACCCACCATTACAATACCTTCTGTTTCAGGATCATTTTCAAATGCATCCAGGCAGTCAATAAAATTGGTACCGTTAATCGGATCACCGCCGATGCCGATGCATGTTGTTTGTCCAATTCCTTGGCCAGTGAGCTGGAATACCACCTCGTAGGTGAGCGTTCCGGATCTCGATACCACACCAATAGGACCTCCTGGCTTGTGTATCTGGGCCGGCATAATGCCGATTTTTGCCTGGCCGGGCGTAATAATCCCAGGGCAGTTCGGCCCGATCAAACGGGAGCCTGCATGGTTAAGCATCTGTTTAATCTTCATCATGTCCAGCACGGGAATTCCTTCGGTAATAGCAACGATTAATTCAATACCGGCATCTATTGATTCCATAATCGCATCCGCAGCGAATGGCGGCGGGACAAAAATCATACTGCAGTTAGCCTGTGTTTTTTTAACAGCGTCATTGACGCAGTTAAATACAGGAATGCCGTCTATATTCAGATTACCTTTTCCAGGTGTCACACCGGCAACAACATTGGTGCCATAGGTGACACATTGACGGGTATGGAATTGACCTTCCTTCCCGGTTATTCCCTGAACAAGCAGTCGCGTATCGGAATTAACGAAAACACTCATGTCAATCTATATCCTTAAATTATGAAAAATTATATAAAGTTGTGTTAAGAAACGGCAATGTTCGCTACTTTCTCACCCGCATCTTTCATGTCCACAGCGGTAAAGAGCTTCAAACCGGATTCTGCAAGGATTTTTCTGCCTTCCTCGACATTCGTTCCTTCCATGCGGACAACTAAAGGTACCTTAATCTTTGTTTTCCGGGCGGCTTCCACTACACCATTAGCCAGAATATCGCACCGCAGAATCCCGCCAAAAATATTGATCAATATGGCTTTGACCTTGTCATCGCTTAAAATAATCTTAAATCCGTTTTCAACCATTTCCGCCGTGGCTCCGCCCCCTACGTCTAAAAAATTAGCCGGTTCAGCCCCTGCCAGTTTGATGGTGTCCATCACGGCCATGGCAAGCCCTGCGCCATTGACCATATTCCCGATCGTTCCATCGAGATTAATATAGTTTAAATTATATTTTGATGCTTCCACATCCAGAGGATCTTCTTCATCCAAGTCTCGGAACTCCAGAATATCTTTATGCCGAAACATGGCATTGTCATCGAAATCCATTTTGGCATCCAGCGCGATTACTCTGCTCTCTTTTGTAATCACAAGGGGATTAATCTCAACTAGCGAACAGTCGTTTTCCACAAATAAATGATACAGCCGGGTGAGAATTTGTGAAAATTCTTTAATCACTGATGCCGGCAGATTCAGACCAAACGCAACCTGGCGACAATGATGCGGCGAAATACCACTTAATGGATTGATAAAAACCTTTATAATCTTTTCCGGAGTCTGTGCCGCAACTTCTTCAATATCCATTCCACCGGCTTCACTGGCTATAACAAGGATACAGGCCGTTTCCCTGTCCGGGATCAAGCTTAAATATAATTCTTTTTCAATATTCACCCCTGATTCGACAAGAATCTTTTTCACCTGCTTCCCCTCCGGTCCCGTCTGATGAGTCACCAGGTTCATGCCGATAATCGATGAGGCATGTTGAGAAACTTCATCGAGAGAATGGGCAAGCTTAACACCGCCGCCCTTCCCACGGCCGCCGGCATGGATCTGAGCCTTTACTACTACCGGGAATTTTCCGATTCCTTTAGCGATCTGCGTTGCATTTTGATGATCAAATGCCACATCACCGTCAGGAACAGGAATCTTGTAACTCCTGAAAATTTGTTTTGCCTGAAATTCATGTACTTTCATACTTGTTTTCTCCTGTCTTAGGAACGTTTTCTGTGTAACGTTCTATTTCAAATCACGGTAATAGCTGTCGATATTATAAATCGCAGCCATGGGGTTATGCCCGAGCAGTCGATCTTTTACTGCAAAAACGGTACACAGTGCTTTCGAATATTTAAGGAACAAAGAATCATGCCCCACGCATAATCCCAATAAAATATTGAAATCGGTTTTTTCATCGTTCAGAATTAAAGCCAGCATAATGGGGTTACACATGGTCTCAAAATTACCGGGAGAAATCTTCTGATCGTCACGTACATCAATTTTTTCCTTAGAGCTTGTTTGTTTTTTGTAGGGCAAAAAGGAGGCGCTTTGCCGTCTTCCTTTTTGCAAAAGCTTGTCAGGCATCTTAAAAGGGCATATCGCACAATTTGGTTCTTTGTTTTTCATTTCGTATGAGTCGGGTTGCTTGTTCAATAATTCAGGGTCATTACAATAGAACTACTCAAAAACCTTTCTTCATATTTTATAAAACGCATCATGCCCGGGAAATGGAACACTCTCCCGGACCAGTTAATTATCAGAGATGTCTGACCGGATGCAAATTGACTAAATTTTATGTTGATATATGCTTATCCACTTTACTCTTGTAGAAATCGGAGCAAAAAAATTAGCAAAATTTGCTCAGGAATCTTAAAAAACTGTAAAACTATGCAAAGAATTTTTTGAGTTTCATTTTCCCTTTGATTCACTCAAGTAAAGTGGATAAGCAAGCTAAACAGTGCCTGAACGAAAACCTGAAAATTCCAGGTTCACGGCGGGCACCAATATTATTAAATACCCTGTCCCATATCAACAATCGGCCTTGTCTCAATAATGTTAAAACGAACAAGATAACAGTCTTTAAATGTTTTTCGTTCTTCTTCCTGTCTGTCTCTTTCGATGTTAAAAGATTTTTTCCAGATTACATTATCTCCTTCGGTTCGCTCGTTTAAAAAAACAAGATTTCGCGAGAGTTCAATAAAATCGGCCTTTAAATAAAGTCTGCAACCCTTTATTTTAAACCCTTTGCCATCTTCTTCAGGTAGCAGTATCAAGCAGGATGCATAGGGATTTTCTTTTAGATAAGTTAACGACCGGGAGCTACTTTTTAATACAAAGGAAACCGTTTGATTATCTGTCAGAGGCGCTGAACCGAATATCGCCACATCGGTTTTTCCTTCCTTATTTGATGTGCTTAACATATTGATTCTGTTTTTGTTTGATAAAAGTTCTTTTATTTTTTCGCTAACCGCCATGTTCGTCCCCAAAGGTTTTAATAATTTTTTTGTGAAAAAGACAGATACCGTCTGTCGTTGAACAAGAAGGCGGTTGTTTTACTGTTATCAGCTTTCAAAAAAGCCCCTGTTAAATACCAGGCATCAGCAAATTTAGGAATGCAATTATTAGACCAAAAAAACAATAACTGCCTTTATTGGGTGTCTTTTATTTATGAAAGAGCCTTACGATTTTCACCTTCAACGGGATAGTTTAAAATATAAAGCGCCATGTTGGAAACGGAATTGCTCTGCTTTTTTATATGCAGGGTGCTTTGATTTTACCCCTGCGAATGAATCCCATACTGATACACGTAGAGTGCATATTATTCATAAATTTACAGATATCAATTGTTAATGGGCATAAATTTATTTTTTCACAGCCTGTATTCCAACTGAACGGACACAATCGGTCGTATCGGACAAATTGGTTCGATAAAGGCCAATTTGTCCGAAATTTTTGATGTATCCATACGCTATTCCATTTATATCAATAGGGGGATTTAAACAGAAACTTAAGCTGGTATTCAAACAGGATGGCTATAAATATCGTATTTACCCCTTATAAAAGCCGAGTTGGTAATTTAGCCTTTTAATGGCACAATTCTTGTATTCACTTAGTGAAATGCAACTTAAAAGTGTACTTTAGGAAATATGAAAAATTCATAAAAAATTGTAGCGGTCTTTAGAATCTCTTTAAATACCGTTGCACGGCAAACTCAGACAGATATGAAAAGGAGAATGAAAATAAATGGCACAGATTATTGCGGACCGGGACGATATTGATTTTGTTCTTTTTGAGCAGATGGGCATTGAAGAACTTGCGCAGACGAAACGATTCGATGAATTCAGCAAAAAGACCGTCAAGATGATCGTCAACGAAGCGCGGAATTTGGCGATCAAAGAGATACTTCCCACCAATGCCGAAGGTGATCGGGAAGGTTGCGTATTTGAAGATGGAAAGGTAAGGGTTCCCGCTTCGTTTAAAAAAATCTTCAGGCTTCTTGGTGAAGGGGGGTGGATTGCAGCCATTGATGATCCTGCTGTTGGAGGGCAGGGAATGCCTACTATTGTCGCCAATGCATGCGCTGAATACTTTTGTGGCGCAAACTGCGCTTTCATGATTTATCCGGGCATCGCTCACGGGGCCGGAAAGTTGATTGAAACCTTTGGTACCGAGAAACAAAAAGCGCTTTTTCTTAAAAAAATGTATACCGGCAAATGGGGAGGGTCCATGTTTTTAACGGAACCTCAGGCGGGATCAGATGTAGGTGCTCTGACCACTTCGGCTGTAAAGAATCCGGACGGCACCTATAGCATAACAGGCAGTAAAATTTTTATTACCGGAGCTGATCAGGACCTTACCGAAAACATCATTCATCCTGTGTTGGCGAGGATTGAGGACGCGCCCAACGGCACTAAAGGGATATCCCTTTTTATCGTTCCCAAAATATGGGTCAATGATGATGGAAGTTTCGGTGATTTAAATGATGTCAGGTGTGACGGGATTGAAGAAAAACTGGGAATTCATGGAAGTGCTACGTGTTCTGTGACTCTGGGCGCGTCGGGAAAATGCAGGGGGCTACTATTAGGTGAAGAAAACAAGGGGATGCGTGCCATGTTTCATATGATGAATGAAGCGCGCCTCGGCGTGGGTATGCAGGGACTTTCGTTGGCCAGCTGTGCCTATCTGTACGCCGTCGAATATGCAAAGCAGCGATTGCAGGGAAAGCATCTCCTGAAAATGGCGGATCCGGAGGCTCCGCAAGTCGCCATTATCAATCATCCGGACATACGCCGGATGTTGATGTGGATGAAAGTCCATGTCGCTGGGATGCGAAGTTTGATTTATTATGTCGGCCTTTGTTTTGATAAAGTCCTGACGGCTGCAAATGATGCTGATAGATCCCGCTGGCAAGGGCTGATTGAGCTGCTGACTCCGATTGTAAAGGCATACAGTGCTGATAAATCTTTTGAAGTCTGTACGCAGGCAGTCCAAGTTCACGGTGGATACGGTTATACACAGGAGTTCCCCGTCGAGCAGCTCCTGAGGGATTCAAAAATCTTCAGTATCTATGAAGGGAGCAACGGCATTCAGGGTATGGATCTTCTGGCAAGAAAACTGGGCATGGCAAACGGCGAACATTTTATGAACCTGATTGCTGAGGTAAAAAAGAAGGTATCCCATGCAGAAAAAATAAAAGAATTGGCTCCGATTGCGGCTGAGGTGGAAAAAGCTGCTGATCAATTGGCCGGGTGCGCGATGTTCCTTGCTCAAAATGCCATGTCGGACAAAGTTCTTACGGCATTTTCTTTTGCTTATCCATTTTTGGAGATTATGGGGGATGTTGTTCTTGCCTGGATGCTTCTGTGGAGAGCAGAGGCGGCCTTTCCTAAACTTGAAAAATGTTTGGCAAACGTTGAGGAAGAAAAAAAATGCGATTTCATTCGGAAAAACAGTGAAGCGGCTTTTTACGATGCCCAGATCCGCTTGGCCAAACATTTCGCTTTTTCGGTACTCCCCCTTACCATGGGTAAAATAAAAAATATAAAAAACCTTGATGACTCTGCCGTAGAGATGGCGGAAGCGTCTTTCTAGCAGTTAAGCCAGATTGTAACTGGGAATGCGATATAATTTTCAATTTTACACCATATGCTCAGAGTCAGAATTAAATTAATAGGGAACAGAAAATGCCTGTTAAAATAATAATTCCAGGTTCGTTAAAAAGATGGTTTTACGGAGAAACAGAGTTCTCCTGCCAAGGGGAGCGAATCCTTGACTGTATTGATCGTCTTGAGGAAAGATTTCCCGGTGTAAAAGGACATCTGATTGACCCGAAAGGGTACAAATCCAATGTGTTGATTTTCCTGAACGGAGATAACCTACGGGATTTTGATGGGCTTGAGACAACGGTTAAAGATGGTGATGAAATCAGTATCATCCCCCTTGCTGCCGGCGGATGAATTCTATCACTTGAAGTGAGGTGTTTATATCATGATACAGGATAACCCGGAATCAAAATTTATCTTTATATTTCATCCTAAAATTTTGATCGGTAAAAAATACACTGTTCGCAACGGGAAGGAAATGACCAACGGGGAAGTGCTTCAATATTGGGGAAAGTGGATTGTTTTAGGGGAAAAATCATGGCTGGACAAGCTGGCCATAAAGCTGGATCCTTTGGTGGAGAGCAAAGAAATCCCGGTTATCAAGTATGACAGAGAGCCGTCAGTTAATCTCGGCATTGATGAATGTGTGATGATGGTCTATTGCGATCGGCGCGACCGGGACAGAATTTGGCAGATTCTGAGCCGATTCGGAGTGAAACTCAAAGCCTGGGTAACTGAAAAAGAGACGATGGAAATGTGGCTTCCGGGGGGGCTGTTGTTGGAGCGATGGATAGCCTCCAAAGATTTTGATGAGTTTACTCAAAATGCTGTAAGAGAAGATGCGCAGGCACGTATGGGCTATCTTTTCGATCATCCGGATGAGATATTTGTCCCGTGGGAACAATAAAATAATAACATCCTGGAAGGATTAATTTTATTGTAAATCGTACTTAACCAAAATTCGCAGCAACAATACAGGGGGTGCTTGATATTATGGTTGATACACTTAGACAATTGAGAGTTCCAGCCATCGATCCGAATTTTTTTGTCTTAAATGCGGACAAGATCGTCCTGGAAAGATTTGAAAAAATGTCCGGAATGCACCCGGTAAATTTGCTGGTTACAGGAAATCAGGGGTGCGGCAAGTCATCTCTGGTCAGTCAGTTTGCCAGCATCTATAAAAGGCCGATGGCGACTTTTCAAGTCGGGCTGTTATCCGAATCCGGTGAACTTTTTGGCCAACAGAGATTAAAAGCCGGCGAAACTTTTTACAAGGAATTTTTATTCCCTGAAGCGATCCAGACGCCGGGTTGCGTGATACATCTGGAAGAGATTAATCGATCAGAGTCACCGCATGCCTTAAATGAACTGTTTTCTATTTTGTCCGAAGACCGGTGTATCTGGATCGATGAATTAGGTTTTGTCCAGGTAGCTCCCCAGGTTATTTTTTTTGCCACCATGAACGAGGGGGATGGATTTACAGGTACGGATACCCTTGATGCCGCCCTTAAAGACAGATTCTATCGTATACATCTTGAATATCTCCCTATAGAGGTGGAAAAGGAGGTCTTGGTCAGAAAAACAGGGATTGATAAAACAAAGGCGGAACAGGTTTTGAATATAATTGGAAGGATCAGGGATAACGAACAGGCGGGTCTGGTGATCTCAATCCGGCACAGCCTGATGATTGCCGAATTGGTATCTCTGGGGTCATCTTTGAAAGAGGCGTTGATTTACGGTTTGCAGATATCGAGAGATGCCCTTGAATCGTTACTCCTTGCGGTGCATGTTGAAACCGGTGAGCACGAGACAAAATCCGGTGCGGGTGTATATGTTCCCTATCTTCCTGATGGTCAGCCATAAAATAATGTCAGAAAACGGACAAGAGGTTTTAAGATGACCACTTACTCGGACTTCTGGCGAAAAAATCGTTCAGGCAATGAAACCGCCGAGCTTATGCTCTGCTTGCGTGCTCTGCGAAAGGTGGCGGGTTATATCGGCCGGAATGTAAAACCGGTTTTCTGGAAAGGGATGGTCGAAACGGATAATCGGTTTATACTTCTTGATCCTGGTATGGCCAAAGAAAAATATCCGGTTTCGTTCGATACCTTCGATGCCCTGGTTGGGCAGGTTGTACTTGAAGGTCTGTCTTCGCTTGAATGGCGTGAGTGGGTTATCGGCAAAGTACAGGAGGAGGCGCCGGCCGTATCGGATTCCGTTTATCGTTATTTAGAAAATGTCATCGAGGCTGCCGAGGATATCTATATCAATATGCGGGCAGAATCGTCTGTATGGTCTCTTTATCTGGTACAATACTGGCGTCTGGAACTGGAAAAAAACAGAAGAGACCCAACACTGCCGCCCGCCCCGTCCAGCCTTGCAGATATCTGGCGGGCAGCAACAATCCTTGATGAACATACGAAGAACCTGCATGCCTATTATTACGGTCCGCTTGAAATTTTGAGCCATCTTACAGATGAGCTGTCCAATATCGCATTGTTAGCCTCCATTACTGAAAGGCGGTCCAGAAGAAAAGATGTTTATATGGATATATGGGGCCAGGTGGCTTATGAAATTTCGGAATGGGAAGAATTCCAGATTTCCCCTGATGCCATTAATTTCAGAGACGAAGCAGCTCCCCGGGGTGAGACAGATGAAGGTAACGATGAAGATGAAAATAAGGATACGGATGAATCAAACCAGGCTTCCGCCGATCCAGAGGACCTTTTAAACCGCTTAAAGGCAGCTCTTGAGGATGGCGAGAATGATCTGACAGATGTAATTGCTGTGGCGGTTGAAGAGCCTGAAGCAAAATCCATGGAAACAATCGTCAGGAAAAGCCAGTCGATAAGCGATTTCCAGCCTGATGAAATGCTTGTTAACCGGCTTAAAAAAATATTTTTACAGCAACAGTCTCTTTTTATGCGCCGCCGCAAAAGGCACATAAAAAAAGCACAGTATGAAGGCAAGATTGATCCCCGGCGCCTTTATCGCGTTCCCATGGATAGCAGGGTCTTTAAAAAAAAAGAGCTTATTGTATCTGATTTCCCATGGCATGTTTGTATCATTGCAGATGCATCATCATCAATGGGAGGAAAGTCGGGCGCTAAAAGACCATGGGAGACCGCAGAAAAATTTTTTGTCTCACTTGCACATGCTGCTGCAGGATTTAAAAATCTTATAGATATTTATGCCTATTCCGAGGATGGTGCCCAATGTGTGCTCACCCAGCTTTATTCCGGCGGTAAAGTATACTCCGTTATCCCAAAGGGCCGGACACCGTCAGGCCAGGCCATCATGGCTGCGGCCATGATGCTGAACAAAAAGTATAAAAACAGTATGATCATCCATATAACCGACGGGGCGGCCAATTGTGGACTCAGTCTTGGTGATACCCTTAAATACTGCCGGGCACACGATGTCGAGGTGTTTACAATCGGTTGTGGATGCAACCTGCAGACGCAGCAGTTTCTGAAAGGGTATTTCCCATCAGATCACTTAAATTTTATGGATAATATCAGCGGCCTGTCGGAAGTAATTGAAAAATTGTTCAGGCAGAAGATGTTGAAAATTTAAACTGTGAATGTCATTGGTTGGCCACGACAAACGCCGGCAAACCGGAATAAAAAATGTTTTACTAAAACCATTGAGGGAAACAGGCGGTTATGAATTTTGAATTAAATAAAGAACAGAAAATGATTATAAAAAACGTCCGGGAGTTTATGCTCAAAGAAATCGCTCCTTTTGCGGAAGAGATTGATCAAAACGATCAGTTCCCCTCCGATATCTGGATAAAACTGGGGGCAATCGACCTGTTGGGCTTGAGCATTTCCGAAAAGTACGGAGGCAGTGGCTATGATACCCTTACTTTCACCCTTGTAATAGAACAGATGGCGAAAATCTGTCCCGCCTTAGCCATGTCATATGGTGCCCATGCGAATCTATGCGCCCATAATCTGGAAAGAAACGGTACTACGTCACAGAAACAAAAATATCTGCCTGGACTTTGTTCCGGAGAATTAATTGGATGTATGGGGTTAACCGAACCGGATGCCGGGTCGGACGCCGTGGGTATTCGAACAACGGCAGAAAGAGATGGCGAGTATTTTGTTTTAAATGGGAATAAAATGTTTATTACCAATGCCCCGGAGGCAGATGTCGCTCTGGTTTATGCAAAAACAGACATGGCCAAAAGAGCCCGGGGGATTACCGCTTTTATCATTGAAAAAGATTTTCCGGGATTTTCCGTTTCCCAAAAAATAAAAAAAATGGGCAACCGTGGTTCAAGCACCGGGGAGCTTGTGTTTCAAAACTGTCAAGTCCCGGCCGAAAACGTGGTGGGAGGGGTAAATGAAGGCATAAAGGTGATGATGACCGGCCTTGACATCGAAAGAACCGTTGTTGCCGGAATAAGCATAGGTATTGGTGAAGCCGCTTTGGAACTGGCACTTGATTATGCAAAAAAAAGGCAACAGTTCGGTGAACCCATCTGCAATTTTCAGCTGGTAAAGGCGAAGCTGGCCAATATGTATACAGAAATAGAAGCGGCAAAGGGACTTGTATACCGCTCGGCCATTCTGGCTGATAAATCCAGTGGCGGCGGGAAAGGGACTGAGGTCCATAAACTGGCTGCCGCGGCAATCCTTTTTGCTGCTGAGGCCGCATCTCGCGCAGTTAACGAATCCCTCCAGATTCATGGTGGCTATGGCTATACCTTGGAATATCCCATTAATCGGCTTTACAGGGATGCCAAACTCTATGAAATCGGAGCCGGCACGTCTGAGATACGCCGATTGCTGATTGCGGATGAACTCATAAAAAAAGGACCTGGTTATTTCAAATAATTGCCGGCAACAATCATATAAGCAATTAAGGAAAATACTATGAAAATATTAAAAATTGATCATATCGGTATTGCGGTTAACAGCATAGAAAGCGGGAAAAAATTTTGGTCGGATGTCCTGGGGTTGGATTTTGAGGGGGCTGAAACAGTGGAAGCCCAAAAAGTCAAAACCGCTTTTTTCCCGGTGGGCGGAAGTGAAGTGGAATTACTGGAATCCACGGCACCGGACGGCCCGATCGCCAAATATATTGAAAAAAAAGGCGAAGGAATCCAGCATATCGCATTTCGCGTGGATGATATTGAGAACTCCTTGGCTGAATTAAAGCAAAAGGGGGTCCGCTTAATTGATGAAACTCCGCGCATTGGGGCCGGCGGCGCAAAAATCGCATTTTTGCATCCCAAAGCGACCAGCGGGGTGCTTGTGGAATTATGTGAACGATAAATGATGGTGTCATTAAAAGTCCCATCTACTGCGTTGTAGTGGCTTTTCAGCCACTATAGATACTACATGTATGATTTCTTGTCTGAAAAACCACTACGCCTTGCCAACTTTTATGGTATTGGTGAAACTTTTAACTTAGCCATCCTGGTATCTTTTTACGAGAGCATCAGAAATTATTTAAAGAAGGAGCATTGATATTGAATATGGCTGATCATGCGGATATTCTTAACTGGCACAAAATGGCGGAAAAAGAATTAAGGGGAACCCCGGTAGAGTCACTGACGAAATCGACCCCTGAAGGAATCGATATAAAACCATTATATACTGCCGAAGACCTTGAGAACATAGAGTTTATCAATAATCTTCCAGGGGTTGATCCCTTTGTTCGCGGTGTTCGTGCGAGCATGTATACGAACAGACCCTGGACCATCCGTCAGTATGCCGGTTTTTCAACGGCAAAAGAATCAAATCTATTTTATCGAAAAAATCTTGCGGCCGGGCAGAAAGGGCTATCGGTAGCATTTGATTTGCCAACTCATCGCGGCTATGATTCCGATCATCCAAGGGTGACAGGAGATGTCGGCAAAGCTGGGGTTCCGATAGATTCCGTCGAGGATATGAAAATATTATTTGATGGTATCCCTTTAGATAAAATGTCGGTTTCTATGACGATGAATGGAGCGGTTCTGCCGGTTCTTGCCGGTTACATCGTTGCCGCCGAAGAGCAGGGGGTTTCCAAAGAGAAGCTGATGGGGACAATACAGAATGATATTTTAAAAGAGTACCTCACGCGCAATACCTATATTTATCCACCGGAACCGTCCATGCGAATTGTTTCGGACATCGTTGGTTATTGCTCCAAAAATATGCCTAAGTACAACACGGTAAGTATCAGCGGCTACCATATGATGGAGGCCGGAGCTGATTCGGTTTTACAGACCGCATTTACGATTGCTGACGGCATTGAATATGTAAAAGCCGCGTTGAACGCCGGACTGGATATTGATGACTTCGCTCCGCGCCTGTCTTTTTTCTTTGGAATCGGCATGAATTTTTTTATGGAGATTGCCATGCTCAGGGCGGCCCGATTCCTGTGGGCGGACCTGATGAAGCAGTTCAGCCCTAAAAATTTGAATTCGTTGATGCTCAGAACCCATTGCCAGACATCCGGCTGGAGCCTGACACAGCAAGACCCCTATAACAATATCATTCGAACCACGATAGAGTGTCTCGCAGCGGTTTTAGGCGGAACACAGTCCCTGCATACCAACTCTTTTGATGAAGCGGTCAGCCTGCCCACCGACCTGTCTGCCCGGGTGGCCAGAAACACGCAGATCATAGTTCAGGAGGAATCCCAGGTCACGCGCGTGGTCGATCCGCTTGGTGGTTCGTATTATGTTGAGTCGCTGACCCGCTCAATTATTCAGGAGGCACGCAAGATTATCAATGAGGTTGATGAATTGGGCGGTATGGCCAAAGCCATTGTTTCCGGTATGCCGAAAATGAGAATCGAAGAGTCTTCAGCGCGTCGACAGGCAAGAATTGATCAGGGGAAAGATGTGATTGTCGGTGTCAATAAATACCAGGTGGAAGATGAGGCGCCGATAGAAGTCCGGGAAATATCAGCAGAAGTCCGTGATCAGCAGGTGACCCGACTCAAAGAAATTAAAGAAAAAAGAGACAATGGAGCGGTTGAACAAGCACTTGCAGCGATAACAAAATGTGCGGAAACCGGCGGTAATTTGCTTGAAGTCAGCATTGATGCCGTCCGAAAACGGGCAACGGTGGGCGAAATATCCGATGCCATGGAAAAAGTTTTTGGCCGTTATGTCGCCACCAGTCAGTGCATTTCAGGTATCTATGCATCAGAATATCAGGGCAATGAAATTATGGCATCTCTTCGAAAACGGACGGATGAATTCGCTGAAAAAGAAGGGCGGAGACCAAGAATACTGGTCACAAAAATGGGCCAGGACGGGCATGACAGGGGAAGCAAGGTGGTGGCCACCGCTTTTGCGGATTTTGGTTTTGATGTGGACATCAGCCCCATGTTTCAGACGCCTGCCGAGGCAGCACATATGGCCGTTGAAAATGACGTTCACGTAGTTGGAGTATCCAGTCTTGCGGCTGGCCATAAAATTCTGGTTCCCGACCTGATTGCTTCCCTGAAGGAACAGGGCGGAGAGGATGTGCTGGTGGTGGTCGGCGGTATTATTCCGCCGTCTGATTATGATTTTCTATATGATGCCGGGGTCTCAAACGTGTTCGGACCGGGGAGCGTGATAACGGAGTCCGCCAACCAGGTATTGAATGCGCTGGAAAACAGATAATGGAAAACAATCCTGAATATTATGTTCAGGGGGTTTGTGCCGGCAATCGCAAAGTCCTTGCCAAAACCATTACCCTGATCGAGAGCTCACTGCCAACACATCAGGAATTGATAACAAATGTGCTTGACCGGCTCCTTCCGTTTACCGGTAAAGCCGTCCGGCTCGGAATTACCGGTGTTCCGGGTGTTGGCAAAAGTACATTTGTTGAAAGTCTGGGAATGCTCCTGGTTGAACGCGGGCAGCGGGTAGCGATTCTGGCGGTTGATCCCAGCAGTACGCACAGCGGCGGCAGTATAATGGGGGACAAAACCCGTATGGAAAAACTGTCCGTTCAGCCCAACGCTTTTATCCGCCCCTCTCCGTCCGGGGGAACGTTAGGTGGGGTGTCACGCAAAACCCGGGAGTCTCTGCTCGTATGTGAAGCTGCCGGTTTCGATGTCATCATGGTTGAAACAGTCGGGGTTGGTCAGTCTGAAGTGAGTGTCGCATCCATGGTCGATTTTTTCCTTCTGTTAATGCTTGCCGGTGCTGGTGATGGCCTTCAGGGTATTAAACGGGGCATCCTTGAACTGGCTGATGCAATTGTTGTGAACAAGGCGGATGGGGACAATCTTGATAAAGCGCTGCAGGCAAAAAAAGTTTATGCGGATTCCCTGCATTTGTTTTCACCTGATACTGTTGACTGGTCGCCGCAGGTTTTGACCTGCAGTGCGTTGTATATGACCGGTATTGCAGAAGTATGGGAAATGGTTTTAGACCATCATGAAAAAATGTCAGCTACTGGCGCCCTTGAAGAAAAAAGAAAAAAACAGGCCCGTCAATGGATGTGGGCGTTACTGGAAGAGGGGTTAAAAGACTGGTTTTATCAAATCCCCGAGGTTAAAAAATTATTGCCCCAATTGTGCTGGGCTGTTGAAAAAGGTGCATCGACGCCTACAGCTGCAGTGAGAAAAATATTAAATTCTCTGAAAAACTAAAATTAGACCCGTTTCAGACACACTCGATTAATTATTATTTTTGTTCCATTATTTTACATTTTTACGATTTTGAAATGGTTGAGTTTATGTAAGGGTTGACATGAAAGGATAGGATAATGGGTAGTGTTGCGGATAAAATTTATGAATTACAGGCCTTGAAGAGTAAAGCTCTTGAGCAGGGTGGTGAAAAAAATGTAGCCAAACACAAGGAAAAAGGCAAGCTAACCGCACGGGAAAGGCTGGACGCGCTTTTTGATCCCGGCACATTTCGTGAGGTGGATATGTTTGTCAAGCATCGATGTGTCAATTTCGGGATGGAAAATATCGAGATTCCATCCGACGGAGTGGTCACCGGTTATGGATATGTCGACGAGCGTCCGGTTTTTGCATATGCCCAGGATTTTACGTCAAGAGCCGGTTCCCTCGGCGAAATGCACGCCAGAAAAATTTGCAAAATAATGGATATGGCACACAAAGCTGGCGCACCGGTAGTCGGCATGAATGATTCCGGCGGAGCCAGGATCCAGGAAGGTGTTGATGCCCTGTGCGGTTACGGAGAAATTTTTTATCGAAATTCCCAGTGTTCAGGTGTGATCCCCCAGATTTCTGCTATCATGGGACCCACCGCCGGAGGTGCTGTCTATTCCCCGGCCATGACCGACTGGATTTTTATGGTAAAAAATACCAGTCATATGTTTATTACCGGTCCGGAAGTCATTAAATCGGTTACCGGCGAGGTCATTACTTTTGAAGATCTCGGCGGCGCAATGACCCATAATGAAAAAAGTGGGGTGGCGCATTTTGCCTGTGAATCCGATGAGGATACAATCAATAATATTAAGTTGCTGCTTTCTTATCTGCCGTCAAATAATATGGAAGACCCGCCGATTCTGGTTGTTGGTGATGACCCGAAACGAATTGCGCCGGAACTTGATACATTAATTCCGGATAATTCGAGTCAGTCCTATGACATGAAAGAGGTAATCCGTCAGATTGTAGATAAAGGAGAATTCTTTGAACCCCATGCCCATTTTGCGCAAAACATTATTGTCTGCTTTGCCCGTTTAAACGGAAAAAGTATCGGCATTATCGCAAACCAGCCCAAAGTAATGGCGGGATGTCTTGACATTGACGCTTCGGATAAGGCCACTCGATTTATCCGATTTTGTGATGCCTTTAATATCCCGTTATTGACCCTGTCGGACGTTCCTGGGTATATGCCGGGCAGTAATCAGGAATGGGGTGGGATTATCCGCCACGGCGCAAAGCTTTTATGGTGTTACTCCGAAGCAACGGTTCCCAAATTGCTTGTGATTGTTCGTAAAGACTATGGCGGAGCATATATCGCCATGTCCTCGAAACATTTGGGCGCGGATTTCGCTTTTGCGTGGCCGAGTGCTGAAATTGCAGTAATGGGCGCAGACGGTGCGGCAAACATTATTCATCGCAAAGAAATCAACACTGCGGACGATCCAAAGGCCAAACGGCAGGAAAAAATTGATGAATACCGTGAACTTTTTTCTAATCCGTATTGTGCCGCAAGCCGCGGGTACATCGATGATGTGATCGTCCCAAGTGAAACGCGGATGCGGTTAATTGAAGCGCTGGAGATCATGTACAACAAACGGCAGGAACTTCCTCCGAAAAAACATGGTAATATTCCTGCTTAATGGTCTGGGTTTTGATAATTCCTTTTATTTCAAACGAATGTAAATTGAGGGTGGGTATGTTGGATAGAAAAAAAAAAATTGCCGCAATAGCAGCAGTTGCCAATTATATTAAATCGGAACACGAAGCGATGGCATTCTCTCAGTCCCATGGAGCTCATTCTCAGCCCGTAATTACAGGAACGAAACATGCGCCGCTGGTTTTGAATTCATGGGGCATCAGCGGCCGCCAGCATCAAATGCAGATGCGGTCGATGATGCAAATGAAAGCATTCCACGGATCAAAACAAAAATTTTAATCATAATGGTTTTAGATTTTCTGTTTTGAAAAAAAATAATCAATCAAAAAATTTGTTACGTCTCAGACGTTCAACATTTATTTATATGTCACACGATATTAATGAGGAGATTCCAATGGGTGATCATTTTAAAGTGAAGATGCAGTCAATTAATGATTATGAGAACCGCCCCAAGGCTGATAATCCGGTAAAAATCCAGGATCTGACACTCCGGGACGGGCATGAGTCCCTTTTTGCCTCCCGAGGTCGAACCGAAGACATGATACCGATAGCCGAAATGATGGATGAAGTCGGTTTCTGGGGCGTGGAAGTCTGGGGAGGCGCAACCTTTGATACGATGCATCGATTGTTAAATGAAGATCCATGGCAGCGACTTCGCACCTTAAAGCGTTACTTTAAGAAAACCCCTTTTTCCATGCTGCTTCGCGGACAAAATGTGGTAGGATACCGTAACTATGGGGATGATGTTGCCCAAGCATTTGTTGAAAAAGCAGCAGAAAACGGAATGGATATATTCAGAACTTTTGACGCACTAAACGACTTCCGGAATTTTGAAACAGTGGTTGCCGCGATCAAAGACTGCGGTAAGCATTTTCAGGGATGTATCTGTTATTCATTAACCGAGCCGCGCATGGGCGGCGACGTCTACAACCTGGATTACTATCTCGACAAAGCCAAGGACCTTGAAAAAATGCAGGCAGACAGTATCTGCATCAAGGACACGGCAGGATTAATGGCCCCCTATGACGCGTTTGAACTGATCAAAGCCTTGAAGGAAAACACGGATATCCCCATTCATCTGCACAGCCATTTCACTTCCGGCATGGCGCCCATGACGCATTTAAAAGCGGTGGAGGCCGGTGTGGATGTCATTGATACCTGTATGTCCAGTTATGCGTATCGGACATCACATCCCGCAGTCGAACCGTTGGTGATGTCTTTGATCGGCACCAGCCGGGATACCGGTTTTGATATGAAGAAACTTGCCGAAATTAATGTGGTACTGGAAAAAGAAGTTCTTCCCAAATACAAGCATCTTCTGGATGACTCAAAGGTTTCGATTATTGACATTAACGCCTTGCTTCACCAGATCCCCGGCGGAATGTTGTCTAACCTGGTTAATCAGCTGCGGGAAATGGATGCCCTGGACCGGATGGATGAGGTGTTTGCCAAGTTGCCCCGGGTAAGAAGAGATCTCGGACAGATTCCGCTGGTCACGCCGACCAGCCAGATCGTGGGAACCCAGACGGTGAACAATGTATTGTTTGATGATGACGATGAAGACTATAAAATGATCACGGCCCAGGTCAAGGATCTGTGCTACGGATTATACGGAAAAACAGCGGTTCCCATCAGTTCAAAACTTCAGAAAAAAGCTTTGAAAGGGTATGAAAGAGGTACAAAACCGATTACCTGCCGGCCTGGCGAGGTGCTTGAACCTGAACTGGAAAAAGCCAAAAAAGAACTCAAAGGCCTGACGTCCGATCTTGAAGACATCATTTTATACGCACTGTACCCGGTGACCGGAAAAAAATTCTTGATGTACAAGTATGGAAAGGAAACGCCTCCTGATTCACTTAAAGCCCGAACCCTTGAAGATGTCAAAAAAACGGATGAAATCCTTGCAAAGGCAAAAGCCGGCACGCTGGTGGAAAAATCTTCTAAAGACGCACCGGCCAAAGGAAAGCATACCAGAACTTTTAACGTGTTTATCGAAGATGAATATTTTGAAGTCAGTGTTGATGAGCTGGGCGGACAGCCGATCATCACTTACGCGCAACCGCCGGTTGCTCCAGCAGCACCCGCAATTCCGCCGCAAGCGCTTGCAGCACAGAGAGTTGCAGCCCTTCCGGCCCTACGGCCTGCGCCCTCCGCCGCAAAACCCTCGTTACTAAAATCACCAGAAGCTGCACCGTCATCCAAGCCTACAGCTGCAGAAGGAATCCCTTTGATAGCCCCTATGCCCGGAATGATTCTCAGTTACATTAAAGAAGTGGGGGATTCTGTCGAAAAAGGGGATTCTGTTGTGGTTCTGGAAGCCATGAAAATGGAAAATTCACTTCCGGCACCGGCTAGCGGAACGATTAAATCGACTAATTACAAGAGCGGGGATTCGGTTTCCAAAAATGACGTGCTCTGTATTATCGGATAGCTTATTTTTTATTTCAGGCAAAATAAATTTTGAGCAATGAGGAGCAACAATTTGAATCCTGGTATAAAGCCTGATATTCAGGAGTCCCTGAATAGAAAATCAATAGAAATTTTCGATCCGGTTGGCAGAAAAGTCCGTATTATCAGCAACGAGAAAGCGGTAGAGATCAGCGGTGCATTGGGGTGTTCCATTCGTAAGGTTTACATTGAAGCTTTAAAACTCGGTATTTGTCCTCACATATATCTTCGTAACCGTGACATTATTTCGATAGATGAACAGCTTAAATTATCAGAATCAACTGTTTCTGTTATCGGATCCGGCGGTCTCGGCGGGTATGTTGTCATGCTTCTTGCCAGAATCGGCATCGGTCGGCTTATTGTTGTTGATCATGATACTTTTGATGAGACAAACCTCAATCGCCAAGTATTATCAAAGATGTCCTCTATAGGCTCGCCGAAATCTTCCGAAGCTCGGCTTGCCGTAAATTTAGTAAATCCTGCTGTTGAAATAATATCCCGAAATGAAAAACTTTATAAAAACAATGCTTATGAAATTATCAAAGATGCTGACGTTGTTGTAGATGCCCTTGATAATATAGAAGATCGCTTTGTTCTTGGTCGGGCTGTAAAAAAAATGAGGATTCCGATGGTTCATGGCGCTGTGGCAGGTTTTGATGGCCATGTAATGACAATTTTCCCTGAAGATATGGATCTTGAGAAATTATATGCAACTAAAAATCTTGGAGGAAAAATTCCAGAACAGATGGAAAAGATTCTTGGCGTCCCATCAATAACTCCATGCATAATAGGCGGACTGGAAGCCATGGAAGTTATTAAAATTATTCTTAAACGGGGAAAGATTCTCCGAAACAAAATGGCTTATATTGACCTTGAGAATTTTCGATTTGATCTATTTCAATTTTAAATTATTGATAAAATTGAAATAACAATTTTTATTCCATCCTGACCCATAACAAATAATGAAAGTCTGATAATCTCAGTATGTTTAAGAATCGTTTATATAATTAAATAGGAGATTGTAATAATGTCGGGACCTTTAGAGCATTTAAAAATACTTGATTTTTCAACTCTTTTGCCCGGACCATACGCTACTATGGTGTTAACTGATCTTGGGGCGGATACTTTGAAAGTCGTGTCAGGATCACGGCCAGACATTGCGACTCTGATGCCGCCTTACCTCCATGGTACATCGATTTCTGCAAATCTTGCCTGGTTGGGGCGTGGGAAACGCTCTATCACCCTCAATCTTAAAAAAGCCCAGGCTATAACGATTGTAAGACAGCTCATCTCGGAGTATGATATTCTTGTGGAACAATTCAGACCGGGTATCATGGATAAATTCGGGTTGGGATATGAGCATCTTAAACAAATAAATCCAGGGCTTATTTACTGTTCTTTGACTGGTTACGGCCAGGATGGTCCTTATTCTAAAAGAGCCGGTCATGACATTAATTATCTCGCCCGTTCAGGGCTGATGTCTTATTCGGGAACAAAGGCTGACGGGCCTGTTTTAACAGGTATGCAGATTGCAGATGTGGCATCAGGCGCAAATAACGTGGTTATAGGAGTCCTGGCTGCAGTTCTTTATCGTAAAAATACAGGTAAAGGACAACATATTGATATTTCAATGATGGATGGTGTCATGCCGTTCAATGCCATGACTGGAGCGGCTGCTCTGGTGAATGGCTTGGAACCGGAAAGAGAAGGGGAAATTTTAAACGGCGGCTGTCTTTATGATTTTTACGAGACAAAAGATAATAAATATATTAGTTTCGGCGGGCTGGAACCACAGTTTTTTTCTGCCTTCTGCAACACCATTGGATGCCCGGATCTGATTAAAGGCGGTGTGATGCCAAAGGATGTTTTGCAAGTTAAAGCAAAAGTTCGGGAAGTAATCAAAACAAAGACCCGAGACGAGTGGGAAGGGGCCTTTAAAGATGTTGATGCCTGCGTGGAACCGGTTTTGACACTTTTTGAGGCGTTAAATGACCCCCAGGCCAAACACAGGGGGCTATTGGTTGATGTGGAACTTCCGGGCGGTGATTCTGTCCGCCAGATCGGAACTCCCATCCGGTTTTCCGAAACCCCGTTGAAATACTCTAAAGCAGGACAGCCCGAAGGCACCGACAATAGAGAAGTCCTCTTAAAATTAGGGTATTCAGAGAAGGAGATTGAAAATTTTAAAACTTCCGGACTTTTTGAATAGAAACCATTTCAAAATCCAAAATTATGTTGCAATTGCCAAATTAAGCAGGACGGTCGAGGACGGGGGCTGTAGATTACAGCCCCGTTTTCAATTCCCGCTCATCAAGCCGGACATGCGGAGCTACCGCATCTGGTATTTCAACTGACTTCACTTCATGGCACACGGCGGGCGGTTGTCTTCATCGGTCTCGACAAGAGCACTCCCTTTTCGCCAAATACTCTCTCCGATGGAAACGGACAGGTGCCCCGTGAGCGCAACTTATGCCTCTGTATTAGAAAATTTCTGACACGATTATATATGTTCCTTTCCACACCCCGGTACACGGGCTGAAATGGTGATGATTTCGGCGGCCAAGTAGCCGTTTCCAGCTATGGTGAGAACTGAACACTCCGGGGGCATTACCTTCTGTCCTAAAGGAGATTGATGTGAGATCGGTCAAGATAATGTTGATCATCCATTACGGCATATTTGAATTCGATCCGAAAGACCCGATCTTTCGGGATCATTTTCCAGGCCATCCGATTGTTCCGGGCACCCTGATCATCGCCGCATTTTTAAAGGTGCTGCAAAAGTGCGGCCAATGCGGACAGACAGTGACGCTGTCCAATTTCAGATTCATTAAATGGGTGACACCGGGAACATACCGGTACCGGATATTTCAGAGATCGGAACATGCATCTAAAATCGAGTGCGAACTTCTGGCTAACGATACCGTACTGGTAAGGGGATCGATCCTGCGATGAACATGAGGTTTACCGGAACAAAATGCCTGATCGTCGGCGGCACGTGTGATATGGCCTTGACCCTGGCGCCAAAAATGATTCTATCGGGTCTTTTTCCGATCATGACGTTCAGGTCCGAATCCGGTCAGAAAAAACTTGAATCCCGATTGGGAGATTTTGAAGGAAAATATGCGGCGGAGTATCTGGATCTGGATCGCGTCCACAGCATCGGCCAGTCCTTTGAAACGATTGAAAATAAGTTGGATTACCTGGTCGATTTTGCTCAAGACGATCTGGAGGGCCTGATTGCCGCGACTGATGCGCAAAGGGTGCAATCGTTTTTTGAGGCCAGCCTCAACAACCGGACCATCATGATCAAGACTGCGGCCCGGGCCATGCTGACCCAAAAAAAAGGGCGAATGGTGTATGTCTCTTCCACAGCCGCAGCACGGCAGAGCCCGGGACAGGGATTTTATGCCGCTGCCAAAAATGGCGCTGAATCACTTTACAATGCCGTGGGCATCGAACTGGCGAGCAAGGGTATTACCACGATTTGTGTCAGGCCCGGTTATGTGGACGCAGGAAGGGCCAAATCGTTTATCGAAAAACATGAGCAGCGTATTATGGATCAAATACCGATCAAGCGGATGCTCTCTTGTGAGGAAATCGCGGATGTGATTTTGTTTCTGCTCACTGACAGCGCCTCCGGTATAAACGCCACAAGCATCACCATGGATGGCGGCATGTCCGCCGTAAAATGAATTTATAGCCCTAAGCATAAAAAGGAAAATGATTTCGTGGATATTTTTAAGGAAATCAGACAAATATTGGTCGAACTGCTTGACGTCGATGAAAAAGAAATCACCACGGACACTTATTTGGTCAGGGATTTGTGCGCAGAATCCATCGATTTTCTGGAACTGGCGGTATCTTTGAACAACCGGTTTGCGATTGAAATCAATGATGATGATCTGTTTTTGAGGAATTTGCGGCTTTATATCCAAAATATACCGGATTCACAGGATCGCCTGGCCGGGCTGACCGGCAGATTTCCGTTTCTTTCAACCAAAAGGATTGCTGAAATCCTGGCAGATCTTGATCAGGGCCCGGTTCTGAAGGTCAAGGATCTGATTGCCTATATTGAATGGCAGACAAAATCCAAAAAGGCGGCCTGATGCAACCGTGCCTGATAAGCGCCCTGGATCGTTTGATTCATGAGCGCCGGAGCATCCGGAAATACAAACCTGATTTGCCTTCGGAAGAGTGGATCCTTTCGATGGTCCGGTGCGCCCAAATGGCGCCATCACCTTCGAACAGTCAACCGGTCCGGTTTTTTCGGATCGCATCCGCCCAAATCCGCAACCAATTGAATCAGGCGATTGAAACCGGACATGACTGGTTTTTGAAGCAGCATCAAAATCTTGGCGCCGGCAAACGGATCCGCAACTGGATCAATGCCTATTTCCGCTATTCCGATTTTATGCTGCATGCCCCGGTTTTATTTGCCGTGGGAACCCAAAACCCTTTGTCCGGCTTTGCGCATCAAATGATAGATGCCGGAATCATGAAACAGGACTTTCGTCATGATACGGATATGAATCTATCTGTGGGGTTGTCTTTGAGTCATTTTTTATTAAAAGCCCAGGAACTCGGATTAGGGGCCTGTATTCTGACGGCGCCGCTGGTTTTTATCCACCAGGCGGATCAAAAAAAACCCGTCGAACATATTTTAAATATAGAGGATGCTGTCATCAAGTGCTTTATTACGGTTGGATTTGCGGATGAAAAGCCGGCGCAGTGCTCCAAAGATGCCGTGGAAAAATTTTACAGGGTTATTTAGCGTCGTTTAAATGTCAAACAGAGTCGTCATCACCGGCATGGGAATTATTTCCGCTTTAGGTCATTGCCCGGAAACCATCCTGCGGTCATTCAAAAATGATCAGGTATGTTTCAGGCGATCTCGGCATGATCCGGAAATCGTGATAAGCCCGGTTTGCGGATTTGATGTCAAAGCTTACACCGGCCGATTCAAGAATCTGCGCTATTTGAACCCCGGATTCCAATTCGCCCTTGCGGCAGCAGTGGCTGCTGTTGAAAATGCCGGTATCGACAAAGCATGTCTGGATCTGGCAGGACTATTTGCCGGGGTCGGACCCAATCTGGACCTGGAAAAAGAATTGGTCGCGATCAAAAACGGTCAATTGGATGATTCCGCGTTGAATGCGCTTTGGATGCTCAGGTTTCTGCCCAATACCGGGGCTTCCGCCATATCCCAAGTTTTAGGAATTCATGGCGAGAACCTGACCATAGCAACCGCCTGCAGCGCTTCTTTACAGGCCATCGGCCAGGCCTATCGAAAAATCAAACACGGGTATCTGGATGTGGCGATGGCCGGAGGAGGGGATTCCCGGCTGTCGTCCGGAGGGATTCTGGCCTATCGCAAAGCCCAGGCATTATGCATGGTAAACGGGACGCCTGATACCGCCAGCCGCCCGTTTGACGAATCACGCAACGGATTTGTACCGGGTGAAGGCGGTGCTTTTTTTGTGCTTGAAAACATTGCCCATGCCCGGCAGCGGGGCGCCCACATTTACGCGGAAATATGCGGGTACAGCGCGACCATGGACGGCTATGCCATGACCGCACCCCGACCGGATGGAAAATTCGCCAGGCTTGCCATTCAAAATGTTTTGCGTGAGGCGAATATTTTACCGGAACAGATCGATTATGTTTCGGCCCACGGCACAGGGACGCAATTGAACGATCAGGTCGAAGCCGACGTGATCGCGGATGTTTTCGGGGGGCGTACCCCATATGTCATTGGATTAAAATCATGGATCGGGCATGTGAGTGCGGCGTGCGGCGCAGTAGAATTGGGACTGAATCTGGTGTTGCTCGGCAATGAACTGCTGCCGGCCATCCGCAATCTCAAGCACCCGTGCCGGTCCGATGTTGCGTTTGTGAATAAAACAATGGCATTTGCAGCAGAACATGTTCTAATTGAAAATTTCGGGTTTGGCGGCCAGAATGCGGCTTTGGTGATACGAAAATGGAAATCATGACGGTTTGTTCCGGTCAAGACCGGTTTATTTTGCTCGACCGGATTACCCAGGTGCGGGAAAACACCATCGTCGCCGAAAAAACATTTGCGGAAACACCTGTCTGGCTGGGAATCGAAAGCCTGGCGCAACTAGGCGCCATGCACGTGAGATATGCGAATCAATTCAGCCGTCATGCCATGCTGCTGATCATCGAAGAATGCGGTTTTAATCCAGGCCTGGAGCTAAACGGCACCTATCAACTGAAAGGGAAACGAACCTCCCGGAGCCAATATGCATATGGTTATCATTTGACAGCCCTTAAAAATGATCAAATCGTGATCAATGGGCAATTTCTGTTTGCCACCATCGCCTATGATGATCGATTTGACCAAAACCGATTGCAATCTCATTATGAACGGTTATTTACATGTTTGCAAAGCGATATCATGACCGATTGAACCTGCAAAAAGAGCAGGGCTTGTATCGCGATCCAATAAGGATTGATCAGCGGAACGGAAAATATTTATGCATTGACAGTCGCCGAATATTGAATTTCGGGTCCAATGATTATTTGGGCTTAGGATCTTCACAGGCCCTGGCTCAGAAAGTGGCCCGGCATTTTGAAACACTTGGCGCGTCCGCCTCCTCATCCCGGCTGGTTTCCGGCAACTACCGGATCATCTGCCAGGCTGAAGATGCGTTTGCCGATTATTTTGGTTATCAGGCCGCTCTTTTTTTCCCCAGTGGGTTTCAAGCCAATGCCGGAATTTTGGCCGCACTTTTTGAAAAAGGAGACAGGGTTTTCTTTGACAAGCATATCCATGCCAGCAGCGTTAATGGCTTGATGCTCAGCCGGGCGCATATTTACGGATATAATCACAACAACCTCGCCCACCTTAAAAAACGGCTTGATGCCTGCGCCGACGGCCAGGCCGCGGTGATCACCGAATCTCTGTTCAGCATGGATGGTGACGTGTTGCCTTGTGACGACTTGTTGACCGTCAAATCCCAAAGTCAATTTTTATGCGTGGTCGATGAAGCCCATGCGTTTGGTGTCCTGGGTGAAAAGGGAAAAGGCCTGGCAAGGCCGGTGGCTGATATCGCCATTGGGACGTTTGGTAAGGCATTGGGATTATTCGGAGCATTTGTACTGCTTCCGGCAATGATCAAGGAGTATCTGCTTAATTTTTGCGCCCCGATGATTTACACCACCACCTTGCCTGCGGCCCATGCCGCATCCGCCATGGACGTACTGGAAATGATCGAAAAGGCGGATGAACAGCGTAGGCATCTGCATGATATCAGCCGGTATATGGCATTAAAGTTGGTGCATCAGGGATTTGAGGTCAACGGTGATGCGCATGTTTTATCCGTCTTGATGGGGGATGAAAAAAAAGCCAGGCGTATATCCCGGAAATTGCTGGAAAAAAATATCTATGTACTGCCGGCCCGTTATCCAACGGTTCCGCTGGGCAAAGCCATTTTACGGATCAGCTTGACCGCTTTGCATACCAAACGAGATATCGATAATTTTATCAGTGCATTGAAAGATGTTGAACAATTTTTTTATTACTAAAAATTTTTATGATTATTGAGGAAGGATTAAAACTGAGGAAGCTGAATTTTATAAATTTGTAACTGTTCAGTAAAAAAAATCAATTTTTTAAAAAAAGTTCTTGACATAGTTTTTTGTTAAATTTTGAAAAACAGGAAGACGTTCAGCATCGGTT